>NZ_JAWOTW010000048.1:0-2456 GCF_033339075.1 Vibrio sp. 970
CCATGCGTTAGGTTTAGGGTTTAAGGTGGTATGCGGAGGCTACGGTATTGCGTGCCTCACACCTTAACAAGGCGTTAGTTGCCAATGAGGAAAACGCAGCAAAGCAGAATGTTTAGAGTTTAAAGTCAGTGTGTTTTGAGTGAGGTTTCGTACTTCAATTTCCAATCGTTTGGGTTTGTGAAAATCGTTCTCAGGTTTCTCTTTTGGTTGGATTTTCCGTTTCAGAAACCGATTTACTTGTTGAAAGTCAGCTTTGTGGCATTGTTTCTCCAAAAGGTCTTTTTGGTGTTGTCAGTTCGTTTTCTACGGCGTTGCGTGGTCCAAGTGGTTTCAGTGACAAACGCTTTGAAACTGCGCCTGATTTGAGTTTTTCAAAGCACATAAAACTAGTGTTGGCAAAACGGCAATTAACTTCAAGTCAAAGCTTTAGGTTTGGCAACTAACAAAGCATTCAAGAGGGATTCACAACGCTTGGCAGTTTTGGTTTGAACTAACTTTAGTGTTTACGGCACAATGGTTTAGGTAGGGTGGTGGCGTTGTTCACCCCTTAATGCGGCGTTAGCTTTCTGGGGAGAGATAATGAGAATCAGACAAATTAAGGCTTACCGAGTAACATCAATTATTTCTTTGCTGTTAGGCATTACCGCACTACAGGAATTATATATAAGCGAAAACCTATTAATTATTGGTTTTGCTGTCGGTGTGCTGGGTACCTTCTTGCTAGGTAGTGCTGGGCTTTTTACGGTATTTCGATTTGTGTTTGCGTTTTTGAAGGAATCAAGTTTAAGCCTGTCTAGCCGTGTTCTAGGGTGTACTTATTCGGTGTTACCTGTTTTACTTTGGTACTTATGCAACGTTAAGTTCATATTGGTGCCTGCGGTGAATGCTAAAGAGCTTTCAACCTTCTTTATTCCATCGGCTTTGGCTGTGTTAAATGGAGGTATAGGGATAATCTTATTCTTCGGAGTCGTTGAAATAAATAATAAACTTCTGGGGAAAGCAGCAAGCTAACAAACTGTTCAAGAGGGATTCGCAACGCGTGGCGTTTTTACTTTGCGTTGATTTTAGTGTTTAAGGTGGTATGCGGCGGCATTGGTATTGCGTTGCTCACCCCTTAACAGGGCGTTAGGCATCAGTTGTACCTCGGAGGTCTTGTGATAGAAATAAATCAAGTTAATAACTTAAATGAAATACAAAATAGTACAATTCGTTCTCGTGCAGAAAGGGCTCAAAGTGGGCGAACTCTTGAATTCATAGCAAAATGTGATGGTCTTGAGTCTGCGTTTTTATCGTTCGAGGATTGGAGTGATAAATCACTTGGTTTTATTTATGAAATATACGTACTTCCTGAGTTTCGGCATCAAAGTTTAGGCGGTGCACTTCTTCAAAAGGCAGAAGAAGTTGCGATTAATCTTGGGTGTACAAAGTTACAGTTTGATGTGTATCCCTTTGATCGAACTCTTGATAAGAATGCACTTTTTTCTTGGTATTCGGACAAAGGTTACGTTAGGGCTAGTAAAAACTCAGAACGAATGGAAAAGGCGCTAAGTCGAAAATAATGCCTAACAAAGCGTTTAAGACAGATTCCCAACGCTTGGCATTTTTCATTTCATCGTTGGGTTTAGTGTTTACGGTGGTCTGATTAAGTTTCGTGGTCGCGTTGCTCACTACTTAACGCGGCGTTATGTTAATTGAAGCGTGTTGCAATTAATTGAATATTGTCTTGAGAAAGAAATTACATTACGTATCATGTATTTACGTTGGTTATATAAACTAGGTAAACAATATGAAAGATAATGTTCCCGCGAAAATGAGTGATTTGTACGAATATTCAGGTTTTTGGCCTCGAGTTGGTGCTAGTCTAATCGATACTGTGATAATTTGTGTCCTTACATACCCGATTCTAGTAGCGGTTTATGGCTGGGCATATTTTGACAACGATGCGTTAGTACAAGGCTTCGCTGACCTGATTTTAAGCTGGATTTTTCCATTGGTAGCGATCATTGGTTTCTGGCTTTATCGTCAAGCGACACCAGGTAAAATGGCTATATCAGCGAAAATTGTAGACGCTAAAACTGGCGATAAACCTACCCTTCAACAGTATATTGTAAGATACCTTGGGTATATCCTAGCGACAATCCCTCTTGGACTAGGTATATTTTGGGTGGCTTGGGACAAGCGTAAACAGGGGTGGCACGACAAACTCGCCAATACCGTCGTTATCTGCGAAAAAGATCGAAACACACCTCAAGAAGTTGAATTTTCATCAAAAAATTAACATAACAAAGCATTTAAGAGTGATTCCCAACGCTTGGCATTTTTCATTCCATCGTTGGGTTTCGTGTTTACGGTGGTAAGGTTTAGGTCTGTGGTCGCGTTGCTCACACCTTAATGCGGCGTTATGCGCTCGCAGAAGTGGAGATAATCAATCATGGAAGATTTAGCTAATTCGTTAA
>NZ_JAWOTW010000049.1:0-2322 GCF_033339075.1 Vibrio sp. 970
AGTTGGTTAGAATACCGGCCTGTCACGCCGGGGGTCGCGGGTTCGAGTCCCGTCCACTCCGCCACTTATATTAAGCCCCAGTCGAAAGACTGGGGCTTTTTCGTTTGGTCGTGTCCCCTAGAAATGCATTTACACATTGAAGGCGAGACAATACGACTTTCTTTACCCTTTTGGCACATGAGTTTCTCAGGAAGATGGGCCTGCTGCCTGCACTTCCAATTACTCCGAGTTTGTATTATGTCCTCGTTGAAAGATTGGTCATTTGAACAATGAGTCTTTATAACACTCGCCCTCAACCGTAGTAGAATGAATAGTCTTCCTCACTGCGCGTTTTGTTAGCGTCTCTCTTAAACAATAATTTTCTACATCTTATTTCTCAAACATTCATTGCTTCCATGTTTAGAGCGGGACCGTCGTTGCGTGGATTACGCAATTTCCCGAAATATAGTGAGGAAGAGAGCTAAGTCTTCCGAAAATTAATGCCTTTTAGAAAACTTTGTTTTCTTTGCTGAACTTGCTAGTAGCGATTAACCTAAGAGGAGTTCTTGAGGAGTATGTTTGATGATGCAACAAATAAAAAATGAAACGCTGAAATCTGTATTTAAGCAATGGTCTTCCGATGAGGGAATTGTGGTCATCAACCCTGCAACTGAGCAAGAGTTAATTCGGTTAAAGCCTAGTACTCTTGATGAGTTAGATGAGCTCATTGGTCAGTGCAAAACGGAGCAAGTCCGTTGGGCTAAATCAAGTGCCAAAGAGCGCTCTCGTCGTTTGAGGGGGTGGTATCAACTACTTCTTGATAATGCAGAAGACATAGCCACGATTATTACCTTAGAGCAGGGTAAACCTTTAGCTGAGAGCAAAGGGGAAGTGATGTATGGTGCCTCTTTTGTCGAGTGGTTCTCAGAAGAAGCAAAACGTGCTTATGGCGAAGTTATTCCTGCCCCCACGACAGATAGACGTCTATCTGCAATTCGCCAGCCTGTGGGAGTATGCGCTGCAATTACACCTTGGAACTTCCCTATTGCGATGATTACAAGAAAAGTAGCACCAGCCCTAGCGGCAGGTTGTGGCATGTTGATCAAGCCATCAGAGCTTACCCCTCTCACTGCAATTGCTGTTGTTGAATTAGCTTATCAGGCTGGTATCCCTAAAGAACTGCTTTCTGTCGTGGTATCAGAACAGGCTGCTGAGTTTGGTCAAGTACTAAGTACTGATCCTAGGATTCAGAAGATCTCTTTTACGGGGTCTACGCGCGTTGGGAAAATTTTGATGAAGCAAGCCAGTGATTCAGTCAAGGCGGTGTCGATGGAGTTGGGTGGTAATGCGCCTTTCATCGTGTTTGAAGATGCAGACTTAGATGCGGCTGCGGAAGGGCTTGTCGCGTCGAAGTTCCGTAATGCAGGGCAAACATGTGTTTGTACCAATCGGCTATATGTTCATAAAAATGTAAAACAAGCTTTTGTTGATAAAGTATTGTCGAAGTTAAGCAAATTAAAGCTTGGCAATGGTTTAGAGAAAGGTGTCACATTAGGTCCTGTTATTACCATGGCCTCTAAGCATCGACTAGAAGCGGTGATCGATCAAGCTGTACAAGAAGGAGCCTCTATTGCTAACTCTCCACAGAGACGGCCTGGTCGCTTTATGGAGCCCGTTCTTTTGGATAGTGTGACGCAGAATATGTCGATTGTTCAGCAAGAGCTATTCGGGCCTGTGTTGCCTATTGTTACCTTTGAAAATGATGATCAAGTTCTCGAAATGGCGAACGATACAGAATATGGTTTGGCTTGTTATTTCTATACGAATAGCTTGAAGCGTATTGTGACTTTTAGTGAAGGTTTAGAGTATGGCATGGTTGGAGTGAATGAAGGGATCATCTCTACTGAAGTGGCTCCATTTGGTGGAGTTAAAGAGTCGGGTGTTGGACGGGAAGGTGCTAAGCAAGGCCTCGATGAATATCTGGAGACAAAGTATATTTGTCTTGGTGGTTTAAGCTGATTTCAGAGATGGCCGATTGAATTAAAAAGCTAGGTTTTTACCTGGCTTTTTTTTAGTTGAAAGGCATACCATTTGCCACGCGCGTTTGTGGTTAATATTTTCTGGTTACTTAGTGAGTCGATAGTTAGCTTGCGGTAAGCGGTTTTTAATAATCAAAGCGCTTATGTTATTTCGTGGGTAGTAGGAGAGAGCTTAGCTTTAAACTAATACAAAAAAGCCGCATCAAATGATGCGGCTTCTTCTAATATGGCTCCTCCTGCTGGGCTCGAACCAGCGACCTGCGGATTAACAGTCCGTCGCTCTACCAACTGAGCTAAGGAGGAA
>NZ_JAWOTW010000050.1:0-2288 GCF_033339075.1 Vibrio sp. 970
GTGGTGCCCGGAGGCGGAATCGAACCACCGACACGAGGATTTTCAATCCTCTGCTCTACCGACTGAGCTATCCGGGCGACGAGGTGTATTAAAAGGCTTTTCGGCTTTCAGGTCAACAATAAAATTAAAATAAAATATCGTTTGATGAATTTGTGCTCGGAGTGGGCTGTTTTTATGCGTTTTTAGCAGCAATGCGCCATGCTTTAAGCGATGTTTTAACATTGATAGTGTGTTCACTTGCAAAATAAAGGCGATAAAAACAAAAAAGCACGTCTGAAAACGTGCTTTTTATTGAACAATTGACTTTAAACTAGTGCTTTACTGAGAACTTGTTTACCCAACCTTCTAGCTCATTCGCTAGTGAAGCTAAACTTTGAGTACTTGATTGGCTCTCGGTTACGACAGAGTTGAGTTGGCCTCCGCTTTCCTCGATAAGGTTTATGCGTAGCGCAATATCATCGCTAACCTGCGTCTGCTCAGCGGCAGCAGTAGCGATCTGCTGGCTCATTGTGGTGATAGATTCTAACGCCGTTACAATTTGCTGTAGAGCTTCAGAGGCATTCTTAGACTCTGTAACAGTGCTTTCACTGGTTTCTGCACATATTTCCATTGTGTGAATGGCATTGCGAGAGCCTTCTTGCAGATTGGAGATCATATACTGAATCTCTTTTGTGCTGTCTTGTGTGCGTCCTGCTAGGTTGCGTACCTCATCAGCAACGACTGCGAAGCCTCGGCCTTGTTCTCCAGCACGTGCTGCTTCAATGGCTGCATTGAGTGCCAATAGGTTTGTTTGCTCTGCAATATCACCAATCACATCGAGCACTTTTACAATATTATTTACATCCTGATCTAGATCGGCGACCGCTTTACTCGCAGTATTTAATTGAGAAGCTAAACCTTGAATGTTTTCAACCGTGTTATGAATGAGTTTCTGAGTATGTTGGCTTTGTTTGTCAGCCTCGTCCGTATTGTTTGCGGTGTCGCTTGCTGAATTGGCAACATGGTTGGCTGAAGATGCCATTTCAGTCATCGCAGTGGCAATCATCGCCGTTGATTGCTGCTGAGATACGGTAAGATCGGCAATCGTATTTGATCGAGCTTCTACGGCAGACAACTCTGCGCGCAGTGCATGCATAGACTTCTCTAGGTTTGTCACCATGGTAGCTAGTGATTGACTCATATCTTGCACGGCACGATAGATACTTCCTCTCGGTGCCACAGTATCAAAACTGGTCTGAATGTCTCCTTGAGCGACAGCTTGAACTGCTTTACGCACGTCGTTAGGCTCTCCACCAAGTAGATGAAGCATTTTGCGAATCGAAATGATCAGGCCACTTAGAATACTTCCCGCGATAATCAGACACAGCACAAGCTGCCATTGTGCTGTCGACCAAAAACGTGCGTTAACTTCATTAAAGCCAATACCTGTACCGACAACCCAGCCCCAGTGTGGTGTTTTTTCTGCTATCGAGTGTTTTTCTTCAATGCTGCCATCAGCTTGTTTTTGGCTCCAGGTATATTCAACGATCTGACCTGTTTTGTGCCCCAATACATCTAGAATGAGTTGGCCTACGCTATTACCACTGCCATCTCTAAAGTCATGGAAGCTGGTTCCGTGCAGTTGAGGGTCTAGTGGTGCGGCGATGAACATCATATTTTCATCTGCGACATAAACGTATTCGTTGTCTTTGTAGATATTGTTACGAAGTAGGCGAGTGGCTAATGCTTTCGCTTCGTCTTCCGGCATTTTGCCTTCGATAGCCATCTTTTCTACTTCGGTAAGTATGCTGTACGCACTTTTAAATAGCTCAGTAACTCGAGCTTTGTTATCAAGGTTACTTGCGACGCGAAGTGTCCATAAGCCCGTTGCGGTCAGAGCTAGGAGAGCTAGCAATATGATCGCAGATAATAAATAGGCTTGAGTTTTTAGTTTCATATTTAGCTCACAAATAAAGTGTTATCACTATGCAAGGCATAGCTAAAAGAAGAAATGTAATAACTCGGGCATCTTAGTGAAGATGAATATGCTCGGATACTAATGCGTATTGAAATTACGATGAGGATTAAATTTTTAGCGTGAAATAAGTGTTTTTGAAGAAAGGATTTAATGTTCGCTGATGTTTAGAAATGAAGTGCAGATAAATGGGAAAGTGAGAAATGACGTATAAAGCAGATACAAAAAAGCCGCATCAAGTGATGCGGCTTTAAAAGTGGCTCCTCCTGCTGGGCTCGAACCAGCGACCTGCGGATTAACAGTCCGTCGCTCTACCAACTGAGCTAAGGAGGAA
>NZ_JAWOTW010000051.1:0-2231 GCF_033339075.1 Vibrio sp. 970
TCGCGAAATTTCGCAGTCGCGACGCCAGAGACCGAGGGTTAGATCATGCCTAGCATTCACCTTCCGGCCGCCCGCTAAATATCTCCTTTTGGGTTGTTAATAAAACATCCAATAAGTTGACTGTGCGTGAAAAAGAAAGTTTTGTGTGATGGCGTTGAAGATCGCACCGTTAAGCTCTTATGTGGGATGGTGCAGAGCTCGACGACTACCGATAAAACGCAACCGCCGCAAACAGACAAGAAAAAGCCCCAACTGATAACAGTTGGGGCTTCAGTATTGTGATTGGTGGAGCAATAGCACCCTGAACCCAAAACCTTCTCGCTCAACCGGTAGTGGCTGATAACAACTCGTGAGGGCTATTGCGGGTTAAGCATTTAGCGATGTCTAGGGCCAGACTGGACGTCTGAACGCAAGCCGCTGATACTGTACATAACCACAGTATCAGCGGAGGATACCCATGTCGCTGGCAAGGAACGCCACGGCGAGTCAATCGCCCACTCAAACAAACGGTTACGAACGCCACCAACCCGACCAGACGCTGCTCTACCAGCTGGTTGAGCAGCACTACCCAGCCTTCAAAGCCTCACTCGAAGCCCAAGGTCAACACCTGCCTCGCTACATCCAACAAGAATTCAACGACCTCCTCCAATGTGGCCGTCTGGAGTATGGTTTCATGCGGGTTCGCTGCGAGGATTGTCATCACGAGCGTCTGGTCGCCTTCAGCTGTAAACGACGCGGCTTTTGCCCTAGCTGCGGTGCCCGCCGGATGGCCGAGAGTGCGGCGCTGCTGATAGACGAAGTCTTCCCCAAGGAGCCCATTCGCCAGTGGGTGCTCAGCTTTCCTTTCCAGCTACGCTTTTTGCTGGCTCGCCATCCCCAGCTGATGGGCCAGGTCTTGAGTATCGTCTATCGTACACTCTCAACTCATCTGATCAAAAAAGCCGGTTACACCAAAGCCTCTGCACAAACTGGCTCAGTGACTCTTATCCAACGCTTTGGCTCCGCGCTAAATCTCAATGTCCACTACCACATGCTGTTTCTCGATGGTGTCTATGCCGAAGATGACTATGGCAAGCAACGCTTCCATCGTGTCAAGGCACCCACTTACGATGAGCTGAATACGCTCGCTCACACCCTCAGCCATCGCATCGCTCGCTGCATGGAAAAGCGTGGGATTTTGGAGCGTGATGCCGAGAATACGTGGTTGACACTGGAAGAGGGCGAAGACGATACGCTGACTCAATTACATGGTGCTTCGGTTACGTATCGCATTGCCGTCGGCCCCCAGCAAGGGCGCAAAGTCTTCACCCTGCAAACCTTGCCAGGGCGTGAGGATAAAGCCGACTCAAGCAGTCGAGTAGCCAACCATGCTGGTTTCTCGCTACACGCCGGTGTGATGGCCGAAGCGCATCAGCGGGATAAGCTTGAGCGCTTGTGTCGCTACATTAGTCGGCCAGCGGTTTCAGAAAAACGTCTGGCATTAACCGCCAATGGGCAGGTGCGTTACGAGCTCAAAACTCCGTACCGCAATGGCACCACCCATGTGATCTTCGAGCCGCTGGACTTCATCGCCAAACTCGCTGCGTTGGTACCTAAGCCGCGAGTCAACCTCACACGCTTCCACGGCGTCTTTGCACCGAACAGCAAACACCGAGTTCAAGTAACACCCGCCAAGCGGGGCAAGAAGCCCGACAAATCGGAAGGTCTCGATACTAACTGGCGTGACAAGAGTCCTGCAGAGCGCCACCGCGCCATGACCTGGATGCAACGCCTCAAGCGAGTCTTCAATATTGATATTGAAGTCTGCGAACACTGCGGCGGTCACGTCAAAGTGATTGCCAGCATCGAAGATCCGAAGGTCATTGAGCAGATTCTCAAGCATCTGAAACAGAAAACAGCCAAGGCGAATGCCGCCAAGCAGCGTGAGCTGCCACCAGAACGAGCGCCGCCACTGACTCCCAGCCTGTTCGATCCATCACAGAGTCGTCTCTTTGACTGACGACCCCAAATCCAACACTGCTCAACACTGCCAACTTTTAAACGGGGCGGTGGGGCAGTTTGTATCTCTCGAGCTATCAGGCTAGAGATTTTACCGCCAAATCGAACCTTATTAGAGCGGTTTAGGCTGGACCGGCAGTTAAAATTGGGGCTTGAGCGGTAAACGAGTGAGGGAATTTCAGGTAAGATACTTCGGATGAGGAGCAAAAAGGTGGTTTATACTTCCTATACCC
>NZ_JAWOTW010000052.1:0-1983 GCF_033339075.1 Vibrio sp. 970
GACCATGCAAGTAAACAACTTGACGCAGCAGCTCCAGTCGTTGGAAAAGCAATACAGCAAGAGCAGTCGTTAGCACGACAAAATCGCAGAGGTCGAGGTTTCGGATTTAATCGTTAATACATTTGAAAATACGCTTGCCAGGAGTACAATGTACTCCTATTCTTTTGGGAGAGGATCGGGTTATTAGCTACGCATTAGAGTTTATTGAAACGCCATTGTTTGAATCTCAGCGAAAAGAGATGCTCACGGATGAAGAGTTTCGAGCGTTGCAGTCAGACATCATCAAAAACCCAGAAATGGGATCGTTGATTGTCGGAACGGGAGGGCTAAGAAAAGTTCGCCTTGCTGGAGAATCGACAGGTAAGAGTGGTGGTTATCGAACGATTTACTTACTGATCCAACCTGATGTTGTCTATTTGGTGTTGCTGTACAAGAAAGGGAGAAAGGACTCTTTAACTCAGAAAGAGAAGAATCTCCTTAAAGAAGTGTCGAGGTCGATTAAGAGAGAGTATGACAATGAGCAATAGTATTTTTGATGAACTTTATACATCGATGAAGCAAGCCGAAGCGATTGCAAAAGGAGAGCAGACTCCTGCGAATGTCACTCGTTATGAGATTGCCGATGTTAAAGCGATCCGAGCACAACTGGATGTCAGCCAAAAAGAGTTGGCACAAGCGATGGATGTGAGTATTGATACCGTGAAAAGTTGGGAGCAAGGACGGAGAAATCCGACAGGTTTAGCAAGCAAAGTCCTAACTCTACTCTCTAAAGAGCCAGAGCTTTATGCGAAGTTTTCAGTTTAAAGATTAAGAGGTGTCTATGAGTGCAGCTGTTACTTTTGAGCAATTCTGTCAGCGTTACGAGTACGATCCGAGAAGTTCGTTATCTCGATTTGAATATGAGAAGTACAAAGAGAAGAAGTACAAAGAGAACTTAGAGATAGCTAACGAGCTGATCACCAAAGATGCCATCGATAAGATGAAAACATAGAAAAAACGCCCTTAGAGGGCGTTTTTTGTTTCAATCGAACTGCGAACTTTTTGTCCTGTAAATCGCTCTGAAAGCGTCACAAACTTACAGCCCGATTTCTGGCTAATTAGGTAAGGATAAGTGCTTAAAAACGCTCCAGGAGCGTTTTGAGAGCGTCAGATTGGCGTTTTGAGATGCTAAGTCGGCTATTTAACGTAATAGGAATAATAATCACCACCACAACGTTATGTTGCTTTAAATTATGAGCTTCTTTGCTTCGATTTGAAGCCATTCAAATGTGTTTTTGGGCTCTCCATGCATTTCCATTTGATGCCAAAGTTTTTCAAATGACAAAATAGTGACTTGTAGAGCAACTTCTTCATTTCCAATTTCCATTGTTAAATTTTCGAGAAGTTTAATCGTATGAGCATCTACTAAAGTGTCGTATTTTTTTATTTTACACAAAGCCATAACGCAATACTCACAAAGTGTTGATATGCATGTAACTTTATAATAGTGCTCAATTGCGTATATAGTGGTTTTTTTTGGCCTAAGTCTATTAAGAACGTTCAATTGCTCACACAAACCTAGTCTTAAATATGATGTGTATGAGATAAATGGGATAAAGCGTGAAACTAAAAATTTATTTTAAAACATCGAATAACAAAGGCTTTGAAATCGCATCATATCAAGAACATTACGAGACAATTGTTGCTCAATGGCTTTCGTTAGGTCGTACACTAGAATCGAGTTCTTTTTTCCTTGTGCTGTACGATGATGATGGTAAGTGTGTAGATGCCAAATATCTTTCAAAAAATAATTTTAGTCGATTGCTGATAGAGTGGGACTGCTTTGGTTTAAAAGAAAGTAATGAGTAATTTAACGTAACACTCGTTGTGCGAACTGAACGATAGAACGCAAAAGGTTGCCCAAACCGGCGACCTTTTTTACATCTG
Source organism: Vibrio sp. 970 (assembly GCF_033339075.1). Lineage (NCBI taxonomy): Bacteria > Pseudomonadati > Pseudomonadota > Gammaproteobacteria > Vibrionales > Vibrionaceae > Vibrio > Vibrio sp. 970. The sequence goes on from NZ_JAWOTW010000052.1 coordinate 1,927, forward strand.
GCAGATACGAAAAACGCCTCCCAATGGGAGGCGTTTTTCTTGAGGACGTTCATTACC
>NZ_JAWOTW010000053.1:0-1841 GCF_033339075.1 Vibrio sp. 970
TTCCAGATTGATAACGTGACGGGCGAGGCCCGTCGCTTTATTGATAAAGCCATGGAAGATGGCAGCAAAGTGACCATTACGTATCGCTTTTACTTGTATCCCAATATCTCGGCACCTGCTGAGCCACCTCTCACGCTGACGGCGGTCAGTGAAAAAGACAACATCCAAACCGTGAGCGTGGTGGCGTCGTTTCATGACTTGGTAAACCGAGCATGGCCAAAGCGCCGTTACACGCCAGCAATTACTAAGGGACTCAAGTACCAGGGGAGCTAATGACTTTAAATGAGTTAATGGCGGTGCCTTATCTTGACCATGGTCGTGACGATCATGGTCTGGATTGTTGGGGCTTTGTTCGTTTGGTTCGCCACCATCACCACGGCTTACCCCTGTTGGACAGCTTTGGGACTGTGGATCCAGACGACAAAGCAGGCATGACCGACGCCTATCACCAATTGGTGGGTGGGTATGTTGAAACCGCCCCGATAGATGGCGCAATCGCATGCCACCTGATTGAAGATACTTTGGTTCACGTGGGTGTCGTAGTGGATGAAAACGGGCTTAAAGTGGCTCAAACAGGGCGAAAAATGGGCCGACCTTGGCTCTGTAGCCTGTCTGATTTTGAGCGTATGTCGCTAATAACGAGGTATTACATCGAACATGAGTATGTTAGTGGTTTACCCAAATAAGCTAGATCGAAGTAAGCGTGACTTTACTCCAGTACCACCTGGAAAGACGCTTAATAACTGGATGGCAGAGAACATCAAAGGTTACTACGTATCGAACACGCCACCTTTTTCCTATTTTGTAAACGGAGAGAAGAAAACATCTTCAGACTGGTTTAGTTATGTATGGAAAAAAGGGGATTACATTGAACTGGTGGCAGAACCAAAAGATCCCGTATCTCAAGCTATAGCGGCTATTGTTGTCGCGGTGGTGGCGGCTGGCGCGGCCATTTACGCCATGAACCAAATCCCTGACAACTTCCAGAAAACCATGCCAGAAGGCAGTCCGATTTATGAAGCCAACGCACAAGGCAACCGAGTGCGATTGATGGGGATCATCCCTGAGCTGTTTGGACGCCACAAAACCTTCCCTGACATCATCAGTGAGCCGCATTGGTATTTCTCAGAAGATGAAGAGTATCTGCTCATGATGACCGCCATTGGCAATGGCGAGTTTGAGCTTACGGGCGACGACATCACCATCAGTGACACGCCTGTGTCGAAATACGCAGGGGACATCAGTTATCAAGTGTTTTCGCCAGGGGAGGACGTGACCAGCCACCCAGCGCACGAAAACATTTACACCTCACGCGAGGTCGGTTCGACGTCTTCCACGGCTGGGATCGAGCTAGAAGGGCCGATTAACTCCATCACTCCGAGCCAAGTCAATGTGGTGGACGATACGCTCGGCGTGGTGAGCGATGTGGATGGACTCGCAACAGAATACTGGCCTGTTGAATGGGAAGCTGGCCACATCATCAAAATATCCGGTTCGCCTGGTATTCGTGAGATCACCGAAGCAAGCGGTGATGGTGGCTGGCGAAACGAAGATGGAGCAGACATTCTTAACTTTTGGTCGCGTGATCCTGATTTACACAATTGCAATCAAGGCGATTATGTTGAATACCCGACCAACTATTACGTCCCACATGAAGCCGACCCCGTGGTGGAATATTCAGTGGGCATGGTGGACATCAAGCAAACGTTCGAGGTCAATGGCGAGACGTTCTATGCGCTGCGCATCTTAAATGGTGAGGGCTATTGGATAACGGTCGACACCGTACCGTCAGAAACGCGCCATCATCCCATCAAGTTTCACGGCACGGACGATGGCCGCTA
>NZ_JAWOTW010000054.1:0-1835 GCF_033339075.1 Vibrio sp. 970
TTCCAGATTGATAACGTGACGGGCGAGGCCCGTCGCTTTATTGATAAAGCCATGGAAGATGGCAGCAAAGTGACCATCACGTATCGCTTTTACTTGTATCCCCATGTCTCGGCACCTGCCGAGCCACCCCTCACGCTGACGGCGGTCAGTGAAAAAGACAACATCCAAACCGTTGGCGTTGTCGCGTCGTTTCATGACTTGGTGAACCGAGCATGGCCGAAACGCCGCTACACGCCAACAATCACCAAAGGACTCAAGTACCAGGGGAACTAATGACTTTAAATGAGTTAATGGCGGTGCCTTATCTTGACCATGGTCGTGACGAGCATGGTCTGGATTGTTGGGGCTTTGTTCGTTTGGTTCGCCACCATCATCACGGCTTATCCCTATTGGACAGCTTTGGGACCGTGGACCCAGACGACAAAGCAGGCATGACCGACGCCTATCACCAATTGGTGGGTGGGTATGTTGAAACCGCCCCGATAGACAGCGCAATCGCATGCCACCTGATTGAAGATACTTTGGTGCATGTGGGTGTCGTGGTGAATGAAAACGGGCTGAAAGTGGCTCAAACAGGGCGAAAAATGGGCCGACCTTGGCTCTGTAGCCTGTCTGATTTTGAGCGTATGTCACTAATTACGAGGTACTACATCGAACATGACTGTACTAGCGGTTTATCCCAACAAGCTCAATCGTAGTAAGTGCGAGTTTACCCCAATCAAACCTGGGCAAACGCTCAATGATTGGATGGCTGCGAACATCAAAGGTTACTACGTATCAGAAACGCCGCCGTTTTCTTATTTCGTGAATAAAAAACAGCGCACTTCCTCAGATTGGTTTGATTATGTTTGGCAAGACGGTGACTTAGTGGAGTTGGTTGCCGAGCCGAAAGACCCTGCAAGTATCGCTTATGCGGTGATCGCAGTGGTGGCGGCTGGCGCGGCCATCTACGCCATGAACCAAATCCCTGACAACTTCCAGAAAACCATGCCAGAAGGCAGTCCGATTTATGAAGCCAACGCACAAGGCAACCGAGTGCGATTGATGGGGGTAATCCCTGAGCTGTTTGGACGCCACAAAACTTTCCCTGACATCATCAGTGAGCCGCATTGGTATTTCTCAGAAGATGAAGAGTACCTGCTCATGATGACCGCCATTGGCAATGGCGAGTTTGAGCTTACGGGCGACGACATCACCATCAGTGACACGCCAGTGTCGAAATACGCAGGGGACATCAGTTATCAAGTGTTTGCACCAGGGGAGGACGTGACCAGCCACCCAGCGCACGAAAACATTTACACCTCACGCGAGGTCGGTTCGACGTCTTCCACGGCAGGGATCGAGCTAGAAGGGCCGATTAACTCCATCACTCCGAGTCAAGTCAATGTGGTGGACGATACGCTCGGCGTGGTGAGCGATGTGGATGGACTCGCCACAGAATACTGGCCTGTTGAATGGGAATCTGGCCACATCATCAAAATATCCGGTTCGCCTGGTATTCGTGAGATCACCGAAGCAAGTGGTGATGGTGGCTGGCGAAACGAAGATGGAGCAGACATTCTTAACTTTTGGTCGCGTGACCCTGATTTGCATAACTGCAAACAAGGCGATTATGTTGAATACCCGACCAACTATTACGTCCCACATGAAGCCGACCCCGTGGTGGAATATTCCGTGGGCATGGTGGACATTAAGCAGACGTTCGAGGTTAATGGCGAGACGTTCTATGCGCTGCGCATCTTAAATGGTGAGGGCTACTGGATAACGGTCGACACCGTACCGTCAGAAACGCGCCATCATCCCATCAAGTTTCACGGCACGGACGATGGCCGCTA
>NZ_JAWOTW010000055.1:0-1733 GCF_033339075.1 Vibrio sp. 970
GATTACGCCAAAAAGATGCTGCGCGGCTACACCAAAGAAGCCAAAGCGGCGAACGACTCAAACCTATCATTAAGCCGTTCTTTAGAGCAAACCGCAGACCGCGCCAAAAACGCAGGTCGTGGCGTGTTAGATGCTGCAGGTTATGTCTCGGCAGGCATTGGTGCCGTCACAGGTGCCACGGCTTACCTCATTACGCAGCAGGCGCAACAAGCGCGCGAAATCGAAAAGATGGCCACCGTTGCTCAGGTATCGGTCCAGCAAATACAAGCCTTGGCGTATGCCTCTGAGCAATACAATATCAGCGGCGAAAACATGGCTGATATTCTCAAGGACGTGAACGATAAGCTGGGCGACTTTACCGAAAATGAAGGTGGTGAATTTGCTGACTTCATGGAGAACATCGCGCCAACAGTCGGACTGACCATTGAGAAGCTGCAAGAGCTGTCGGGTCCCGATGCGTTGATTGCCATCAAAACGGCGATGGACCAAGCCAACGTTCCAATGAAAAGCCAGATATTTTATCTGGAGAGTATCGCGAACGATGCCTCGGCCTTGATGCCATTGCTTGAAAATCAAGGCCAAAAGCTCTTTGAGCTGACCAAAAAGTACGACGATTTGAACGTCTCCATGTCGGAATATGACATTGAGAAATTCAAAGAGATGGACCAAAAGCTCACAGATGTTGGTCTTAAACTTCAACGTTCTTTTGCTAATGGCGTTCTAGGTGCTAGTGAGCAAATTGATTGGGTTACTAAAAAGTTAACCATCGCTATCGATTTTTGGAGTACCAAATTAGATAGCATGAGTGACGACCCTAAAACCGCTAGTGGTATTCTAAAGAAAAAGCATGATGCTCAGGATGATGCACGAACTGTAAGGATAGAGTTAGAAAGAGCACAAAAAGCTTTAGAGAGCTTGCAGGCAACAGAAAAGAGCGCTGTTGGAAATATTGAAGTTCAAGCACGTATGGCTAACTCGCGATTTAGCGAAAAAGTCGAAAAAGCTGAAACGAAAGTAAATAAACTCAAACAAGAATATGAATCGCTATTAGAGACGGTACATAAATACCATCGCCAGTATGAAGATGATGTTCTAGGTTTCAATAGAGATGGCAAAAGTGATAAGCCACAATACCCAGAACAACCTCCAATTAGACGTCTAAAAAGCGATCCTAGTCTTGACCAAGCACAGGCATCTGGCGCATCGCGCCTAGCATCGCTTGATATGCAGTACGCGAGTGAGCGAGAAAAGCTCATGTTAGCACATGAGCAACGCTTGCGTGACATCGAAGAAATGCAGGTGTCCGAGCAAGAGTTGAAGCGTCGTGGTTTTGATACCTTGGAGGCATTAAAAACCGAGTACAGTGATCGCGAGAAAGAGTTTTTTAGAACCTCACAAGCCGAGTTTGAAGCAGAGCAAGAAGAGGCGCTGCAACGTTCTGTCGATGCATTCGCTCGCAGTGAAAACGCCAAAACAGAAAAGGCCAAAGTCGAAGCTGAAAAACGGGCGTATCGTGAAGAGCGCTTGATGCAAGAGCGCGTTCGAGGCATGAGCAACTTCCTCGGTCAAATCTCTCAGCTACAAAACAGTGAAAACAAAAACGCCGCTCGTATTGGTAAAACCGCAGCGCGTGTCCAAATCATGCTTAACGCTTATGAATCAGCGTCAGCGGCATACAAATCTTTAGTTGGCATTCCTTATGTCGGTCCTGGTCTTGCTGCGGCAGCGGCAGG
>NZ_JAWOTW010000056.1:0-1730 GCF_033339075.1 Vibrio sp. 970
GATTACGCCAAAAAGATGCTGCGCGGCTACACCAAAGAAGCCAAAGCGGCGAACGACTCAAACCTATCATTAAGCCGCTCTTTAGAGCAAACCGCAGACCGCGCCAAAAACGCAGGTCGCGGCGTGTTAGATGCTGCAGGTTATGTCTCGGCAGGCATTGGTGCCGTGACAGGTGCCACGGCTTACCTCATTACGCAGCAGGCGCAACAAGCGCGTGAAATCGAAAAGATGGCCACCGTTGCTCAGGTATCGGTCCAGCAAATTCAAGCCTTGGGATACGCCTCTGAGCAGTTCAATATCAGCGGCGAAAACATGGCCGAGATACTGAAGGACGTCAACGATAAGCTGGGCGACTTTACCGAAAATGAAGGTGGTGAATTTGCCGACTTCATGGAGAACATCGCACCAACAGTCGGCCTGACCATTGAGAAGCTGCAAGAGCTGTCGGGTCCCGATGCCTTGATTGCCATCAAAACGGCGATGGACCAAGCCAACGTTCCAATGAAAAGCCAGATATTTTATCTGGAGAGTATCGCGAACGATGCCTCGGCCTTGATGCCATTGCTTGAAAATCAAGGCCAAAAGCTCTTTGAGCTGACCAAAAAGTACGACGATTTGAACGTCTCCATGTCGGAATATGACATTGAGAAATTCAAAGAGATGGACCAAAAGCTCACAGATGTTGGTCTTAAACTTCAACGTTCTTTTGCTAATGGTGTATTGGGCGCTAGTGAACAGATAGATTGGTTTACCGATCAGCTCGTCGTCTCAGTTGATTATTGGGGCGCTCTGTTCGACAGCATGAGCGATAGCCCTAAAACTAAAAATGGCTTACTGAAGAAACTTGGTGATGCTCGCGACGAAGCGAGAACCGTCAAGATAGAGCTTGAGAGAGCGCAGAAAGCTTTAGAGGGCTTGCAGGCAACAGAAAGAAGTGCTGAAGGCAATGTTGAAGTTCAAGCACGTATGGCTAACTCGCGCTTTAGTGAAAGAGTTAGCGCTCAAGAGTCCAAAGTTGCCAAGCTCGCTGCAGAGTATGAAGCGCTCATCAATACCGTTGATAAGTATCAGCGCCAATATGAAGACCAAGAGCTTGGTTTTAAACGTGATGGTACGGGTGATGACAACACCAAGCCACAACCGCCGATTCGGACTTTAAAAGACGATCCTAGCGTTGGTAAAGCGCAAGCCTCTGGCGCATCGCGCCTAGCATCGCTTGATATGCAGTACGCGAATGAGCGTGAAAAACTCATCTTAGCGCATGAGCAACGCTTGCGTGACATCGAAGAAATGCAGGTGTCCGAGCAAGAGTTGAAGCGTCGTGGCTTTGATACCTTGGAAGCGCTAAAAGCTGAGTATCGTGACCGTGAGACAGAGTTCTATCTAAATGCAGAAAAGACGCGTAAAGATTTAGAAGATGATGCTTTGGAAGCATCAATCGAGTCTTTTGCTAAGAGTGAAGAAGCCAAAACAGAAAAGGCCAAAGTCGAAGCTGAAAAACGGGCGTATCGTGAAGAGCGCTTGATGCAAGAACGCGTTCGAGGCATGAGCAACTTCCTCGGTCAAATTTCCGAGCTGCAAAGCAGTGAAAATAAAAACGCCGCTCGTATTGGTAAAACCGCAGCGCGTGTCCAAATCATGCTTAACGCTTACGAATCAGCGTCAGCGGCATACAAATCTTTAGTTGGCATTCCTTATGTCGGTCCTGGTCTTGCTGCGGCAGCGGCAGG
>NZ_JAWOTW010000057.1:0-1697 GCF_033339075.1 Vibrio sp. 970
CCGTTAGCTGGACCGTTATTGGTATCCAGCGACACCACTTTGTCGTCGCCTTCGAACGTGTCGTTATCTAAGACCTTGATGATGGTTGGCGTGTCTTCCACAACCGTCGCGTTGTCTGCCACGATGTCCGCCACAGGCGCAACCGTGAAGTTCACCGTTTGGCTAACGCTTTCGCCGCTTGGATCGGTCGCCGTAAACGTCAATGCTTCTGAGCCGTTCCAGTCTGCCGTTGGAGTGAACGTAGCAATACCATTGACGATCGCCACTTGAATGTTGCTATTACCAGAGACGCTAAACGTTAACTCGCCATCCACGTTATCCACATCACTGAAGGCCGTATTCAGATCGATGCTGTATGGCGTAAAGTCTTCTGCCAAGGTTTGGTCTGCAATGCTGCTTTCAACCACAGGCGCGTCGTTCACCGCATTTACGGTGACGTTGACCGTCGCTTGGTCGGTCAGTGAACCATCGGTGACGGTGTAAGTGATTTCGGCATCACCATTGAAGTTCTCAGCTGGTGTGAAGACCAATTTGCCGTCAACAATCTCGACTGTCCCTTGCTCACTCGGCACAGACGCCGAATCAATGCTTAACGTATCACCATCGATGTCAGTATCGTTTGGCAAGACATCAATCGTCACTGGCGTGTCTTCATCAGTAATCGCCGTGTCATTGGTCGCCACTGGCGCATCATTCACTGGTGTGACATCGACGTTCACCGTGGTGGACTCACTGACCCCACCCGACGTGACGATGTACGTGAAGCTGTCTGTACCATGGTAGTTATCGTTCGGCGTGTAGGTCACGCTGCCATCCGGGTTGACTGAGACCGTGCCGTTGGCTGGGCCGTTGTTGGTATCCAGCGACACCACTTTGTCGTCGCCTTCAAACGTATCGTTACCTAAGACCTTAATGATGGTTGGCGTGTCTTCCACAACTGTCGCGTTGTCTGCCACGATGTCCGCTACAGGGGTAACCGTAAAGTTCACCGTTTGGCTAACGCTTTCACCGCTTGGATCGGTGGCGGTAAAGGTTAGGGTTTCTGAGCCATTCCAGTCTGCCGTTGGAGTGAACGTAGCAATACCATTGACGATCGCCACTTGAATGTTGCTATTACCAGAGACGCTAAACGTTAACTCGCCATCCACGTTATCCACATCGCTGAAAGCGGTATTCAGATTGATGCTGTATGGGGTGAAATCTTCCGCCAAGGTTTGGTCTGCAATGCTACTTTCAACCACAGGCGTGTCGTTCACCGCATTCACGGTGACGTTGACCGTCGCTTGGTCAGTCAGTGCACCATCGCTAACGGTGTAAGTGATTTCAGCGTCACCATGGAAGTTCTCAGCCGGTGTGAACACCAACTTGCCGTCAACAATTTCAACTGTACCTTGGTCACTCGGCACAGACGCCGAATCAATGCTTAACGTATCACCATCGATGTCAGTATCGTTTGGCAAGACATCAATCGTCACTGGTGTATCTTCGTCAGTAACAGCGGTATCATCGTTTGCCACTGGCGCATCATTCACTGGTGTGACATCGACGTTCACCGTGGTGGACTCACTGACCCCACCCGACGTAACGATGTACGTGAAGCTGTCTGTACCGTGGTAGTTGTCGTTCGGCGTGTAGGTCACGCTGCCGTCCGGGTTGACAGAGACCGTGCCGTTGGCTGGACCGTTATTGGTATCCAG
>NZ_JAWOTW010000058.1:0-1694 GCF_033339075.1 Vibrio sp. 970
CCCTGTTCGTCGGGTTCGTTTTCATCATCCTCATACACGCGCACATCATAGTTCACCGCCTTAACGCTGCACTTCTCAGTGCCTTGTGGCGTCACATCATTAATGAGCGCTGGATAACACCACTTATCCGCAGGCCCAAACAGCCACAATGGTGGTTCCATTTCGCCGTCTAGTGAAGGCGTAAAGCCCAAGTTACTGGTGATGATGACTTCGTTAGGATGACTCCCTTTAGTGCAAACATGCGGCCCTGATGCCCTACCATCGGGTTTTCGGACGGTGATGTGATGCACGCCGCTTTCCCATTCCAGTGGCAAGTCTAGCCATAGGTGCGTCTTGCCGTTCTGAATGCTAAACCCTTCCAATCTGCCGCTTTGCGCGTAACCTGGCACATCGTCACCCAAAGCAACGTAATCGAGATAGTTAGAGCTAAAGGCATCCATCTCAGTTTGGAATGAATACTGAAAGCGTCGGTAGCGCTTCTTACGTCGCACTCGCATACCAAATTGCCACGCTTTAGTTGGGTCGGTCACTCCAAACGCTCTGACTTTCTCCGGCTTGATGCCGAGGTCACTAGGCAGCAAGCACATTATGGTTTCCGGTTTCCATGTCAGAGTGGAGAAGTATTCCACCTCCACACCGTCGGGCTCTTCTTCGCGGATAAAGCTGCCTGAGCGCTCCAAGCCTTTACCGAGCATGTTGTCCGGTTGGTACTGAAAATCAAAAGTGGTTCTTGGCTCATCCCGAACTGGAATGATTTGACCGTATTTGAGCGTTGGCTCGGAATAACCGACGAGCAAGACTTTCTTCAATACCTCGAACAAGGTGCTGCTGTCGGTGAATACTGCGTCGAACGTATCCCCTCTGGCTTTCCACACCTCATGCAAACGCAACAGCTCGTAATGACCGATGTGAACATCACTCAATCCACTATCAAGAATGATGTAGCGGATAGCCGGTGCTATGTCTCGGGTCGGGTAAAGCTCTTGCGTCCAACCTCCTAACCCATCTGGAATTTGCAGTTTACGGGTTGGCACCACGCCCAGCTTATTCTCCGCGCTACGTGAGAGCGAGTTACTGCCACGGATTTTGAACGCGATGGTGGTGAAGTCGTCATACTTGGTGTTGCTATCAAGTCGCGCTTTCAATCGGCGGTACTCGATGCGATCCAAATACTTGAGGTCTTTATTGTCGTTGGTGATGCGATACACGCGTACTTCAGGGCGAACTTCACGACCTAAGTCAATTTCGATAGTTTCCGCAAGCTGATCGCGAGTGCCGTCTCGGCGCTCGTACTTGACTTGGTTCCACTCGGTTTCTCCCTCTCCGCGCCATTCAATCATGGCCTCGACAGTGAGCGCGTTGGTGTCACCGTTCTTGTTCACGTATCCAAGGCCGTCAGGGTGTTTGAAGTCGATGTAAATCTTATCGGCCACCTCTGATGCTGGGCAGGCAAAGTGTGGACCTGCAGGTTTACCAGGCAGTGCCACTTCGGTTTCAAGCGTCCACCCTTTGTTCTCGCCTTGATGCGTGAAGACATCCCACCACACCTGTGCTTTCGTCCCTTCGGGATACAGCCTATCGACTCGGCCTTTCGGGTTGTTCGCTTCACGGATGATATAGCGGCCATCGTCCGTGCCGTGAAACTTGATGGGATGATGGCGCGTTTCTGACGGTACGGTGTCGACCGTTATCCA
>NZ_JAWOTW010000059.1:0-1657 GCF_033339075.1 Vibrio sp. 970
TTAGTCTTTTAGGTTTGAGCAAATCAGGCTTTGGTTTTTTGTGGTCGGACTTTCTGTTTCAGAAGCCGATTCACTTGTTGAGAGTCAGCTCTGTGATATTGTCTTTTCAAATGAGCTTTTTGGTGTTGTTGGTTCGTTTTCTACGGCGTTGCGTGTTCCTGCGTATTTCGGTGATTGCGATCGCTCGTTTCGGTTTATTCCGATCACCTGATCCTGCCATTTTTCTCTCTTCCTATTTTTACTCTAAGTGATCGGATTGCGCCAGTTTTCTCATTGACTCACCTCCCAGTTCTATTCGATGACTATTGTGTACCAGCCTATCCATGAGCGCGTCTGCGACGGTGGCGTTGCCGATCATGTTGTACCACTCCTTTACAGGTAACTGACTGATGACGATTGTGCTGCTGTTTTGGTAGCGGTCTTCAAGCACTTCTAACAAGTGACCTGCATGCTCTTGAGTCAGTTTTTCCATCCCCCAGTCGTCGAGGATCAGTAGAGCTTTCTTAGCCAACGATTGAAGTTGCTTTTGATAGCTACCATCCAGACGACCTGCGGTCAGATCATCAAGCAAGCGAGTTAATCGGTAGTATCTGACCGTTTGTTGTTGGTCGCAGGCGCTGGTTGCAAGTGCGCAGCCAAGATACGTTTTACCTGCCCCTGTTGGGCCTGTGATCAAGATGTTCTGATGCTTGTAAAGATAACTACCCGTCATAAGTTCGCTTATCTGTTGACGATTGAGATTTCGTCCTTCTTTGTAGATGAGTTGGCTTGGCTTCGCATCTACTCTCAGCTTGGCTTGTCGCTTTAGACGTTGGATTTTGGTCTGAGTACGATTCAAGATTTCACTTTCCAGAAGTAGGCTTAACCTTTCCTCGAAGTCCAGCTCTGCGTAGGTGGTCAGTTGCTCTTGTTGCTGCTCTAACGCTTTCGCCGCATGACTTAAGCGCAGGGTTTTGAGTTGGTCATTGAGTGCGTTCATATCCTTTCTCCTAGTGATAACAGTTCGGGCCACGAACATTGCTGTGAACAAGGTTCGGTGTATTCGCTTTATCTTTACTCAGTTGCCCTTCACGATTGTTCTTGAGTAGATTGTTGACGAAGGTGTAGTTGGGTTTTGTCAGCATCAGTGCATCTTTACAGGCTTGCTCTAGGCGCGATTCGCCATGGGCTTTGCTTAGGTTGAGTAACCCAAGGCAGGAACGATACGACTGCTCTGGATGAGGCTTCGAGTTAAGCATCTTATTGACGACCTCTCGTGTGGCTGGGCCGATATTGGCTCCCCAGTTGAGCAAGCGGCCAGGCGACCACTTCTGATGTTGATGATTACTCGGCATGTGCTCTGGTTGAGTGCTGTTTCCACGTTCCCTTTGGCTGCGTGGATGTTGAGCGATCAAGTTACCTTGGTGGTAGATCTGCACCAGACGGTTGGAGGCTTCCAGCTCGACATGGTGGCCAACCAGTTGATGGGGAACCGAGTAGTAGTGACGGCGATATTCGATGTGATAATCAGGCCCAACCTTGGCTCGCTTGGTTTCAGTATATAGATATCGCTGCTTAGGAAGGGGCTTTAACGCGGGTTTATCGAGTTTGTCGAACAGCGCTTTGCGGCTCGCACCATAATGCTTCATCTCACGTTCGTTTAAGTCATTCATCAGCT
>NZ_JAWOTW010000060.1:0-1587 GCF_033339075.1 Vibrio sp. 970
TAAGGAGGTGATCCAGCGCCAGGTTCCCCTAGCGCTACCTTGTTACGACTTCACCCCAGTCATGAACCACAAAGTGGTAAGCGTCCCCCCGAAGGTTAAACTACCTACTTCTTTTGCAGCCCACTCCCATGGTGTGACGGGCGGTGTGTACAAGGCCCGGGAACGTATTCACCGTGGCATTCTGATCCACGATTACTAGCGATTCCGACTTCATGGAGTCGAGTTGCAGACTCCAATCCGGACTACGACGCACTTTTTGGGATTCGCTCACTTTCGCAAGTTGGCCGCCCTCTGTATGCGCCATTGTAGCACGTGTGTAGCCCTACTCGTAAGGGCCATGATGACTTGACGTCGTCCCCACCTTCCTCCGGTTTATCACCGGCAGTCTCCCTGGAGTTCCCGACATTACTCGCTGGCAAACAAGGATAAGGGTTGCGCTCGTTGCGGGACTTAACCCAACATTTCACAACACGAGCTGACGACAGCCATGCAGCACCTGTCTCAGAGTTCCCGAAGGCACCAATCCATCTCTGGAAAGTTCTCTGGATGTCAAGAGTAGGTAAGGTTCTTCGCGTTGCATCGAATTAAACCACATGCTCCACCGCTTGTGCGGGCCCCCGTCAATTCATTTGAGTTTTAATCTTGCGACCGTACTCCCCAGGCGGTCTACTTAACGCGTTAGCTCCGAAAGCCACGGCTCAAGGCCACAACCTCCAAGTAGACATCGTTTACGGCGTGGACTACCAGGGTATCTAATCCTGTTTGCTCCCCACGCTTTCGCATCTGAGTGTCAGTATCTGTCCAGGGGGCCGCCTTCGCCACCGGTATTCCTTCAGATCTCTACGCATTTCACCGCTACACCTGAAATTCTACCCCCCTCTACAGTACTCTAGTCTGCCAGTTTCAAATGCAATTCCGAGGTTGAGCCCCGGGCTTTCACATCTGACTTAACAAACCACCTGCATGCGCTTTACGCCCAGTAATTCCGATTAACGCTCGCACCCTCCGTATTACCGCGGCTGCTGGCACGGAGTTAGCCGGTGCTTCTTCTGTCGCTAACGTCAAATAATGCAGCTATTAACTACACTACCTTCCTCACGACTGAAAGTGCTTTACAACCCGAAGGCCTTCTTCACACACGCGGCATGGCTGCATCAGGCTTGCGCCCATTGTGCAATATTCCCCACTGCTGCCTCCCGTAGGAGTCTGGACCGTGTCTCAGTTCCAGTGTGGCTGATCATCCTCTCAGACCAGCTAGGGATCGTCGCCTTGGTGAGCCCTTACCTCACCAACTAGCTAATCCCACCTAGGCATATCCTGACGCGAGAGGCCCGAAGGTCCCCCTCTTTGGCCCGTAGGCATCATGCGGTATTAGCCATCGTTTCCAATGGTTATCCCCCACATCAGGGCAATTTCCTAGGCATTACTCACCCGTCCGCCGCTCGACGCCGTTATCGTTCCCCGAAGGTTCAGATAACTCGTTTCCGCTCGACTTGCATGTGTTAGGCCTGCCGCCAGCGTTCAATCTGAGCCATGATCAAACTCTTCAATTTAAGATTTTGTTCGGCTCAATGAATACTGAACATT
>NZ_JAWOTW010000061.1:0-1566 GCF_033339075.1 Vibrio sp. 970
GACTCGTTTTTGCCACGGAACTGATCACCATTCACCGACGCAATGGCTCGTCTAAGGAAGTGCCATGCTTCTCCCCGGTTCAGGGCACGTTGCACATACTGCCGCAAACTGGCATCGTCGATGTAGTCAAGTAAATATTGCGCTTTAACCAGTCGATTATACTCCGTCAGAGCCTGTAATATTGGGTGTCCAGAAGGGTAACCAGACAGCTTTCTCACCAGCATTGCTTGTGTCGTCCGCTTTGTCTGAAGTGACAGAACAATACGCCTGATATCTTGCCATCCCGTTGTAATAACATTCGTTCTGATAGGCTTCTTTAGCGCCAGTATGGTGCTGCCTTGTTCACTTTCAGTCACATCAAACAGATCATTGATGACACTACTGAACTGCGCGTATCGCGGTGCAAAACTGTAACCGCATAGATCCAGTAAGGCGAAGTTAACATGATTGACACCGTGTGTATCTGTCGAGAGTACGTCAGGTTTGATTTCACTGCTGTTGGATTGTAACAGGTCATAAATATAGTGTGATTCGTGCTCGTTGGAACCGATGATCCGAGCATTGAGGGCGCTGTGGTTGGCCACCAGTGTCATGGCCGTGATCCCTTTGTGGGTGCCGAGATACTTAGAGGGGTACCGGGTGTTAAAGGTTTCCAGATGGGTTTCGAATTTCTGACCATCCGCACTGGCGTGCAGCTGGTCCTCCTGAATATGGTAGTGGCGGAAGATGGGTAGCGCTGCAACCGCATTATTGATCACGTCGCTGGCGTCATGCAGCGTTTCAGGCCGGATATAGTTGGCCTGCACCGTACTCAGGTGTTCATAGCTTCGATCGGAGATCTGCGCCATGCCATACACACCACGGTGAGTGGCGTTGGCAATCAGAATGGCCAGTAAATCATCCTGATGAGTGAACCCTTGTTTTTGTATCGGAAGTACATGAGTCAGACATTTCATGAACCCGGTTTCGCGCTCTACATACCGCAGTACATCCGCGATACCGACCGGTTGCATTCGCTTAAAAAAGGGATTGTTGACCAGAGATGTAGCGCTTTTGGTCGGCAGACGCCAGCGGGTACCGGTACGATTTTTCATGATCACATTTCGATTGTCTCCCTCATCAATATGGAGAGCAACGTCTTTGAGTGCACTTTCCAGCCGGTGTTGTTTCTCCTGTAACAATAACTCTGCGGGCTGTTTTAGTCTGTCCAGTGTTGATGAGGCCAGCAAGGTATCCTGCGATGTCTGGGGGATCAGGTCGTCTTCCAGTGCGCGGTATTTGGTAACATTTGGCAAATAAATGCGTCCATTCAGTCGTGAGGTTAACTGCCGGTAGAGCAGCCATTCGTAACGTTGCGGGTTAACGTTATCCTGTTTAACCAACCATGGGAGGTGCTTTTTCGGGATGAGCGACGTATCCATCGTCTTCAGTGGTCCACCGAATGCGATTTCCGTCTGCATCTGTTGAAGTTGGGCGACGACGGCTTCTGAGCCTTTACCGGCCTCACATTCAAGGCACAAGAACACCTGCCTTAACAGTTGCTCCAGGAGATTGCATTGTGCATCG
>NZ_JAWOTW010000062.1:0-1554 GCF_033339075.1 Vibrio sp. 970
GCTAGATAGCTGAACCCCAACTTTTGGAATGATAGGTGGAATGGCGTTACGCATTACGTGCTGAGTGACGATCTCACGATTCGATAAACCTTTGATTCGGGCTGCGCGAATGTAGTTTTGGCTCATAACTTCTGCAACAGAAGCGCGCATCAAACCAACAACTTGAGTCGTAGGTGCTAACGCCAGAACCAAACACGGCAGAACCATGTGCTCGATGACACTTTGCAGTGCGTGAGCTCGGTATTCACCTTTCGCCATAAAGGAGTCAATAATGGCAAACCCAGTCACATGGTCGATTTCGTACAGCAAGTCATAGCGTCCAGCAACAGGGAAGATATGGTATTCCAACGAGAAGACCATGATCAGCAGTAGTGCCACCCAGAAAATCGGAGCAGAGTAACCCGACATCGAAAGAAACGAGATACCAGTGTCTAGCCACTTACCTTGCTTCATCCCTGCAATCGTACCAAGTGGGATACCGATTAAGAGCGAAACCAGAAAGGCGAAAAAGCACAATTCTAATGTGGCAGGAAAAACAACGGCGAGTTCGTCGTAAATCGCATTGCCGTTTTTGCTCAAACCAAAATCGAGCTGAGAAAGGTTAATCAAGTAGCTTTGCCAGCCAGACCAGAACTCAACATTTGCCCAATGTGAAAGCGGGTCAAGGCGCAGCAGAGAAAAGCCCACCAAAGTGAGAATCATCAAAGTGATGAAAAAGAGGTTAAATCGTCGAACGGTGTACCAAAACATCAGTGGATTCTCTCAACTCTATCAAACGGTTGGGCATTGAAAGGGCTCGATTTGAAGCCAGTTAATGACTTGTCGTGCACACGGAATTGAACCCCATGTGCCAACGGAATAACTGGAAACTCTTCATTCAAAATATTTTGCGCCTGACGATACAGGTTTAGGCGGTAACGTTGCTCTTGCGTCTCTAGCGCGAGATCCAGCAAAAAGTCGAAATCATCGTTACACCACATCGAAACGTTAAGGCCCACTCGGTCTGATTCGCACGATAGTAAAGGACGGAAGAAGTTATCCGGATCGCCTGTATCGCCAATCCAGCCAGTAAGGAGCAAGTCGATATCGTTGATGTTTTCAAGATCCACTCGCTCGAAACGGTCGTCGGTGAGCAGAGTCAGCTTGATGCCGATATCGGCGAAGTTCGCCTGAATGAGCTCAGCAGTTTTGCGTGGACTTGGGTTGAATGCTCTTGGCTCTAGCGGCACCAACATCGACAGTTTTAGACCATCTTCGTATCCCGCTTCACGAAGTAGAGCGAGAGCGTAATTTCGGTCATAACGAATTTTCGGACTGTCTTTTTGATACGCCCAAGAGTTCGGCGGCAGCAATGTATAAGCTAGAGTACCTGTACCGTAATAAACCGAATCCAAGATATTTTGACGATTGATCGCAAGGTTCAACGCTTGGCGGACTCTTGGGTCGCGAAGTGCTGGAGTCTCGGTATTAATCGCAATAAAGGAAACGTTATTTGCTGGTGTTGCCGTCAACTCAAGGTTTTCATCTTCTTGAATGATTGGGATCTGGCTAGAG
>NZ_JAWOTW010000063.1:0-1509 GCF_033339075.1 Vibrio sp. 970
AATCCTATCGCTACGTGAACCTAAATCTATCGCGATTTGTACGCTACTAGACAAGCCATCTCGCCGTGAAGTAAATGTGCCAGTTGATTGGATTGGTTTCGAAATCCCTGACGAGTTCGTTGTTGGTGTTGGTATCGATTACGCTCAAAAATACCGTCACCTACCATTCATCGGTAAAGTGGTTCCTCAAGAATAATTGAGTTCACTATTCGAAATACAAAAAAAACGCCCATATAAATGGGCGTTTTTTATTTATTCAGATTTTATGGCTTAGCGACACAGAAGCTTATTGTCAGGGTTTAAAATCGTCGATAGTGCTTTCTGGTACGATGCTTCAACGGTCTCTTTAGAATTAGAGCGAATACCTAAATATTCAAGGCGACCATCTTCAATTCCGTATACGACACCGTGAATTTCGACATCTTGCCCGCGCTCCCACGCGTTTTGCATGATGGTTGAATTGCCTAGGTTATAAACTTGTTCTGCAACGTTAATTTCACCAAGCTTATCGGCACGATCTTCAACAGGCATTTGATCTAAGTAAGAACGATGCTTGAAGTAAAGATCTCTGATATGCAGTAGCCAGTTATTGATAAGCCCGAGTTGAGGGTTATCTATCGCTGCGTTAACACCGCCGCAACCGTAGTGACCACACACAATAATGTGCTTCACCTTGAGTACATCAACGGCGTATTGAACAACGGAAAGGCAATTGAGGTCTGTGTGAATGACTTGGTTTGCAACATTGCGGTGAACAAATAATTCACCGGAGTAAAGGCCGGTTAATCGTTCTGCGGGTACTCGACTATCGGAGCAGCCAATCCAAAGAAAATCAGGCTTTTGGCCTTCGGCGAGCTTAGCGAAATATTCAGGACGATCAGATTTGATTTCTTCCGACCATTTTGAATTATTCTCAAATAACTGTTTAATTTCCGGCATCTTGCAAACTACTTCCCTTAAATGACAAAAGCACTCATCGCAATTGAAACATATCAAGCGATCAGTGTTGTAACTATACACAATGTTACAATTTCGATCCCGTTAAATATGCGTCAGACAGGACTCATCTGACGTGTTCTTGGAAATAAATTCGTACAATTCAGACTGCTTATTAGATAACGAATTAAGCCATAATTTATTTATGGTTTAATTTTTCACATTCCTCGTTAAAGTAATGACATTTTACTTATTTAATTTTGAAATTAATGCAGGGAGCTAAACGGTGTTCGGTAGTCGTTTTAAAGATATCAATTTCAAAGGGGATATATTTGGCGGGGTGACCACGGCCATTATTTCTCTCCCTTTGGCGTTGGCGTTCGGGGTTGCTTCGGGGGCGGGTGCAGAAGCTGGCCTTTGGGGCGCCATAATGGTGGGCTTGTTTGCCTCCTTATTTGGTGGCTCAAATACACTTATCTCAGAACCCACGGGGCCGATGACGGTGATCATGACAGCCGTATTGACCAGTATGATGGCGAAGTACCCTGAAACAGGTATGGCGATGACGTTTAC
>NZ_JAWOTW010000064.1:0-1457 GCF_033339075.1 Vibrio sp. 970
TTAACTGGGGTAGAATGTGCCCAGTTTAAGAGAATCTTATCTGGCGTTGCAAATCACTATGCAAATTAAAGAACACGCAAGCCTCAAGGCTTTTCACACTTTTGGTATCGAGCAGACTTGCTCCTACTTAGCCATTGTTGACTCGATAGATGATGTAATCAGCCTCTATCAAAATCCTGCTTTTCAAAGTCTGCCGAAGTTGTTTTTGGGTAAAGGCAGCAATGTTCTATTTACTGAACATTTTGATGGTCTCGTCATTGTTAACCGCCTTTTGGGGAAATCGGTTTCAGAAACCCATGAAGATTATCTTCTGCATGTTCAAGGTGGGGAGGATTGGCCGAGTTTGGTGGCTTGGTGTGTTGCCCAAGGTATGGGCGGGATCGAAAACTTAGCTTTGATTCCCGGTTGTGCTGGGTCAGCTCCGATCCAAAACATCGGCGCATACGGGGTTGAACTAAAAGATCTTTGTAGCTACGTCGATGTATTGGATTTGACGACTTTAAAAACGAGGCGGATGAGTGCGGAAGACTGCGAATTTGGGTATCGAGATTCAGTTTTCAAACATGATCTATATGAAAAATGCTTTGTCACAGCCATTGGCTTGAAGCTGCCGAAGCGATGGACGCCGAAGAATCAATATGGGCCGTTACAAAACATCCCTGAAAACGAATTAAGTCCAAATGCAATATTTGAACGTGTGTGCCAAGTTCGTATGGAGAAACTGCCAGACCCAGCTAAAGTCGGTAACGCAGGGAGTTTCTTTAAAAACCCTGTGATCAGCCAAGATCATTATGATCAACTCATTCGAAAGCATAGCGACATGGTGGCTTACCCTGCAAACGAGGGAATGAAAGTGGCAGCCGGTTGGCTGATTGACCAGTGTGGTTTGAAAGGTATTTCAGTCAACGGTGCTCAGGTGAACCCTTTACAAGCGTTGGTATTAACAAATGTCGACAACTGCAGTGCTGATGACGTGGTTGCACTTGCTTCTCTGGTGAAAAAGGCGGTGTGGGATAAGTACCAAATTGAGCTCGAACACGAAGTGCGCTTTATGAATCGTCAAGGTGAAACTAATCTCGCTAAGATTGAGGCGGCTCAATGAGAAAAGAACACTCAGTGAAGCTACATATCCTTAAAACACTCAGCGATGGCGGTTTCCATTCAGGTGAAATGCTTGGACAACAACTGGGCATTTCTAGAGCGGCAATTGCAAAGCACATTAAAGGGTTGAATGATTGGGGAGTGGATATTTATCGTATCCAAGGACGAGGCTATCAACTGGCTCATCCTCTTCAACTATTCGATGAAACTCGTCTGAAAAATGCCATTAGCACTCCGGTAGAACTGATTTCCGTGATCGATTCAACGAATCAATATTTGTTAGAGAAAGTCAGTGAATCCGATAAAGGGCGAGTTTGTATCGCTGAATATCAGGCGCAGGGGCGCGGTCGTCGCGG
>NZ_JAWOTW010000065.1:0-1454 GCF_033339075.1 Vibrio sp. 970
AGCCACTCATCGCTTATCTTGAGTGCGTCACCTTGAATCGTGACACTAGGAACTTCAAACTGGTTTTCGTATCCATCACCGCCATCAAGAATATCTACTGTTAAAGAGGCATCATCGTTCAAACCTTCAATTGCCTCTAAGGTAATATCCAATGTTACGGAGGTGGTGTCACCGTCTGAATCTGTTGCATTAACTAACAATGGTATATCCAGGATTTGATCTTTTGACAGATCGAAAGAGCGATATAATTCAAAGGAATACTCTATTTCACTAGTCGACTCTAAAGGTAATGTGGATAATAGTTTCGATTGAAAAATATTTACTTCCACCCCACCTTCTAAGATATAGCCAGTAATTGTCGTACCGTCATCAGACAGACGGTAAAGCAACTCACTTTCACTACTCACTAATGTGGGCTGGTTTAATTCGCTAAATCGAAGAGAGTCAACATAATCACTCCCGATATCGAGTTGAAGGCTCCCAGTCTTAAAGATTGTCCCACTTTCTAGATTAATCTCCTCCATTGCAACAACAGTCAAGTTGCTCAACGTAGGATCAACACCATCTTTCAACACGAAATCAATTTCATTCTCTACAAGCGGTGTGGAGTCTAGATCTGTCCCTCCAATGGTCAACGGGAAAGTGACCGTATCACTACTATTGAATTGATCGATAGGATGATCAAGAGTAAGCGAGATTGAAGCTAGTACATCGTTACCCGACTCAATGCCACTCAATGTTAACGTAAATACAGTCACACCATTGGCAAATGCTGTGATTTGCTTTCCACTGGAACTTAACGTGTAGCTAAGCTCAGTATTAGAGACTGAGCTTGTAAGCCCTAATGCCTCTAACTTAGTAATGGATGCCTCACCAAAATACAAACTAGTCGGATCAGGGTTATCAGAGCCAGCAATCACATTAACACTGCCTTCGGTGGTTAATAATGCCGCTCCCAGAGGTACTTCTGCTGTTTTTATAGTAGCGCTACCTACATAACCCGCTTGGCCATCTATAATGTCGATGGTCGCGGTTGCTACACCGTAATCTTTTGAATCATCGGCTGCGAGATAATCAAAAACGAGACTTTGCTCAACCGTGTGATCTAAGTTGCGACTGGCATTCAACTGCCAAGAGCCATCTGAAAATACGGTTAATTCACCCTTCTCTAGACTAAAACTTACTGAGCCACCATCAGGGACAGACTGGATCTCTCCTCCGGCTCTGACATATCGAATGTACAAGTCACCATCAATATCAATGTCATTCTCCAGTACATTGCCAGAAATGACTTGGCCTTCGGTTACACTATATGACTCATTTGCGATCACTGGATCGGCATCAAGGATGGCGATTTCTAGGGGGGCCACAACCGTTTCTTGTGTACCATCAGCATCACTTTGAGTGCTTTCAACCAATACGTTAGTCACCAGCTCATCTTGACCTACACCATG
>NZ_JAWOTW010000066.1:0-1400 GCF_033339075.1 Vibrio sp. 970
GCTATGATCTCCACAGAATTCATCAAAATGCGTTCCCGTGTCGTAATTCAACATGCTAAAGTTAACAATGCGTTAACAATTATAAATACAACGAGAAGACATGGAGTCACCAAACATGAATCAGCCGAAAATAAATAGCACTGCTGGTTGCGCTCTCCCACCACCAAATGAAATGATTCTTAAATGGGCAGCGGAGCGCCCGAATGAGGTCTACCTAAAACAAATCATTAACCGACAGTTTGTCGAGTTTACTTACGCAGAAGTCGCCGATCAGGCTCTCAAGCTCGTCAGCGCACTACGTGGGCTGGGTATTCAGCCTGGCGATAAAGTCGCACTAGTATCGAAAAACTGCGCAGAGTGGTTTATCTGCGATTTGGCCATGATGCTAGGGGATTACGTAAGCGTACCTATTTTCCCTACCGCAGGCGCCGACACGATTGAATACTGTGTAACTCACAGTGAAAGTAAGGCGCTGATCGGGGGGAAGCTTGATGACCCAGCAGCAACTCAGCAAGTCATTGATGCCATGCCAGAGCTTATCAGCATCGCGCTGCCGTATGATTCAGCACCACAATGCCAATACCAGTTCAACGCTTTGATTGCGGATGCCGTGCCAAGTGAAGAGCGTCCACAACACTACGACGATAAGTTGATGTCATTGGTGTATACCTCCGGCACATCAGGTTTGCCAAAAGGCGCAATGCTGACTTACGGAGCGTTTAGTTGGTCGGTACAACAGCTGATCAACCACATCGGTATTCAAGCTAACGACCGACTCTTTTCCTACCTACCATTGGCACATATTACTGAACGCGTTTATATTTTTGGCTCATCCATCATGGGTGGCGTACCAACGGCTTTCCCAGAGTCGCTCGATACTTTTATCGAAGACGTGAAAATGCACCGCCCAACCTTGTTCATTTCTGTACCGAGATTATGGACTCTGTTCCAGCAACGCATTCAAGACAAACTTCCACAGAAAAAATTGAATTTCTTACTGAAAATACCGTTCGTAAATTCGCTGATTAAGAAAAAGCTCGCCGAAGGGCTGGGGTTAGATCAAGCGCGAGTTTTGGGTTGTGGTTCTGCTCCGGTATCACCCGCACTATTAGATTGGTACCACAGCGTTGGCCTAAACATCACCGAAGCATGGGGGATGACGGAATCCTTCGCTTACAGCACCATAAACTACCCATTTAGGGCAGATAAAATTGGTACCGTGGGTAACGCAGGCCCCGGCATTGAGTTAAAAATTGCCGATGACAGCGAAATCATGGTGCGCGGTAAAGGATTGTTCTCTGGCTACTACAAGAATGACATCACAACTCAAGAATCTTTTGATTCAGACGGTTGGCTGCACACCGGCGATATTGGCGCAATTGATAAAGATGGCTACCTCA
>NZ_JAWOTW010000067.1:0-1385 GCF_033339075.1 Vibrio sp. 970
GCTCCTGAGGCACTGGCAACATATCGAAAATCGCACCACCATCATTGTTTGTGACCACAAGTACTGATGGCAGATCATTACGAGAAAACAGCGCGAGCGAGTTGAGGTCATAAAGCGCCGATGTATCACCGATGTACATCAATAGCGGCTTGCCTCGTGAGCGCTGCACACCCGAAGCTGTGGCAAATAGACCATCAATACCCGACGCTCCGCGATTGGTAAACACCTCAGTATTTAATCGGCCAAACATATCGACTAATCGAACAAACAAGCTGTTACCGAGAAAGACATCGACGTTCTGCGTTCGCTCTTCAATGTCAGCCGCTAGCGCCATTTCATTAAGCGTTGAAGCTGATGAAGACAGAACCTCATCGCGAATGTGAGCGCGAACCTGGGCTATATCGGTCAGTAATCCATCAGCCCATCCTTGAGTACTTGAGCTCTTAACATCAACACGCTCGACCCAACTTTTAGGTGATGCCACCCAATGCAATTGCGGAAGGTGTGTTTGGTTATCTCGGCTTAAACTTGGCGAGATAAACCAGTACTGAACATCTCGGCCTTGTTGGCTTTGCGACACCTGTTTATTAATCCATTGGTTCAATCGCTTAGATATGATGCGGCTACCAAACTGGAGCACCAAATCACATTCGTCGAGTTGGCTGGCCAACTTAGGCTGTTGTAACCACAAATCATAATGTGACCAACCGGAGCTAACTCCACTTTGCGGATCCGCCAATACAGGCCACCCCATTTGCTGTGCAAACGCTTTTGCCGCTTGCGCGTGATCAGCAGGTAAGCTGCCAATAACAACCACGCCTTTTCTATCAGCACAAAATGGAATGTCACGAAATGATGGACTGACGAATCGTTGAGTATATGTTTGACCGCCTTTGCGCCACGCTTCGACACTGTTCAGGTAGCTTTGGTAAGCGCTTTTTTCCCCGTCAGAATACAGCGGCTCAGGAAAGGCGCAGTTAATGTGAACCGCGCTGCCATGTAACTGCTGGTTAAACATCACCTCATCAACCGAAGTGAGTAACCAGTTGAGCGGCGTATTTAAACTCGGACTTGGCAAGTTCAAATTTGCCGATACATGATGCGAAAAAATCCCAAGCTGATTAATTGCTTGGTTTGCGCCACAACCGACGAGTTCAACAGGGCGATCAGCGGTAAGCAAAACCAGTTTTTCGCCCGTTAATTTAGCTTCTGCTACCGCAGGCAACAAGTTTGCGACCGCAGTGCCAGAAGTCACGATAACGGCTACCGGCTCTTGGCTCGCTTTCGCCAAACCAAGCGCCATAAAACCTAATCCACGCTCATCAAAATGAGTATGAATGGAAAAATTTGGCCGTT
The DNA here is from genome assembly GCF_033339075.1 of Vibrio sp. 970. NCBI lineage: Bacteria > Pseudomonadati > Pseudomonadota > Gammaproteobacteria > Vibrionales > Vibrionaceae > Vibrio > Vibrio sp. 970. The sequence continues at coordinate 1,357 of NZ_JAWOTW010000067.1, forward strand.
CCACCGCTTCTAAAGTCAAAGGAGTCGAA
>NZ_JAWOTW010000068.1:0-1378 GCF_033339075.1 Vibrio sp. 970
ACAATCAAACTGTCACTGTCGTTAGCTGTTGGATTAACACCATCCGATACTGACGCACTGATAGTCAGATCTTTAAGGTTGAGTTCATCGTTGTTAACCGCGTCAACACCCGCTTGAGTCAACTTGACCTCATTGCCAACCAACACGAAGTAGCCGTTTGAGTTATTTTCTAAAGAAACGGCTAACTGGTCTTCTGGCGTATCAGTATCACGAACCGTTAATGCTGCGACTACCGTATCAGTGCTCACTGCATCTTCAGTGATGCTCTCTACGGCATCAACCTTGATAGTTGGCGCATCGTTTACTGGATTTACTGTAACAGTTACTTTCGCTTCGTCGGTCAATTGACCGTCCGTTACGGTGTAGGTGATTTCAGCGTGGCCATTGAAGTTTTCTGCCGGAGTGAAAACAAGTTTTCCATCCACCACTTCAACCGTACCCTGCTCTTTAGGAACAGAGGCTGATTCAATACTCAGCTTATCGCCATCCACATCAGAATCGTTTGGCAGAACATCAATAGTAACTGCAGTGTCTTCTTGTGTCGTAGCGATGTCATCTTTCGCCACTGGCGCATCGTTGACCGGTGTTACATTGACTTCAACGGTGGTGGATTCTGACACTCCACCTGATGTCACGACGTAAGTGAAAGTATCTTTACCTACGTAGTTATCATCTGGTGTGTAGGTCACCGTACCATCGTTGTTTACGATGACGGTGCCATTTTTAGGACCATTCTCAGCGTCCAGAGACACCACTTTATCTTTACCTTCAAACGTGTCGTTACCTAAGACGTTAATGATGGTTGGTGTGTCTTCGACTACATCCGCGCTATCAGCCTCGATGTCGACTACTGGTGCTACTGTAAAGTCCACCGTTTGGTTAACGCTTTCACCGCTTGGGTCTTTAGCTGTAAGCGTAATTGTCTCTTTGCCATTCCAATCCGCTGTCGGAGTGATTGTGGCGACGCCATTCACAATAGAAATTTGGATGCTGTTATTGCCAGAAACTGAGAATTCTAGCGAGGAATCAGAATCTTTGAATACTTCATTCAAGTCGATCGTGTATGCATCGAAATCTTCCGATAACACTTGGTCTGCAATGGCATTTTCAACAGTCGGTGCATCGTTAACACGATTCACAATCAAACTGTCACTGTCGTTAGCCGTTGGATTAACACCATCCGACACTGACGCGCTAATAGTCAGGTCTTTAAGGTTAAGTTCATCATTGTTAACTGCATCAACGCCCGCTTGAGTCAGCTTGACTTCATCGCCAACTAACACAAAGTAACCGTTTGAGTTGTTTTCTAAAGAAACGGTTAATTGATCTTCAGAAGTGTCAGTATCGCGAACCGTTAAGGTTGCGACTACCGTATCAA
>NZ_JAWOTW010000069.1:0-1353 GCF_033339075.1 Vibrio sp. 970
CGGTTTCAAATTGTATTTAGATCCCCGAACCCTTTGTTCATTCGCGCTCGTGAACCACTTGTTTGATTTTCTGTTTTTTAGGTTCTAGGATCCTAGAACCTACTAAATCACTGCTCTTTGTAGTGAACGTAACTTAAATCACGCAGACGCTGTGACGCTTGCTCTGCAGTTAAATCTCGTTGGCTTTCTGCCAACATTTCATAACCCACCATAAATTTACGAATTGTCGAGCTGCGTAATAGTGGCGGGTAAAACAGCGCATGCAGCTGCCAATGGTCAACATCTGTGCCTTCTTCGAAGAACGGCGCGTAATGCCAGCCCATCGAGTAAGGGAAAGAGCACTGGAACAAGTTGTCGTAACGGCTGGTCAACTTTTTGATAGCCATAGCGAGATCATCTCGTTGCTCATCGTTCAACTCACACATGCGGCGAATGTGTGTTTTTGGAAGCAACATGGTTTCGAATGGCCACGCCGCCCAGTACGGGACAACCGCCAACCAATGTTCGGTTTCAATGACGATACGGGAGCCATCTTTTAACTCTGCCTGCACGTAATCCACCAGCAGATTGCTACCGTGTTCCTGGTAGTACGCTTTTAGGTTTTGCTCTTTGCGTTCAATCTCATTGGGTAAGAAACTGTTCGCCCAGATTTGACCATGTGGGTGAGGCTGAGAACAGCCCATGGTTTCGCCTTTGTTTTCGAACGCCTGAACCCAAACGTACTCTTTGCCGAGCTCTTCAATTTGCTCATTCCATGTATCAATCACGCCACGAATTTTATCCACTGGCAGCTCCGGTAAGGTTTTGCTGTGATCTGGCGAGAAGCAAATCACTCGGCTCAAACCACGCACGCCTTGAGTTTTGAATAGCGGGTTGTTTGACTCCGGTGCATCTGGTGAATCCACCATCAGCGCAGCAAAATCGTTATTGAACACATAGGTGCCTTGGTAGTCTGGATTAACATCGCCAGAGATACGTTCGTTGGTTGGACAAAGGAAACATTTACCGTCATAGCTTGGTAGCTCATCCAATGCGGGCTTTTCATCTGCGCCGCTCCAAGGGCGTTTTGCACGGTGAGGTGAAACCAAAATCCATTGCCCAGTCAGAGGGTTGTAACGGCGGTGTGGATGATCCACTGGGTTAAATTCGACATTCGACATGTTACTTACTCAACTTTTAAGAATTCTTTCATCTGCATTTCTCAATGGAATTGGAAAGTGCAGACAATAATGCGGCGACGTAAACTACGCAGGGGAATAGCCATTGGGATTTTTTGACTGCCAGTTCCACGTATCGGCGGTCATTTCAGCCACCGTGCGTGTTGCTTTCCAACCTAGTTCACGCTCTGCTTTT
>NZ_JAWOTW010000070.1:0-1352 GCF_033339075.1 Vibrio sp. 970
TCGATTGTGTATTCCGTATTGGTACTGACATTGATTCCGGTCTTCTTTCCGTTTTAATTCCGATAAATACAAGGATTCGTTATGACCGCTGAAACACCGGTAAAAGATGAAAACATTGTCTGGCATCAGCACACGGTTGATAAACAGTTTCGTGCTGAGCTGAAAAAACAGAAACCAGCAGTGCTTTGGTTTACTGGTTTATCTGGTGCAGGTAAGTCAACCGTCGCGGGCGCGCTGGAGAATCGTTTAGCTGAGTTGGGTTACCACACTTATTTGTTGGACGGTGATAATGTTCGTCATGGCCTGTGTAGTGATCTAGGCTTTTCTGAACAAGATCGTCGTGAAAATATTCGTCGTATTGGCGAGTTGGCGAAACTGATGGCAGATGCGGGTTTGATTGTGTTGTCCGCGTTCATTTCTCCTCACCGTGCTGAGCGTCAACTCGTTCGCGATTTACTGCCCGAAGGTGAGTTCATTGAAGTGTTTGTGAATGCATCTCTCGAAGTGTGCGAAGGCCGAGATCCAAAAGGTTTATACAAAAAAGCGCGAGCAGGTGAGATCCCAAATTTCACGGGTATTGATTCCGAATATCAAGCGCCAATCAATCCAGAAATCGATTTGCCAGCAGGCGAGAAGAGCGTCGAAGAGTTGGTTGAGTTGTGTTTGAATGAGCTTAAACAGCGTCGTGTGATCAGCTAACTCAGCTTTTGGATCATGGGTGGAAAAAAGCCTCGTGTAATGCTTGAGGAGCTTTTAGATCATAGGTGACCTAAAGCTCCTAGAGCGAAACTAAACGGTATAGTTCACGCTGCTGCTTGCTTCGGTGCTTACGCTAAACTTTTGATTTAACAAGGCGAGCATTTGATCGTAGTACTGGGAGTTTGGCTTGTTGCCAAGCAGTTTGCACAGTTCGTTACCCGTCGGCGTGAAACGGTAGTACAGCAGACGGATGCCCTTCGTATTCACTTGCAGAGACAAATTCTTGCCTTGATATGCCAGTATCAATGGCGTTTCAATGCCGATCTCTCCTGATTCCAGTTCTGTGCTATGCAGTAACCCCAATTCAATCAATACTAATAGACTTGAGTACGGCAATTGAAAGCTGCCCATATTCAGATTGCTGGTGGTATCTCGTTTGCCAAAGTTGAATATTCCGCCATGTGCCTTATAGCCTATCAATAACTTTTTACTGTTATCGCCGCCAAAACTGCACGCCAAAGAGGCTGCTCTTTGTAGTGTTTGCGCTTCTTTTGGGGACATATCCTTAAGGACTTTCAGCGCTTTCATCGACGTGGAGCCTGGGTTGGTCACTTCACGCTTCATCACTTGCGCCCACAACTTCTGCATTGAAC
>NZ_JAWOTW010000071.1:0-1332 GCF_033339075.1 Vibrio sp. 970
CTCAGCTTGCACACTCAACGCAATTACAAGCAACAGTTGGAAACCATGGCGCAGCATCTTGCCGAAATGGGACTGAAAGATTGGTCTCAAGTTGATGCTGGCTGGGTTCGACAACTTGCGGGTAAAGGCATGCGAGAAGGCATGAAGGCCAGCAGCTTAGCTACGCGCTTGTCTTCGCTGCGTAGCTTTTTCGATTTCTTGATTTTGCGTGGTGAGATGTCAGCCAACCCTGCCAAAGGGGTGTCTGCACCTCGTAAAAAGCGCCCGCTGCCAAAAAACCTCGATGTGGATGAAGTGAATCAACTGCTCGAAGTGAATGAAGATGACCCATTGGCGATCCGCGATCGCGCAATGATGGAGCTGATGTACGGTGCCGGCCTGCGTTTAGCCGAGTTGGTCAGTGTGGATGTGCGAGATGTGCAGCTGCGCAGTGGCGAGCTTCGTGTTATCGGTAAAGGTGACAAAGAACGTAAAGTGCCTTTTTCGGGGATGGCAACGGAATGGGTTGGTAAGTGGCTGCGCGTTCGTGGTGACTTAGCAGCGCCAGGTGAACCTGCATTGTTTGTGTCTAAACTCGGAACCCGTATTTCGCACCGTAGCGTGCAAAAACGCATGGCCGAGTGGGGACAAAAACAGTCTGTAGCCAGTCACATTAGCCCACATAAGTTGCGCCACTCATTTGCTACGCACATGCTGGAGCCGAGCAACAACTTACGTGCGGTGCAAGAGCTTTTAGGTCACGAGAACATATCGACGACCCAAATCTACACACACTTGGATTTCCAGCATCTAGCGCAAGCGTATGACCAAGCCCACCCACGCGCACGCAAAAAGAACGGGGAGTGAGCCAAAGCATGAAATTTTACCGCCGTATCGAGCCGATTAAGGCCATGACATTCGATCTGGATGACACGCTGTATGATAACCATCCAGTGATTGTCCGTATGGAGCGCGAGTTACTGACCTGGTTGCAACAAACGCATCCTGCAGTGGCGCACATGGAAAAGGCCGATTGGTTGCAGGTAAAAAAACAGGTGCTCCAGCAAAGTCCTGATCTCAAAAGCGATGTGACGCTTTGGCGCCTAGTGCAGTTAAAGCATGCTTTTCTATCCGTTGGCTACGATGAAGCGCAAGCTCAAATCGCAGCGGAAGAGGGCGTGCAACTGGCGTTGGAATGGCGCAGTCAGTTTGACGTGCCGCAGCAAAGTCTCGATGTATTGGCGGAGTTGGGAGAACGCATTCCTCTGGTGGCGATCACCAATGGTAACGTCGACTTAGATAAAATCGGTTTGACGCCATACTTCCAACGCGTATTAAAAGCGGGCCCTGACG
>NZ_JAWOTW010000072.1:0-1328 GCF_033339075.1 Vibrio sp. 970
AACCTTTGCTCTCTAAACGAGCTTGTCCGCCATGAGCGATATAGGTTGCCGCTCTCCGCCATAAACAAAAATGAAATACCCCCGACGAAGGACAAGATGACGTAGTCCTTATCCATCGAGGTATTTGTGTCTTTCAATACTAGGAGCAGCATAAAGGTGACAATGACAGCAAGATCTGAGAGGCGATATAAAAAAGCGAACTCCATCTCATAAGAACGAATTAGTCCTTTGTGTTTCATGACCTAGTTTCCCTTCTAGCACGCTACCGCCATTGGGGTGATTGCCCAATAGCCGTGTCGCGAACGTTTTAATTGATGAGCAGAGACATTTCTATGAATGTTTCTGAATTTCTGTAACGCATAAATTCGAAGGTAAGTTTAAAAATTCGTGTTGTTTAGGTAAGTGGAAATAAGAATGAAATTTAGACCTTTGGCTAAGTTTTGCTGTTTAGGAAAAAGCTGGTACTTGCTAAGCAGGGATGAGGAAAAGTATTAAGAAGCGAGTTTGATTATAAAAACTAAGGTATAATTTCTTGATGGTCTAACGGATGACTTATTTACAGGGAAGTTAATGATTTAGTCTTGGGTGCGGAGTATGAATGATGAGTCCAACGAGCGAGTGATGTCGGTCATTTATGTGGTTTTGATACAAAAAATCCCTCTCAGGAGAGAGGGATTTATAACAACTATAGGTGAATAATTTATTCGAAATCTACGCCATTTTCTTTAAATAGACGTTTACAAGCACGACCATCACTATGGAATAGGTGACAACGGTGAGCAGGAATACCGATTTCCAATTTATCGCACGTGTCGACAGCTAGCGTGTCTGGTTGACGATAGATCACATCCGCGTCTGCGCCTTCTAGGTTTAGGTATACCTGAGTTTCGTTACCAAGCTTCTCTACGATCATCACTTCACCGTGAATGGTTGCGTCAGCTTACTGAGCAAGGTATTGATATTCTTGACCTAGAAAAGCAAACGTTAGAAAACAAAACATCGATCAAAACCATGATTGATCGTGTGCGTCATTCCATTAATCGTCGTCACGAATACGATTTCTCTCATGAAGTTTATGAAGCAATGAACGGCTGCTTAGCGTGTAAAGCGTGTGCGAGCCAATGTCCGATCAAAGTGGATGTTCCAAGTTTCCGCTCCCGCTTTTTAAACATTTATCACTCGCGCTATCAGCGTCCGGCAAAAGATTATTTGGTTGCCAACATTGAAACCATGCTGCCAATGATGGCAAAGGCACCAGCAGTCGTGAACGGCGTATTGAAACAGTCGTGGGTGAAGAGTTTAACGGCTTCAACAGTAGGGTATGTGGA
>NZ_JAWOTW010000073.1:0-1315 GCF_033339075.1 Vibrio sp. 970
GCAGCTCTTCTTGCATTGTGAAAATTCCCACGACTTTGTCGCAAAATGGCTTGATGCTACTGCCTTACAGCTTGGCGCTTATTGATAAGCCTCCTACTGAAAAAGCCGTGGTTGTGATTTATAAGCCTTACCGACCTCCGATTGTTTGATTTCTTCTTTATTTATCTCCAGCACTAGCTGGCTCTTAGCTATATTTTAAACGGCACGGTTGTGCCCGAAGGAAAACAAACAATGAAGAAATTACTTGCACTATGCAGCACACTTTTACTGGCTTTCAGCGCTCACGCTGCTCAATTTGAAGAAGGTAAACACTACAAAGTGTTGGACGTTGAGAAAGCGACTAAACCAACCGTTACAGAGTTTTTTTCGTTTTACTGCCCACACTGTTATAAGTTTGAATCTGTGATTGAAAACTTAAAACCGGCTTTGCCAAAAGAAGCACGCTTTGAAAAAGTGCACGTGGCGTTTATGGGCGCAGACATGGCAGTGCCAATGGCAAAATCTTACGCAACCATGGTATCCCTAGGTGTTGAAGATAAAATGGTGCCTGCGATGTTCGCGCAAATTCATCAAAAGCGCCAAGCACCGAAAAACGAAGACGAGTTAAAGAAAGTCTTCACGGACAACGGTGTCGATGGCAACAAATTTGACGCGGCGTACAACAGCTTTGCGGTTAGTTCGATGCAAAAGCGTTTCGATAAGCAGTTCAAAGAGAGCACTCTGACCGGCGTTCCTGGCGTCGTTGTGAATAACAAGTACATCGTTATTCCTAATGAAGTCCGTAGCTATGCCGAGTACAGCGAATTGGTGAACTATCTGCTAACGCTATAAATTAAAAGAAATGAAAAATGGCGGCCAAGTGGTCGCCATTTTTTTTGAATTCGTTATCTCAGTACGGTTGTACAAGCTTGAGTTGGTACGCTAGTCATGAATATCGCGTGCGGATAAAACAAGCTAGCAACGGTGATAGCGACATTGCACGGTTGTGCGATGGTGTTTTTCACCACATTGGTGAGAACAATGCCCGTGTTGTTTACTGTTTGAGTGGCAGCTTGTTGCGCTTGGTAAGAAACGCAGCCAGAAGTCGCATTGATAATTGCAGTACTAAACAGTAGTTTGCGGAAAAACATATTCATATCCTTTGTGAATGTTTACGGACATATATATGTAGGTTTGCGCTACTTTAAAACAAAACGGTGTTCAAAATGTATGTGTATTCACGAAATGAACAATGTTTTATATGGGTTGATTGGTTTTGTGATCTGAGTACTGGACAGACCAGGTTATGCCATCAAAACCAATCCATGCATCAAAA
>NZ_JAWOTW010000074.1:0-1288 GCF_033339075.1 Vibrio sp. 970
GTTATTTAATACTTTCATATTGTTTACTTGAGTGTCAGGTTAACGACGGTAGAGTTCTGGATTAAAACGTTGTTTCCACTGTTCTGAATTACGTTGGATATACCCGAACTGTCTGCGAACGCTCCACTTGATAGTATATTGTTACCACTCACGGTGTTTAACGCGACATTATCTGACGAAATACCATTGATATCTGATTCTGCATAAACCAAGTCGAGTTCAACATTTTGTCCACCTCTTGATTCATTCATGATATCCAAGCTAACTTCTCCACCAGATAATGCAATGTCATCAGCGAGTGCAGTGCAGGCAACTATCATACTCAAAGTACAAATTGCCAAACGCATCACTTTCTCCTACTAGTCGGTTACTCACCCCCAGTAAACACACTTGCATTAGTTGTAACAGATTGTTGTACAAGTGAATTTGAACCAGCATTCTGACCAACGGTAGTAATACCAGCTGCACCACCAAGACCACCAAGGGTGTTCATGTTTTCAACTCGAACTCGAGTATCATCCGCGTTAGTTGCATAAATAACTGATGCACCTGTAACACCACCCATTAGGCTTGAGCTCGCAACAACCATATCTGTATCCATATGGACTTGATTGAAGCTATCAACATTTGTTGAGCTCGAGTCGCTTTGATAGTTACTATTGTCGTTAAAGCTGTTCGAGTTTGTTGTGCTCGTATCAGCGTAGCTACGGTTATCACTCTGGTTACGGTTGTCGCTTTGATTACGATTATCGCTGTTATCGTTAAAGCTACTGTTGATACTAGAGTCACTGTTGTCATTGTTGCTACGTGTTACAGTAGTACTAGAGTCGCTGTTGTCGTTGTAGCTTCTATTTGTGTTAGTACTTGAATCACTACTATCACTATTTAGGCTCACATCAAGATCAGCACTGGTACTGTTGTCGTTAGCGTTAGACGTACTATTGTCGTTGTGGCTTTGAGCTGTGTTAGTGCTCGAGTTTGAGTTGTCGCTGTTGTTATTAAAGCTGTCATCAACACCAAGAGTTGCACTGTTGTCAGTGTCGCTGTTGTCGTTGAAGCTATGACCAATACCTAGTGACGCACTATTATCGCTGTTGTCGTTGAAGCTATCACCAACACCGAGAGATGCGCTATTGTCACTGTTATCGTTGAAGCTGCCAGATAAACCAATATCGGTATTAGCGCTGTCAGTCCATTGCATGTTGTCATCTCCATCATCGATCTCATTCGCGATTAGAGAGCCACTAAATAAAATTGCTGACATTGCTAAAGCAAGCCCTGTTTTGTT
>NZ_JAWOTW010000075.1:0-1280 GCF_033339075.1 Vibrio sp. 970
CACTGATCGTCAGATAAGCAAGGTATTTGGCGCTGTAGAATCTCGATGTAAGCAGCGCGTAACCAACAAACAGCATTTCACTGATGGATAACGCTGGTGGTAGCCAGGTTAGTGAGAAATCCCCAAGGAAGTAGGTCATGCCTAGGTGTATGACAGCCGTAGACAGCATGAATACTAAGATCCCTGCGATCATGTAATTGTTCTCCGCTATAGAGAGCTTACTGCTGTTTGCGCGCATGCTAATGAGGTTGGTGAGTGTCATAACGACAAAGGTCACCAATCCCATGAAGAAATAAGAAGTGTGAGGGCCAAACTCAATCACAAATTGGCTAGGGCCATCAATCAGCACATTCTCAACGGTTAGGTTCGGGCGTAAATTGATGACCAGAGAATAAACCGTCAGCGCAACAAAAATGCCTTGTTGCCACAGTTTTACTTTGCCTTTTTTCTGCTCGGCGGCGAGCTGGCAAGAAAAGTAGAAAGCAAAAGCAAATGCGAAGAAGGAAGCTAAGTTGGCTAATTTCGCCATGAAAATGCCGCCCTCTGACCCAAGCAGAGGTAGCAAATCGGTATGGAAGTAGGCGTTACTGCTAATCCAAATAATAATGCATGTCGAATAGGCGATATAAGGCGCGTGGTACGAACCTAAGATCACTTCGTTCTTTTGTTTAAGGCGATAGCAGTAGTACAGCAGCCACACGAGAACCACGGCCACTGTAGCAAACAGTGTGATGGCTTTCGGGTAGAGTAGGCCACTAAGACCTATATCAAGCATGTTCATTCACCTGCGTATTGTGTCTGATTACTCGAATACGGCGTTTATAATCGCGAAAGTCTGTGCGTTTAAAGGTGTCTACCATCGATTCAAAATTCCAGAAGCCCCGGTACGTATTAATACCGTCACCGTTAATGTCGCAGTATCCTGAATGAAAGTAGGCTTTAGAATCAATAGATTGATAAAAATTTAACATGAACGCTTGTTCTATAATGGTGAACCCAACCTTGTAGCCTGACTGAAACAGCACATTCATCAGCTCTTTTTGTGCAAGATATAAGAAGTAGAGCTTGTGTTGAACGCTGCCGCTCACAGTAAGACGTAGCACTTCGCATACCGTCTCTGTTTTAGTTATGTGTGTTTGGAATGCCTGATCAAACACTGTTAAAGAACCATAGTCTGTAACGAGGTCACTTGCCAAGATATCAAGACGATTAAGCTCTTGATAGCCGTGCAGAGGTAGACAGAATCGCCATTTTTCACTGTTAAACTGCGGCGCATAACT
>NZ_JAWOTW010000076.1:0-605 GCF_033339075.1 Vibrio sp. 970
CGTTAAGCCTGTGACGCTGAGAGCTTGGCAAAGACGCTATAACCTAATCCAACCGCAAAGGACGGAAAAAGGGCATCGCTTATATTGCCAGCAAGATCTCGATACGATTCGTGAAATTCAAGGTTGGTTATCCAAAGGCATTGCGATCGGCAAAGTGAAAGGATTGCTCGGCCAATCGGATGTAGAAATCAGTGCAGAAAACCATTCGCTTGAAGAAGTGGAAACCGTACTGTCTGCGTTGTCGCAACTCAATCGTGGCAAAACGGAAAGCGTCCTTTCATCGGTATTGAAAGAGTACCCGCTCAACTTAGTCGTAGATCAGTTTATCAATCCTGTGTTTGAAGCATTGGATTTGGTTAAGGGCTCGCTGCGCTCTTTGCAGATGGGATTGTTCCAAACCTGTTTAATCACGCGTTGGGCATTGGTGATCGATGCTGAAAACAAAGCATCTACTAAGGGGAAATGTCTGTTGATCAGCTTTGAACAAAGTCGAGATGCAGAAAGCTGGATTCAGGCGGCGAAGTTGTGTGAGCAAGGTTACCACATCACCTTGGTCGACAAGGTGGACGACGTTTCTGGCTTGGTGGGGCACGACGTGATTGAAC
>NZ_JAWOTW010000076.1:615-1264 GCF_033339075.1 Vibrio sp. 970
ATGTGTTCTCGAATAAGGCGCTACCTGCCAAGCAAGTGGAAGCATTCAAAGCGCTGTTAGCGCGGTATCCTGAGCAAGTGCAGTGTTCGGAAGTTATTGAGAAACTTCATCTTGCACAAACACAGATTCAGTAAGGAGACCACATGATTCTGGTTTGGTTTAGGCGCGATTTACGCACGTTAGACCACACGGCGTTAAAGGCGGCACTTGATACAGGACAACCTGTTGTTGCTTGTTTTGTTGCAACGCCAGAACAGTGGCAAGAGCACCACATGGCGCCGATGCAGGCGGATTTAATCGCCAGCCGTCTTGAGCATGTTCATCAAGAGCTCACAGAGCTAAACATTCCTCTTCTATATAAAGAAGTTCCGCATTTTGACGACTGTACAAAAGTCATTTGCGATTGGGCGGATAAGCTCAACGCAACGGCGGTAATGGTCAACATCAATTATGAAGTGAATGAAGTTGAGTTGGATAGAAAGGTTGCTCAAGTACTGGATAATCGTGGGGTAGAGTTTCACGCCTTTCACGACAAATGCGTTCATGCGCCAACGACCGTACTCAACAAGCAAGGCGAGTATTTCAAAGTATTTACGCCATTCAAACGAGCATGGTTGCAAAAGTTTTCCTTGCCAACGGTATCCAAGCC
>NZ_JAWOTW010000077.1:0-1257 GCF_033339075.1 Vibrio sp. 970
AAAAAAATTGGAGAGTGTTATGAAATCAACAACTAAAAGAACTCAGCGCGATTACTCCCTCGCTTTTAAACTCACTGTAGTTGATGAGGTTGAAAAAGGAAGCCTCACTTACAAACAAGCCCAAGAGAAGTATGGCATCCAAGGTTGCTCTACGGTTTTGGTTTGGCTTCGTAAGCATGGTCGACTAGATTGGTCTAAAGGGACACCTAACTTTATGTCCAAAGGAGACTCTATGGCCGAGTTCAATTTACCTCCTACACCAGAGCAACGTATTAAAGAGCTTGAGAAGCAGCTCGAAGATGCTCAACTCAAAGCCGACTTCTTTGAAGCTGTCGTGAACGTTATGGAACGTGACTATGGTGTTAGAGTGACAAAAAAGCACAAAGAAGCGTTGTCCAAAAGAAAACCATAGTAGGTTTGAGCGTTACGAAGTTTTGTCAGTTAGTACAAATCTCTCGCCAAGCTTATTATAAGCAATGCCAAACTCAATCTCGTTGTGAACATCATGAGCATGCTATCATTGGCTTTGTCCGTGAAGTCAGGCTGAAGCAGCCACGCATTGGCACGCGTAAACTGAAGTTCTTAGCAGCAACAAAGGGCATTCAAATAGGTCGCGATAAGCTCTTTGAACTTCTCAGAAAGCATCGGCTGTTAGTGAGAGCAAGACGAGCCTATCACCGAACGACTGACAGCCGTCATCGATTTTTCTGTCACCCAAACAAAGTGAAAGATGGGCTGACACCAACGAAGCCAGAACAACTGTGGGTTGCTGATATTACTTACTTGCCAACTCAAAATGGAGAGAGTTATCTCAGCTTGGTTACAGACGCTTATTCAAGGAAGATTGTTGGTTTTTATGTGGATGACAACATGAAAACTCAATCAGTTAAGCGGGCATTTATCTCAGCTCTCAGGCAACGGCAGAGTGAAGAAAAGCTAATACACCACTCAGATAGAGGCTCACAATACTGTTCGAAGGAATATCAAGATATCCATAAGAAACATAGAGTGACTTGCTCAATGACTGACGGGTATGACTGTTATCAGAATGCTTTAGCTGAGCGTGTAAATGGGATACTCAAAATGGAGCTCTTGCTGAAGAAACCGAAAGATCTGAAAGAAGCAAGGACGATGGTAGCAGAGTCCGTAGATATCTATAATCAAATGAGGCCTCATACGGCTTTAAAATACAAAACGCCCGATGAAGTACATCGAGCGTTTTAGTTAAAAAGTGTCAACCCATATCAGGACGGGTCA
>NZ_JAWOTW010000078.1:0-1234 GCF_033339075.1 Vibrio sp. 970
GCTCAATGAAAGAGGAGACAGGAACATTGGTTTGTTGAGCAGTAATATCTCTTCTCAACATTGGCTCAATTGCCGTATAGTTTTCGCTCAGTTGTTGAGCAAGTTCCCGTTTGGTTTGTGTAATGTCGTCCGCACGCGCATTAGATACGTTTGTCACTTTAGTATCTTCAGATTGGCAGCCAATCAGTGCTAATGTACTGAGAACAGACAGAATGATAGTTTTTTTCATAGTATGTCCTTTATTGATTTTATGAAATAGAGTTAATACTCTATTCATGGTGAGAATATCACCCGACATACTCCATTCAATTTGCTTTTCTGGAATAAGTTAAACTTTGCACACAGGATCAAAGTTTATAAATTTCGTTTTAACGGCAGGATATATCGCGTCGCCTTATTAGTAAGTCTTTACGTGTTATCCCAAAAAAGAAAAAAGCCAGCAGCAATCAGCAACTGGCTTAAATTCGTGTTCATGAAAGCTAGAATAACTTACTAGACCAACCGAGTTTGTTCCGTAATACGTGATAGTAGCTGTAGTCTTTCGGATGGATGAGTTTGAGTACATTTGGGCTTTGATAAATGTGGATCTCATCGCCGGGAGAAACTGGCAGCGACACTTGTCCATCACAACTTACTTCTTGTGTACCGCGATTTTCTGGTGACACAATCAGTTTGATTCTGCGTTTGCCATCAACCACCAACGGTCGGCTAGATAAGGTATGAGGGAACATAGGCACCAGTGAAATGGCATTCAGGCTTGGTGACAGAATAGGGCCACCACCAGAAAGTGAGTATGCTGTCGAGCCTGTTGGTGTGGAGACAATCAACCCATCGGCGCGTAAAGAGAAGGCAAAGCTTTCATCAATGTACACCTCAAACTCAATCATATGTGCGATTTGCCCAGGATGGAGCACGGCTTCGTTTAAAGCGGCGTTATGACTTTTTATTTGACCATGACGATGCACTTCTGCCTCAAGTAAGAAACGCTCTTCTTCAATGTACTCTCCCGCAAGTACGGCTTTGAGTGCCGCTTGGAAATCGTCTGGGTTTAAATCAGTTAAAAAGCCTAGATTGCCACGGTTTACGCCAATCACAGGCACGTCAAAACGCGATAAAATTCTCGCTGCGCCCAGCATGTTGCCATCACCACCGACAACTATCGCAAGATCTGCGTTTTTGCCCAACTCAACTAAGCTGGCGAAGTGGTTTTGCGGGATCTCGTCCAAAATCGCTG
>NZ_JAWOTW010000079.1:0-1226 GCF_033339075.1 Vibrio sp. 970
CAATGTAGAACACAGAGCTCGCAAACTCGGCGGAGTCGGTTTTGGAGAACAACACTGGGCTTGCGCCCATAATCGCGATGACAGTTGCGCCTAAAAGTGGCACGGCGGTTTCTTTGACGGAATCAATCGCGGCGCGAGTTCGCTCGATACCTTTGTTGAGCTTAGCGATCATCATATCGGTGATCACAATGGCGTTATCCACCAACATGCCCAGTGCGAGAATAAACGTACCTAGCGAGACACGGTGCAAATCGATGCTGGCGATGTTCATGTATACAAGCGTGAGCAAAATCGTCAGGAGCAAGCTTGCGCCAACGATGGTCGCACTCTTAAAACCCATGAAGACCAACAACACCACAAAAACAATCGCGACACTTTCAAGCAGGTTGCCAACAAAGTCGTCGATAGACTTTTGTACTTCTTCAGGTTGATAAGCAACGGTCGAGATGTCGACACCCAGCGGCAGCGTTGCCTGGTAGTTAGCGATGATGTCTTGAATCGTATCGCCAAGTGACACCACGTTAATGCCTTGAACTGGACTCACCGCCAAGGTGACAGCGGGCTCTCCGTTGTAGCGGTTTTCTGCCAATGCTGGTGTTTGATAACCCATGGTGATGTCGGCGATGTTACCAAGACGAATCAACCCCGAGCCAAACTCGCCGGTGCCACCATTGATGATTAAATTGCGAATGTCTTCTAGAGACTGAAACTCACTGGTTTGCGCAATACGAATACGCTCTGTACCCGCATCGAATTTTCCCGCTTCGAACGTGCTGTTTTGTGTGCTCAGTTGGTTCCAAACTTGTGCGATCGACAAACCATATTGAGCCAAGCGCTCGTCTGGCATATCGATATGTACAACGCGAGGTTGAACGCCGTGTAGCTCGATCTTTTTGATGCCGTCGACGGCTTTGATTTGGCGTTGCAGCTCTTCGGCGTAGCGACGCAACTCTTCTGGCGCAGCATCTGTGCTGTGGATAGAGAAAAGCATACCGTAGACTTCAGAGAACTCGTCTTGTACTACGCTGATCTGCGCGCTGGAAGGCAGCTGCAGTTTTACATCGTCCACTTTGCGTCTCAATAAGTCCCATTCCTGCGGAAGTGCTTTGGAATTAAGGCTCTCTTTGAGGTCAACAAAGACCATAGACAAACCTGGGCGAGACAATGAGCGCAAGCGATCCAACTCCGCCATTTCCTGCAATTTGGTTTCCACGGTATCGGTGACT
>NZ_JAWOTW010000080.1:0-1222 GCF_033339075.1 Vibrio sp. 970
TCCGTCGCCAGTTATAAATTTAATGAATATTAATTTCTTAAAATATGCGCAATTTATAGGATAAACCGTGAAGTATGTTGAATTGCACATTCATACTATTGGTAATTTCGTCACTCTAAAGTGCCAAACATGCAACACCGACCAAAATTAACTCAACATTAAATCCGCACTGAGTCTTTTATCAAATATCGGAAAACGGCTCACGACCTGACACTTCTTTCCAATTTGCCTCTGGCAGTCCCCTGTGGTTTTCCTTACAGTCGAGCTCACTCAGTGACGAGGCTTATACCAGAATACGATCATTACGACATGATGAAAGACCAACTGACGATCTCGATATCAACCATCAATGGCTCCAAGCATTGGTATTTCAGTAAACGGATGCAACGCAACCTAAAAACCTTTTTAGGGCTATTTGTACTGACTTTGGCAGCTACCGCCATTCTCATAAACCATCTTTACGCGCGGGTCGATAGCGCAGCGATGAAACAAGCGCAGCTCACCGAGCACTCACGCAGCATGGGCGAAGAGCTCAGTACATTAAAGGCGTTGAAGTCTGAACTAGAAAACGACCTTTCTGAGCGAGAGGAGCGGGTTCAGTTGGTTTCCGAGCGCTTAGGCGAGCTAGAAAAAGTGCTTGGCGTGGATAATCACGCCACCAATGAAGATTTGGATACTCGACTGGATTCAGCAGCGATCACTTCGAATGTACGAACGCTGATGCTCAATCAAATTCCAAACGGTTCGCCAGTGGGTAAAGTTCGACTTTCATCCGGTTTTGGCAAACGTATTCATCCTGTCACCAAGGTAGCGAAAATGCACCGCGGATTAGATTTCGCGGTGAACATCGGAACAAAAATTTATGCCCCTGCCGATGGCGTGGTGGAAGTCACTCGTCGCAGCAATACCGGCTCTGGCAACTTTCTGAGGCTACAGCACTCTTTCGGTTTTACCAGTTCTTACTCGCACTTAAAGAAATTCAAAGTGCAAAGCGGCCAATTCGTAAGAAAAGGCGATTTGATTGGGATTTCTGGCAACAGTGGGCTCTCTTCTGGCCCACATCTGCACTACGAAGTGCGCTTTGTCGGACGAGCATTGAACCCAAAACCGTTTGTTGATTGGAGCCTTAATAATTTTGAAGATATCTTTACTAAGGAGCGAAAAATACGATGGGAATCTTTGATAAAAACCGTGGAACAACGAGTAGCTCAGCAGCTTCAAC
>NZ_JAWOTW010000081.1:0-1215 GCF_033339075.1 Vibrio sp. 970
CCTGCGTGCGCGTATTTTAGCTTGATACGACGGCCACGAACCATTGGCGGTTGGTGATCATCAGTCGCCATCTTCATGATACGAGTCAAAACAGAGGTACCAACACGTGTCGTTGCCGACTTGTACGCTTCTTGGATAGACTCAAACAAGTGACCAACACCAGTACCGTGCAGTGCAGAAATAAAGTGAATGCGAGCAAAGTCAACGAAACCTAGGCGGCGGTCTAGCTCTTTCTTCACGTTCTCTTTTACTTCGTTATCTAGACCATCCCACTTGTTTACCGCTAATACGATTGAACGACCGGCGTTCAATGCAAAACCTAGCAGGCTCAAGTCTTGGTCAGAGATGTTTTCACGCGCGTCGATAACCAATAGCACTACGTTTGCGTCTTCAACGGCTTTCAACGTTTTAACAACAGAGAATTTCTCAACCGTTTCGTTAATACGACCACGACGACGTACACCCGCAGTATCAATGATTACATACTCACGGCCATCACGTTCCATAGGAATGTAGATTGAGTCACGAGTTGTGCCTGGCATGTCGTATACCACAACACGTTCTTCACCAAGAATACGGTTGGTTAACGTCGACTTACCAACGTTTGGACGACCAATGATTGCCAGTTTGATTGGCTGTTCTTGTAGACGTTGGAACTCCGCTTCCGCTTCTTCTTCGGTGTATTCGTCTGGTGCAATGTCAGCGTCTTCAAATTCTGTCAGATCTTCAATCTCACCTTCTTCTGATTCACTTGTTAGTAAATCATCAAAGAATGGAGCTAGCGCACGCTCAAGCAATGCTGTAACACCACGACCGTGTGCAGCCGCGATTTGGTACATGTCATCAACACCAAGCTGCCAGAAATCAGCACACGCAGCGTCAGCATCAATACCATCAATTTTGTTTACCACCAGCATCGCTGGTTTTTCAATTTTACGCAGATGCGCCGCAATCGCTTCATCAGCAGATGTAAGACCAGCACGACCGTCAACAAGGAATAGCACGACGTCAGCTTCATCAATCGCTGCTAGCGACTGCTCTGCCATTTTGGTTTCCACGCCTTCTTCTGTGCCATCAATACCGCCAGTATCAATGACAATGAATTCGTGCTCTTCATCAAGACGAGCTTGGCCGTATTTACGGTCTCGCGTTAGGCCTGGAAAGTCCGCAACCAACGCGTCACGTGTGCGTGTCAATCGGTTAAATAGTGTAGAT
>NZ_JAWOTW010000082.1:0-1200 GCF_033339075.1 Vibrio sp. 970
GCCTTTCCGTTTTACAGGTTCCTCAACAGGCCGGTGGGCCGTTAGTATCATCAATATCAGTATTCGCAAAACCAGATGAATGATTGTTTAAACTGGTGTATTTCTGCCTTTATGCTTCGTAAGTTTGCTGTCGCGCCGTCAGTGCCCAGGCTATTCTGGCCAGCTTGTTTGCCAGAGCACAGGTGACGACAAAGTTGCTTTTCCGACACAACAACTCCCTGACCCAGTCGGCCAACTTGCCAGACTGGTGTTCCAGTTTTTGTATGAATACCCTGGCACACTGAACCAACAAAGTTCGGATCTTTTTGTTGCCCCGCTTGCTAATCCCTAACAATGTCGTCCGACCTCCCGTGCTGTACTGTCGGGGTACCAGCCCTGTTGCCGCCGCAAAGTCACGGCTGCTGGCGTACTGCTTCCCGTCGCCAATCTCAGTTGAAATAGTACTGGCAGTCAGCGTTCCAACGCAGGGAATACTCAGCAAGCGCTGTCCAACCTCATCTTCGTCCAACTTTCGTTTCAACTGAGATTCCAGATCTTTAATCTGCTCAACAAGATAGTGATAATGCTGTTGTAATTTCAGCAGTAACTGGCTGAGATAAAGAGGCAAACTACTGTCCTCAAGAAGGGTACTCAGTCGACTAATAACGGCAGCACCTCGCGGAACGCTGATACCAAATTCCAGCAGAAAAGCATGCATCTGATTAGTTGTTTTCACCTTATCCTGAACCAGGGATTCACGGACACGATGCAGAGCTCGCATTGCCTGCTGAGATTCGGTTCTGGGCTGCACGAAACGCATAGATGGACGTGATGCTGCTTCACAGATAGCTTCAGCATCAACGAAGTCATTTTTGTTGCTTTTAACGAATGGGCGGACAAATTGCGGTGATATCAGCTTTGGAAAATGCCCTAACTCTTCCAGCTTGCGTGCCATAAAGTGAGAACCGCCACAGGCTTCCATCGCGATGGTTGTTGCCGGGCATGTCGCCAGAAATTCGATTAGCTTTGGTCGGGTGAATTTTTTACGGTAAACGGCCTTCCCACGATGATCCTGACAATGAATATGGAAAGAGTTCTTACCCAGATCGATACCAATAAGCGCAATGTTTTCCATGATGGTTCTCCGAATGAAAGCCTGTCCTCAGCATAGTACTGGGAAGGAGGGAGTGACCATCTCATTAAATAAAGCACGCTAAGCCG
>NZ_JAWOTW010000083.1:0-1190 GCF_033339075.1 Vibrio sp. 970
TGTCTAAAGAAAAATTTGAACGTACGAAACCGCACGTTAACGTTGGTACTATCGGCCACGTTGACCACGGTAAAACAACTCTAACTGCAGCTATCTGTACTACTCTTGCTAAAGTTTACGGCGGTGTAGCTAAAGACTTCGCATCTATCGATAACGCTCCAGAAGAGCGTGAGCGCGGTATCACAATCGCAACTTCTCACGTTGAGTACGACACTCCATCACGCCACTACGCACACGTTGACTGTCCAGGACACGCTGACTATGTTAAAAACATGATCACTGGTGCTGCACAGATGGACGGTGGTATCCTAGTTGTTGCTGCGACAGATGGCCCAATGCCACAAACTCGTGAGCACATCCTACTAGGCCGTCAGGTTGGTATCCCATACATCATCGTATTCATGAACAAATGTGACATGGTTGACGATGAAGAGCTACTAGAACTAGTAGAAATGGAAGTTCGTGAACTTCTATCTGAATACGATTTCCCAGGTGATGACCTACCAGTTATCCAAGGTTCTGCACTAGGCGCACTAAACGGCGAAGAGCAGTGGGAAGCGAAAATCGTTGAACTAGCAGAAGCTCTAGATACTTACATCCCTGAGCCAGAGCGTGCGGTAGATCAGCCATTCCTAATGCCTATCGAAGACGTATTCTCAATCCAAGGTCGTGGTACAGTAGTAACTGGCCGTATCGAGCGTGGTATCCTAACTGTAGGTGACGAAGTTGCTATCGTAGGTATCAAAGACACTACTACAACTACATGTACTGGTGTTGAGATGTTCCGTAAGCTTCTAGACGAAGGCCGTGCAGGTGAGAACGTTGGTGCACTTCTACGTGGTACTAAGCGTGACGAAGTTGAACGTGGTCAAGTACTAGCTAAGCCTGGTTCAATCACTCCACACACTAAGTTCGAATCAGAAGTATACGTACTGTCTAAAGATGAAGGTGGTCGTCACACTCCATTCTTCAAAGGCTACCGTCCACAATTCTACTTCCGTACAACTGACGTAACTGGTGACATCCAGCTACCAGACGGCGTAGAAATGGTAATGCCAGGCGACAACGTACAGATGACTGTAGAGCTAATCGCACCAATCGCAATGGACGAAGGTCTACGTTTCGCGATCCGTGAAGGTGGCCGTACAGTAGGTGCTGGTGTTGTTGCTAAGATCTTCGACTAATTCATA
>NZ_JAWOTW010000084.1:0-1190 GCF_033339075.1 Vibrio sp. 970
GCCAACACCTTCAGTAAAATTACATTTTCGGTAAAGCTTGAGCTATAACCAACAGAATCGGCTTTGTTGCGTAATTCGGACAGAAAACCAAGTCGTCCGAAATTGAATAATTATTAAACAATATACTGAGTTTCAGGCATACCAAGCCCTGTAAGTTTGTTCAGTGCTTTGATCATGGCGTAAGTCTCGCCAACCTGAGCATTGTAATTTCTTAGGCTTAGTTTCCCACCTAACAACTGTTTTACCCGATACATTGCTGTCTCTGAGAGCGAGCGCTTATGATAACCATACCGCTTTTTCCACTTCTTGTTGGAGCCGTAGAGCTTCTGGCAACTTACCGCTAAGTTATGAGGGTGCCCTTGTTCCCAGAAGGCTGCTCCTTCTCTTGGCGGGATGAGCGGAACAGCTCGCTTGATCCGTATGGCATCATGGCAATTCCTTGTGTCATAAGCGCCATCGCCTGATATCTCAATGATTTTGCGACGTGTCTGCTTGAGTAAGTTAGGGAGCACTTCGGCATCGGTTACGTTAGATAAGCTCAGCTCTGCTGCGACTATTTCGTGGGTGCTTGTATCTACTGCGATATGCAGCTTACGCCAGACTCTTCGCTTCCCATCAGTTCCATGCTTCTTGACCTTCCATTCACCTTCGCCATAAACCTTGAGGCCAGTGGCATCAATTGCCAGATGTTGTATCGCTCCTCTGGTTTTGGTTTTAAATGAAACTTCAACTTCCTTAGCTCGGCGGCTTATACAGGTGTAGTGTGGGCAAACAAGCGGGATGTGAGCCAGCTTAAATACTGAGTCTAGAAAGCCTTGCAGCGCTCTCAATGGCATGGAGAAGACGCGCTTAACCATCAGTGCGGTAGTAATGGCTAAGTCGCTGAATCGGCGAGGTCTACCACGCTTGCCTTGTTTGTTTTGCTTCCACTCGGCTATCGCTTCCTCATCAATCCAAAAGGTCAGAGAACCACGGTTTATTAAGGCTTTGTTGTACTGCGTCCAGTTAGTTGTTTTGTAACGAGGTTTAGGCATGAGGCTACGACGATTAATGGGTGTAGCCGATCAGATCGTAGCTTCTTGATTTAGTTCCATCGATTTAAGCAACAAAGCCCCTCATGAGTTCTTTAGACCCAGTAAAAATGGCAACCCAATTCGCACAATTGGACACAAACCCATTCAAAAACCGTT
>NZ_JAWOTW010000085.1:0-1179 GCF_033339075.1 Vibrio sp. 970
GCCCTGCTCGCTTGTTTATCTTTTTCACTTCATGCTGCGCAATACCACGCAGATGAGGTTGCCAATGGGTTTCAAGTCCCTTGGGGCATTGAATTTATCGATTCGCAACGCGTAGTAGTGAACAAGAAAAATGGCACCATTTCATTGCTCAATGTGATGACAGGTCAACGCCAGAAAATTCATAGTGCTCAGAATGTTAACACCAGTGGACAAGCCGGTTTACTGGATGTCGCACTCGCCCCAAATACCGATAAGAAAAATCCACAGCTGTATTTCACTTACAGCAAACGAACCCAGAAAGGAAACAACGTCGCACTTGCCACCGCAACGCTAAGTGGCGAGCAACTAACTGGCTGGAAAGATCTCTTCATCGCCGATGCTATCACCGATACTGGCCGACATTTTGGCAGTCGAATCGCGTTTATTGATGGCAAGATCTACTTCACGATTGGCGATCGCGGTGAACGAGACAACGGTCAAAATACTCAAACACACGCGGGCTCAATACTACGCTTGAATCTAGACGGCACGGTGCCAACAGATAACCCTTTTACTTCCTCCAAGGCAAAGCCTGAAATATGGAGTTTCGGGCATCGCAATCCACAAGGTTTGTTCTACGACAAAGAGACAGATCAACTTTGGTCGATTGAACATGGGCCGCGTGGAGGTGACGAAATTAACCTAATTAAAAAAGGGGCGAACTACGGTTGGGCAAGAGTCTCACAAGGGAAAGAATATTGGGGCCCACTTGATGTGGGTGAAGCGAAATCACTG
The DNA here is from genome assembly GCF_033339075.1 of Vibrio sp. 970. Taxonomy (NCBI): domain Bacteria; kingdom Pseudomonadati; phylum Pseudomonadota; class Gammaproteobacteria; order Vibrionales; family Vibrionaceae; genus Vibrio; species Vibrio sp. 970. The sequence continues at coordinate 775 of NZ_JAWOTW010000085.1, forward strand.
CCAGGAATGGAAGACCCCAAATTGGTTTACATTCCCTCTATCGCTCCAAGCAATATGGTGCTCTATCGCGGGGATAAATACTCAGAACTTGACGGCAAAATATTAGTTGGAGCGTTAAAGCTCACTCATATCAATGTCGTCAGCATTAACGATGGCAAGCTCACAGAATCGCAACGCTTACTGGAAAAGCTTGGAGAACGAATCAGAGATATCACAATAAGCCCCGATGGCTATATCTACTTTTCTACCGACAGCGGCAAAATCTTCCGCTTAACAGAGCAATAAGAACTGTGCAGCGCTTTTTCGATTTGTGATGCATCAGTGATTTATTTTCGTACAACTTAGCCAGAAGAATCTAAACTTAACAATAACCTTTTGTTTTTATAACGATAGTTCGGTTAAGTT
>NZ_JAWOTW010000086.1:0-1165 GCF_033339075.1 Vibrio sp. 970
CTTGATCTCGGTGATCGCGCTCATTGGCAAAACACTTGCCCCGTTACCGAGCTTTATTACTTTGCCTGTCGCACTGCAGTTTCTCGGTTTAATGGCGGCAACGATACCTGCATCATTGATTATGGGGAAACTCGGTCGTCGTTTGGGCTTTAGTCTAGGTAACCTCATCGGCATCGTGGGCGCAAGTTTGGCGACGTACGCGTTAAGCCAACAAACCTTTTATCTATTCTGTTTTTCTACGTTTTTGCTCGGTGTCGGAATCGGTTTTGGCACGCTCTATCGTTTTGCTGCAATAGAAGTGTGTGAAGAATCGGCAAGACACAGAGCAATTTCAATATCTATGGCGGGAGGGGTATTAGCGGCTATTCTCGGTCCGAACTTAGCGGTGTATTCGCAACAATGGTCAGACGATGGTTTATATACGAGTGCTTTTTCTGTCCTGATTGTTCTCTACATCACCGCGCTTGTATTGCTTCAAACGATTCGGTTCCCGCCAGCGCATACTCAGCTATCGCATGTTAAAGCAGATACTATTAGTGACATCATAAGACGCCCGAACTTTATGATTGCTGTGTTAGCGGCAATGGTGGCTTATGCGGTGATGAATATTCTAATGACAGCGACGCCTTTGGCGATGATTGGTTGTGGTTTCGATTTCGACAAAGCCGCAGGTGTGATTGAGTGGCACGTGCTCGGCATGTTCGCTCCAGCCTTTATTACTGGTCGATTAATTGAGCAGTTCGGCGCAAAGAAAATGATCCTAGCGGGTGGCGTGCTGTTCATTGCTTGTATAGGGATTAACATTCATGGTGTGTCCATTTGGCACTTTAGCCTTGCCTTAGTTTTGTTGGGCGTAGGTTGGAACTTCATGTTTATCGCTGCAACGGGGCTGTTTAGCCAAAGTTACGAAGCGAAAAACCGCAGCAAAGCGCAGGCGTTTAATGAGTTCTTCGTGTTCAGCTGTGTCACCATTACTGCCTTACTTTCCGGCTGGCTTGAATCGACAGTTGGTTGGCAAAACCTGAACTTGTACGTTCTTCCGTTCGTATTGCTCGTGATTGTGATCTTTGCGATGAAAACGAATAACAAAACAGAATCCCAAATAGCCTAACTTTCAACCTGTCACAGAAAAACTCTGCATCTGAACGCTGAGTTTTTTGTTTAT
>NZ_JAWOTW010000087.1:0-1162 GCF_033339075.1 Vibrio sp. 970
TAATTATTGGTATCCCTTTGCGACAGAGCGCGCATGGTATGAAACCGACGATATCCCAATGCCTGAGTTTTTACAGTTCTTAGCGGATTGGCTTAATGAAGGCGAGCGCTACGAAAAACTGCCACGCTTTATTCCTTATTTCGCTTTGCCGCTTGGTATGGCGATGCTCACTTTCCGTTTTTTACAAGTCACTTGGCAGATCGCTACAGGCAAGCTGGATCGCTTGATTGCAGGGCATGAAGCTGAGGAAGAACTGGAAGCCTTAAAAGAAGAAATGAGTGAAGCTGGCGATGCCATGACTCCTCGTTCCTCGAACGATTCTGAGCACAAGGAGCGCTAAGCCATGGATATTTTACTACTGTTTTTAATGGTGATTGGCTTCATGCTCATTGGTGTGCCAATCGCAATTTCTCTGGGTCTTTCCAGTGTTCTTTTCTTAATTCCGATGCTTCTTTGGCGTCAGTTGCTCAAACGCTGTTTAATGCCTTTGCTGGTCACTACACATTGTTGGCGATACCTTTCTTCATTTTGGCCTCAAGTTTTATGTCGACAGGTGGCGTTGCAAAGCGAATCATCCGATTTGCGATTGCCATCGTCGGTTGGTTCCGTGGTGGTCTCGCCATGGCTTCCGTTGTGGCATGTATGATGTTTGCAGCACTGTCTGGCTCTTCACCAGCAACCGTGGTCGCTATCGGTAGTATCGTCATTGCGGGGATGATCAAAAACGGTTACTCGAAAGAGTTTGCTGCGGGTGTTATCTGTAACGCAGGTACTTTGGGGATCTTGATTCCGCCATCGATCGTGATGGTGGTGTATGCAGCGGCGACCGATGTGTCAGTGGGGCGTATGTTCCTTGGTGGTGTGATCCCGGGTTTGCTGGCTGGCGTGATGTTGATGATCGCTATCTACATTGCGGCGAGGATTAAGAATCTACCTAAGCAACCATTCGTGGGACGGAAAGAAACGTTTGATGCAGCCAAAGATGCGAGTTGGGGATTGTTGCAGGTGGTGATCATCCTTGGCGGTATCTATGGCGGTATTTTCACACCAACAGAGGCTGCGGCAGTTGCGGCGGTGTACTCATTCTTTATCGCGAACTTTATATATAAAGACATGGGACCATTTGCTGATAAGCAAAACACCAAACCAGCGATCGTCAAAG
>NZ_JAWOTW010000088.1:0-1161 GCF_033339075.1 Vibrio sp. 970
ACTTTACACTTTTTATGATTGAGAGTCGTTCTCTGGTTTGCCATTTACGTTCAGGCTTAGCAGTCGTTTACCTTGTGGTTTTGCGTTGTCGTAGCGCGCTTCAATACCGGAGAATTGTGCCAGACCGTAAGGCAAGGTGTAGCTGTACTCCAACAGTTCTTTCAACTGTGCGCCGTTGAGTTTTACGACGGAAAGTTTATCTGTGAATGGGAAAAGATCCATTATGTTTTCCATCGTTACTGGGCCTTTGTTAAGGTCAATGCGAATACTGCCCGAGCTGATCATACCCACATCTGCTTTAGCGGCTTCGCGCATCATATCTGCTACTAAATTGCCTACGTTGGATTCGCGGTAATAACGTCGGTACGCCGTGTCATTAATGGTTGCCAACTGCTGACCAAGCTCTGGGTATTGTTTGCGAGCATTGGCGATAAGATCGCTGGTTTTCTTGTCGCGTTCAAGCTTGTCTGACTCGACAGGGATCAGTTTTCCGTCCAGTAGTTTTACGTCGTGCTTTTCGGTGTCTACAACGAATTTAGTGTAACCCAAGTATTTACCTTGACCGAAAGTGAGACCGATAACTGTGCCCGTTTTTGGATGCACGACAGGCTTCCATAAGCCATGGTCAGAGTGGCCGCCAAAAATCACATCGACCCCCTTTAGCTTGCCTGCCATGTCGTAATCTTCATCAAAGCCGCGTTGCACTTCAGGATCGGCTTCTTTGTCGGTTTGCATTGGTGCCGTTTTATTTTGGTATGTGCGCACGAACAACATGTCTACTTCGTCGCGGATCTTATCAACCCAGAACTGAGTGGTTTTGATTGGATCGTCGATAGTCAAACCTTTGCGATTACCTTTCCACATGGTGTTGTAGAAGGCATCAACGCCCATTACCCCAATCACACCGACACGAATGCCATCGCGTTCAACAATGGTATATGGCGAAGCAAAAGGCGCATTGTTTTGCTCAAACTTGATGTTGGCGTTGAGCACGGGGTAGGCGGCTCTTGGCATGTTCTCTTTCAAGGTTTGCCAGCCGTATTCAAATTCGTGGTTACCGAGCGTTATCGCGTCGTAGCCCATCGCACTGTACAAATCGAAAGAGAGCTTGCCTTGCGTTTTTTTCGCGAGTGACCCAGTGAAAATGTCCCCCGCATCGAA
>NZ_JAWOTW010000089.1:0-1158 GCF_033339075.1 Vibrio sp. 970
ACCAATACCTTTGAGATCACGCATAACAGAAAATGCTGAGTCGTACCAAACTGTGATGGTGGTCGAGTCTAGATGATGGTTATGGCATCGAGATTGCGCTAACGCAATTTTTACCTGATTGAGAGTAATAAAGTTATTCACGTGTTGATATGTGTCAATTTTTGCCCACGAATAGCGCAGTTCGTATAGCGAGCCATCAACTAGTGTTGAGAAACACCCTTTCCCATTAGCAGCTAATATTCGGCGAATTTCTCTCAACGGATAACTTAAATCGACACACCACTGTAGCGCGAGACTTGAAAACACATAGTCAAAACTAGCGTCCTCGAATGGCAAGCTTTCCGCGTCTGCTACCACATAACGAACATTATGGTCACCACAACGCTCGCGCGCTTTGTCCAACATTCCTTGCGAAAGATCGGCACAAACAACGCTTGCGCCTCGCTCTAGCAATAGCTGAGAAAAATATCCGGTTCCACACCCCAAGTCCAAAACGCGCTTGTTGGTAAGATCGCTTGGGAGCTTTTCTAACAAACGATGGCCAACATCTCGTTGAAATGCCGCATGTTTGTCATAGGTGTCAGCCGCTTTGCCAAAAGACGAAGCAATCGCCTCTTTGTCTTGGTGTACGTTGTCCAACACCATGTTTTCGGCATTATCCATTACAGCGCTCCTAATGCTTGCTTCAATGCGATTGAAAGCGTTTTAACTTGTTCTGTACTATGGTTCGCAGTGAGCGTGATACGAAGGCGTGAGGTACCTTTCGGAACGGTTGGTGGACGAATCGCGGTGACCCATATGCCATTTTGTCGACAAGCGTTCGCAACCTGCAAAGCAAGTTCTGATTCGCCAATCACAAATGGCTTGATCGGGGTATCTGTTTCAACAAAGCCATCCAGACCACTTAGATTCGTTTGATAAACCTCATTTAGCTCCACCAGCTTTTCGCGTCGCCAAGACTGCTCTTGAATCATAGAAACCGCATGTGTCAACGCGTAGGCCTGCGCAGGTGGCATTGCTGTTGAATACACATGGTGACGAGCAAACTGGGTCAAAAAGTCACCCGTTGCTTGATCACACAAAATCGCCGCACCGGACATGCCAAACGCTTTACCGAAGGTAACGACTAAAATCTCTGGTTTGACATTAGCAAGTTCA
>NZ_JAWOTW010000090.1:0-1158 GCF_033339075.1 Vibrio sp. 970
TCAGAAAGCGCGAGCAGCGAATATTCCTGTTTTCATTGATCCTAAAGGTGCGGACTTTGAACGTTACCGCGGTGCAACTCTACTGACACCAAACATGAAAGAGTTTGAAGATGTGGTCGGTAAAGTGAAATCGGATCAAGAGCTGGTAGAGAAAGCTCTGGCACTTGTTGAAGAGTTTGATTTTGAAGCGCTATTGGTAACACGTAGTGAGCACGGTATGACGTTGATTCGTCGTGGCCAAGAGCCATTCCATCTACCAACGCAAGCGAAAGAAGTCTACGACGTAACAGGTGCTGGCGACACGGTGATTTCTGTACTTGCCGCGTCGGTTGCGGCAGGTAAATCCTTCGAAGAAGCGTGTGCACTTGCTAACGCAGCTGCTGGCGTTGTCGTGGGTAAACTGGGTACGTCGACGCTGTCTGAAATTGAATTGGCAGAAGCGGTTCATGGCAGTCAAGATACCGACTTTGGTGTCATCTCAGAAAAAGCACTGATTGAAGCGGTGAAAAAAGCACGCGCTCGTGGCGAGAAAGTCGTCATGACCAATGGCTGTTTTGATATTCTTCACGCTGGTCATGTGTCTTACCTTAACCATGCTGCTGAGCTAGGTGATCGCCTAATTGTCGCAGTAAATACCGATGAGTCTGTAAAGCGTTTAAAAGGCCCTGGTCGTCCAGTAAACCCAACCGATCGCCGTATGGCAGTATTGGCAGGTTTAGGTGCGGTTGACTGGGTTGTACCGTTTAGTGAAGATACGCCACAGCGTCTGATCTCTGAAGTGCTGCCAAGCATGTTAGTGAAAGGCGGTGACTACAAACCAGAAGAGATTGCCGGTGGTAAAGAAGTGATTGCAGCAGGTGGTGAAGTTCGTGTTTTGAACTTTGAAGATGGTTGCTCAACCAGCGAAATCATCAATGCAATTAAAGGCGGCAAAGGCTAAGCCTTACTGCTTTGAACAACACTATCTGAAAGGTCGCTGCAAAGCGGCCTTTTTGTTTTTCTATGCTTGCTGTCCTACGTTACGTTCTGGTATGGCAATGCATTTGCGAGATAATCGCTAGGCGTACAATGTTAGGTAATTTGCATCGAATGATAGACAACAAAAAACGCCAGTTGAAGAATCAACTGGCGTTTTAATTTCATTGTATAACTGAATGT
>NZ_JAWOTW010000091.1:0-1152 GCF_033339075.1 Vibrio sp. 970
GCGGTAAACGAGTGAGGGAATTTCAGGTAAGATACTTCGGATGAGGAGCAAAAAGGTGGTTTATACTTCCTATACCCGCAAAGGTTGTTGGGAAGGCGCGAACCAACCCCATGTTTGCCTGCCTAGGCAAAGCTCGCCGAAAGAGTTAGCACCCTCCCTGATTAAAGGAAGCCGTATGGATATTATTGATAAAGTTTTTCAGCAAGAGGATTTCTCACGCCAGGATTTGAGTGACAGCCGTTTTCGCCGCTGCCGCTTTTATCAGTGTGACTTCAGCCACTGTCAGCTGCAGGATGCCAGTTTCGAGGATTGCAGTTTCATTGAAAGCGGCGCCGTTGAAGGGTGTCACTTCAGCTATGCCGATCTGCGCGATGCCAGTTTCAAGGCCTGCCGTCTGTCTTTGGCCAACTTCAGCGGTGCCAACTGCTTTGGCATAGAGTTCAGGGAGTGCGATCTCAAGGGCGCCAACTTTTCCCGGGCCCGCTTCTACAATCAAGTCAGCCATAAGATGTACTTCTGCTCGGCTTATATCTCAGGTTGCAACCTGGCCTATACCAACTTGAGTGGCCAATGCCTGGAAAAATGCGAGCTGTTTGAAAACAACTGGAGCAATGCCAATCTCAGCGGCGCTTCCTTGATGGGCTCAGATCTCAGCCGCGGCACCTTCTCCCGCGACTGTTGGCAACAGGTCAATCTGCGGGGCTGTGACCTAACCTTTGCCGATCTGGATGGGCTCGACCCCAGACGGGTCAACCTCGAAGGAGTCAAGATCTGTGCCTGGCAACAGGAGCAACTGCTGGAACCCTTGGGAGTAATAGTGCTGCCGGATTAGCTCGAATGCAAACACAAGAGGCAAATATCACTTGAGTTCCGCGCTGCAACAAGGCAGATTCTGCTATAGCAGAGTATTACCGCCGGAATGCCGTTTCTCTGCTGCCGCAGCCGACGTTATACCTTCCCTTCAAAGGAGGCATTATGAAGACTCAACTGCACGCCGAGCTGGCTCAGGTCAAGCGCTCTTTGGCAATCACCCAACTACTGGGAGCACCAGGCATCTTACTCATAGGCTTGGCACTATGGCATCGCATTTTATTTTCTTTCTCTGGTTCTGAAATCCATCCCTGTCGGTGTTGCTTATGCAGTCTGGTCGGG
>NZ_JAWOTW010000092.1:0-1135 GCF_033339075.1 Vibrio sp. 970
GGAAATTGGCTGCGTGTCACGAGTTCCTAGTCCACACCAAAATAGGTGTGCATGGGACTAGGAACTTATCGTTCACTTCTTATTCGCAAACGTATTCAACCACGTTCAGGCCGAAACCGCCCAATGCATGGTATTTTTTGTTGGTCGAAGACAGAAGACGCATATCGTGAACACCAAGGTCAGCGAGAATTTGCGACCCCACTCCCACGCGGCGAGACGTGCCCTGCTTTTTCGCTAAAGTCGGTGCTTCGCCTTTATCTTGCGCTTCGAACATCTTCACGCGGTGGATGAGCAACTCGGTTGATTCTTCATTGCCAAGAACAACCAGAACACCACCTTCTTCACCGATACGCTTCATCGCTTTATCCAGTGTCCAGCTGCGCTCTGCATTGCGGTCACTGCGTAATACATCGGTGAATACGTCTTGTAGATGCACACGAACCAGCGGCGCTTCGCCGGCCAAATCACCTTTACACATCGCGTAATGCACTTGATTATCGATGGTGTCTTTGTAAGTCACCAAAGTGAACTCACCGTGTTCAGTTGGCAGTTTGCATTCTGCTACACGCTCAATGGTCGTTTCTGTGTTGTTGCGGTATTCGATAAGGTCCGCAATAGTGCCTAACTTCAAGCCGTGTTTTTCAGCAAATATTTCAAGATCAGGGCGGCGAGCCATGGTGCCGTCGTCGTTTAGAATCTCAACAATCACAGAAGCAGGCTCAAGCCCCGCAAGGCGAGCTAAATCACAACCCGCTTCGGTGTGACCAGCGCGAGTCAATACACCACCATCTTGCGCAGCAAGAGGGAAAATATGACCCGGTTGAACCAAGTCCGCCGCTTTTGCGTTTGGCGCAACCGCAGCTTGAACGGTACGTGCGCGGTCAGCCGCTGAAATACCCGTGGTGACGCCTTCAGCAGCTTCAATAGAAACGGTAAAGTTAGTGGTGTACTGCGCGTTGTTGTCTTGCACCATTGGCGGCAAGCCGAGATTTTCACAACGCGCTTTAGTCATGGTCAGACAGATCAAGCCACGACCGTAAGTCGCCATAAAGTTGATCGCTTCCGGCGTAATATGCTCGGCAGCCATGATCAAGTCACCTTCATTCTCGCGGTCTTCATCATCCATTAGAATGAC
>NZ_JAWOTW010000093.1:0-1107 GCF_033339075.1 Vibrio sp. 970
GATCGGAGATATCCGTAATGCGCTCAGAGATATTCACCAGCACTTCTACTGCTTCATCCGTCGAAGCCACACCCTCAAATGTGACCGCTTTGCCAGCTTCCATCGCGCTTACTGCATCCTGAGCATCACTTTGAAGCTGGTTGATCATACGTTGAATCTCTTCCGTTGAATCGGCAGTGCGCGACGCTAGGTTACGAACTTCATCTGCAACTACCGCAAAGCCTCGACCTTGCTCACCTGCGCGTGCTGCTTCAATCGCTGCGTTCAGTGCCAACAAGTTTGTTTGCTCAGAGATATCGCGGATTACACCAAGGATAGAGCCGATATCTTTCGTTGTAGAAGCAAGCTGTGTCACAACGATGTTTGTCGTTTCCACATCGTCAGCAAGACGGCTGATCACTTCTTTCGCTTTAATCACAACTTCACGACCCGTCTGAGTATTATCAGACGCTTGGTTTGCAGTATCGGCTGCCGTCGCTGCGTTAGACGCAATTTCACTGATCGTCGCACCCATTTGGTTGATCGCTGCAACCACTTGAATCGTCTGGTCACGTTGCTCTTGGCTATTATCGTACGTTGACGTTGCTTTGCTCGACACGCTGTCTGCCGCTTGACTCAGTGCACCGCTCGTCAAAGATACCTCTTTCATGGTTGCGTGGATTTTCTCAATAAATCCGTTGAAACCTTTAGAAAGCTGCGCGATTTCATCATTGCCACGAATTTCAATACGCTGTGATAAATCACCTTCGCCTTGACCAAGATCGGTAAAGCGATCTGCAATCAATCGAATAGGCTTAGTGATACTGTTTGCAAGCAATACGCCCATCAAAATGAACACCAACGCCACTACAATGGTTGTGATCATCATTTTTTGGCCAGTTGCATTGAGATCAGCAAACACTTCATCAACAGGCACGACGCCAATAACAAACCAGTTCATTGACGGCACATACAAACTCGCGACGAAATTGTCCTTACCTTCAAACTCGACATTAATTAGGTTGAAGCTGTTTTTGTTCAGCAGTTGATTCGCGTTGCTGCCAAAAAGCTGCGCAATCGACGTTTTGTTTTTGCCTTGTTGACGATGAATTTGAATGTCACCTTTTT
>NZ_JAWOTW010000094.1:0-1099 GCF_033339075.1 Vibrio sp. 970
AACGAAAGGTCGGTATCTCTAAAATCAGCAATGGAAGTCGTATTTATTCATGAGCCCAGATTTTGAAATCATCACCCCTCGCCTAGCCCTTCGTCTTATCCCAGCAGATGACGCTCACTCGCTACAACGATTGCTCTCCCAATCCCCATCTTTGCATACTTGGCTTGATTGGTGTGACGCAGAAGTCTCGCTAAAAGATGCCCAAGACTTTCTACTAGCAACACGTTTAAATTGGGTCAAAACGGAAGCATTTGGTTTCGGTATTTATGATAGAGATAGCAATACCTTGCTGGGAATGGCAGCCGTGAATGAGCTTTACCATACGTTTAATATGGCGAGTATTGGTTATTGGGTAGCAGACCGTTACCAAAGACAAGGCTACGCTCAAGAGGCGATTAAAGCGTTGGCAGAATTTTGTTTTGCAAAACTGAGCTTAACTCGTATTGAAATCGTTTGTGATCCTGATAACAACGCCAGCCAAGCTTTGATCGAATCCGTTGGAGCAAAAAAAGAAGCCATCGCCAGAAATCGATTTATTTTCCATGGCAAACCAAAAGATGGCGTCGTGTATTCACTTCTGCCAACAGATTTGCTGTAAGACAGCGGTAAGCGTTGGAAGGTGTAAGCCTTATTTGGGACGGGACAAAACAGAAATAAAAAGCCACCGACTTGCGGTGGCTTTTTCTCTTCTATGGTTTCAACACTGAAACTGGCTGAATCGCCGATATTAGTGAAGCTTAAGGTTTGGACGCAATACACGGTTAATGCGGCCAACCAGCATCATCAAGCCTGTTTTGAACACGCCGTGAAGTGCCATCAAGTGCATGCGGTATAGTGAGATATAAACAACACGTGCAATACGGCCTTCAACCATCATCGAACCTTTGGTTAAGTTACCCATCAAGCTACCTACTGTAGAGAAGCGGCTTAGAGACACTAAAGAACCATGGTCTTTGTACACGTAGTTTTTCAACTCACGACCATTTAGCTTCGCCACAATGTTGCTGAACGCTTGGCTAGCCATTTGGTGCGCAGCTTGCGCACGAGGTGGCACAAATGAGCCGTCTGGTTGTGTGCATTGCGCCAAGTCGCCGATAAC
>NZ_JAWOTW010000095.1:0-1076 GCF_033339075.1 Vibrio sp. 970
AAGATTTTGTCTACAGTTGGCAACGATTGCTCGACCCTAACACGGCATCACCTTACGCTTGGTTTGCCGCCATACCGAATATCCTAAACTCGCAAGCCATTATGAAAGGCGAAGCAAAACCTGCTTCATTGGGCGTGAAAGCGTTGGATGAAAAAACCTTCCAAGTCACTTTGGAGCAGCCAATTCCGTTCTTCATAAAACTCCTGAGCCACCCCGTTCTTGCTCCGGTTCATCAAACAACGGTAGAGGAACACGGCAGTAACTGGACACAACCTGAGAACATCGTAACCAACGGCGCGTTTACCGTTTCGGAGTGGAAGGTAAACGAGAAGATGGTAATGAAGAAAAACCCGCACTATTGGGATGCAAACAACGTCGTCCTAGATAAAATCACTTGGCTGCCGATCGGTGATGCTAATGTCGTGCTAAATCGCTACCTAGCAGGCGAAATTGATCAGGTCATGTCGATTCCTGCCGCACAAAAAAGGAAACTAATAAGCAAACTGCCTCAAGATGTGGCTGATACAAGTGCTTCGCTAGGTTCGACTTTTTACTACCTAAATACGCAAGAAGGACCGACCAAAGATCGTCGAGTTCGCCAAGCCCTCTCCTACGCCATTGATCGCAATCTACTGACTGATTCGATTTTAAGAAATGGTGGCATTCCGATGTTCACGCTAGTACCACCGCAAACCGATGGGTTTCAATCGCACACCCCGGAATATTCCAAGTGGGACCACATCCAACGAATTGACGAAGCAAAGCGTTTGTTAGCAGAGGCAGGCTACAACCAAAGTAACCCACTTAAGTTGACGTTTACCGTCCCAACTTTCTCGATGGATGTAAAAATGGCGACCGCAATGGCGGGCATGTGGAAGAGCCGTTTAGGCGCACAAGTCACCATTAAGCAGTTGGAACCTAAAGTCTTCTATGCCTTGAAAGAACCCACAGAAATTACGCGCGGCGGTTGGACAGCCGACTACAACGAGGCATCGACTTGGTTAGATATCTTCGTATCAAATGGCGAGTACAACGATTCACGTTACCACAACCCGAAATACGATGAGTTGATGTCA
>NZ_JAWOTW010000096.1:0-1063 GCF_033339075.1 Vibrio sp. 970
CTCTGGTTCTGAAATCCATCCCTGTCGGTGTTGCTTATGCAGTCTGGTCGGGACTCGGCGTCGTCATAATTACAGCCATTGCCTGGTTGCTTCATGGGCAAAAGCTTGATGCGTGGGGCTTTGTAGGTATGGGGCTCATAATTGCTGCCTTTTTGCTCGCCCGATCCCCATCGTGGAAGTCGCTGCGGAGGCCGACGCCATGGTGACGGTGTTCGGCATTCTGAATCTCACCGAGGACTCCTTCTTCGATGAGAGCCGGCGGCTAGACCCCGCCGGCGCTGTCACCGCGGCGATCGAAATGCTGCGAGTCGGATCAGACGTCGTGGATGTCGGACCGGCCGCCAGCCATCCGGACGCGAGGCCTGTATCGCCGGCCGATGAGATCAGACGTATTGCGCCGCTCTTAGACGCCCTGTCCGATCAGATGCACCGTGTTTCAATCGACAGCTTCCAACCGGAAACCCAGCGCTATGCGCTCAAGCGCGGCGTGGGCTACCTGAACGATATCCAAGGATTTCCTGACCCTGCGCTCTATCCCGATATTGCTGAGGCGGACTGCAGGCTGGTGGTTATGCACTCAGCGCAGCGGGATGGCATCGCCACCCGCACCGGTCACCTTCGACCCGAAGACGCGCTCGACGAGATTGTGCGGTTCTTCGAGGCGCGGGTTTCCGCCTTGCGACGGAGCGGGGTCGCTGCCGACCGGCTCATCCTCGATCCGGGGATGGGATTTTTCTTGAGCCCCGCACCGGAAACATCGCTGCACGTGCTGTCGAACCTTCAAAAGCTGAAGTCGGCGTTGGGGCTTCCGCTATTGGTCTCGGTGTCGCGGAAATCCTTCTTGGGCGCCACCGTTGGCCTTCCTGTAAAGGATCTGGGTCCAGCGAGCCTTGCGGCGGAACTTCACGCGATCGGCAATGGCGCTGACTACGTCCGCACCCACGCGCCTGGAGATCTGCGAAGCGCAATCACCTTCTCGGAAACCCTCGCGAAATTTCGCAGTCGCGACGCCAGAGACCGAGGGTTAGATCATGCCTAGCATTCACCTTCCGGCCGCCCGCTA
>NZ_JAWOTW010000097.1:0-1063 GCF_033339075.1 Vibrio sp. 970
ACAAACACTTCTTGTGCGCCTTCAATACCTAGCTCTTTTGCTTCATCAAGCAAGGTGAGTGCTTTCGGAATATCGTTCGCTGCGACTGCCGCTTCAATAGAGCTGTGGTAGTAGCTAGTGAGATCCGTACCTTGAGGAATGTTGTCGTTTTTCGCAACAATCTTGGTATTCACGATATCATTCGCGGATACCGAAAAGCGGAACTGACCCAATGGGCTATGTTTCGCGAGAGGGTCTGCAATATCTGGCGGCTGAGTATGGCGCGCCATGGCGAAGGCTTTTGCAGGGTGTAGAACTTGTGTACTTCCTTTTAGATCGGCGGAAGTCGTGTAAACCAATACATGAAGATCATTACCTGTCATGTCTGGAATCACATTGAGATCAAGTACGAATTTATCGTTGTCCAACAGTTTTGCTGGTTCGTACTTAAACTTTGAGAAATCGGCTTGGTAAATGGTTTCTCCTGCCGAGTTCATCACTGCGACATTTGGAGCATAAAATTGAAGTTCTTTACTTACGAATGTCTCTAATTTGATATCGAGACTACCACGATTGCCCGGAAGAGCGAACGCTGCAATTGCGCCAGCACTGTTGCCATCCAACAGCATTTGGCTTTTATCAGTCAAAGCGAACTCAGTAACCACAGGCACATTAAGCGGTACCCATTGAATATCACCCGATTGAGTGATTACTTGTTGCTGACCTTTTGGATTCATCTCTACTTGTTCTACGGACGCACAACCAGTAGCCAACATGCCCAGCAGTACGGGAGCAAGCCATTTTCTCATTACTGTCTACCTCGACTCATTATTGTTTTTGAAATAAATACAGCCAGATAGGTTCTGGCTGTATCATTCTAGGACAATTTAGGACTTAGTGGTTAGATGATTACCACCAAGCTTCAGCTTGTACACCGAATTGGAACGTATCGTCAGCTTGTTTGTTATCAAAGAACTTATCTGTGCTGTTAATTTCTTGCTCACCAGTTAGGTAAGAAGCGTAAACACGGATTTCAGGACGAGCCCAGAAGCTAGAGCCAGCAGACCATGCTTGAGCAACTGTG
>NZ_JAWOTW010000098.1:0-1058 GCF_033339075.1 Vibrio sp. 970
ACTTTCCTGTTTTTCTTCATCCTAAAAATAAAGAAGAACACGCACTTGCACGAACCGAAAGAAAATCAGGCTCAGGTTACACGGGCTTTGACTGTTTCTTCGATCCAAGCGTAACGCTAGAAGAGGATTTGATTCGCCGTGATTTAACCATTAACGCCATGGCGATGGATGATAGCGGCCAGCTGTACGATCCTTATGGCGGCCAAGCCGATTTGAATAATCGCATATTGCGTCATGTATCGGATGCTTTTGTGGAAGATCCCCTTAGAGTACTTCGGGTCGCACGTTTTGCTGCAAAACTTGCCTCGCTGGGATTTACGGTAGCAAAAGAAACCATGCAACTCATGCGCGACATGGCAGACTCTGGTGAACTCAATACGCTAACACCAGAACGCGTGTGGCAAGAGTGGCATAAATCGCTTTCAACGCCTCGTCCCGATGTGTTTTTATCAGTGTTGCGAGATTGCGGCGCGTTAGCTGTCGTGCTACCAGAAATCGAGGCGTTGTTTGGGGTGCCTCAACCTGAAAAATGGCATCCAGAGATCGATACGGGTATCCATACGTTGATGGTAGCAGAGCAAGCCGCAAAGCTGAGCACATCACTCCCTGTCAGATTTGCCGCACAGGTGCATGACTTAGGGAAAGGCGTGACACCAGAGAGCGAATGGCCTAGCCATAAAATGCATTGTCATACCGGTTTAAAGCTAATTAAAAAACTGTGCGAACGTGTACGTGTACCGAATGAATTTAAAGATTTAGCGCTCATGGTCTGCGAGCAACACTCCAACATTCATCGCGCCGCAGAGTTAAAGCCGCAAACCATCATCAAAATCCTGAACAAGTTTGATGTATGGCGCAAGTCGGAGCGCCTAAAAGACATTCTAATTTGCTGCCAAGCGGATCACGCAGGCCGCAAAGGTTTAGAAGATCTACCGTATCCACAAGCGGATATTTTTATGCTGGCCTATCAAGCAGCGGCATCAGTAGATGTGCAAGCCATCATTCAGGATGGCTTCAAAGGTCCAGCTATTCGTGATGAACAAGAAAAACGACGTATT
>NZ_JAWOTW010000099.1:0-1058 GCF_033339075.1 Vibrio sp. 970
AAAAGCATTACTTCCGAGTGTGTTCGTCCAAGACGACTTAGTGAAGGAGTATGCTGTGGATCCGTTATTGAGAGAAGATGGGCCATTGGTCACGACCGATGTTGTCTCCAAGTTGATGTTTGCGATGGGAAAAATCTCATTACAAACTTATGCAGACATTGGCTTGTACGATCAGGTATTGGAGTATGTGGTTACTCAGCCTGAAAAGATCGCGTTTACAGATGATGTGATTTATGACTTCATCAAAAACCAAGCGGTACTCTCTTCTCAGCAAGACTGCTTTTATCTTGAGTCGATCAATCAGCTAAAGTTCTCTTCGTTTGAGTCCTTTTCGCAAATGAGATACGAATCTCTCATCAAAACAGTGCTCAAGCTGTCGTGTGAAATGTTGATAGAAAGAATCGAAGAGGAAATCAATCAGTAAGGGTTCACCATGAAAGTGAATTTAAACGTCAGTGGCTTCGAAACCGAAGCAACCTTTCCCGATGCCGACGTAAAACGAATCCATCAGCCTCTTATCGAAAAATTTACTCGCCTCTATCATGAGAAGCAGGAACGCATAGTAGTGTTCTTGTGCGCTCCTCCGGGCAGTGGCAAGTCGACACTCGCTGCGTTCTGGGAATACTTGTCGGAACAAGATGAAAGCCAAGAGCCTTTACAAGTGCTGCCGTTTGATGGTTTCCATTATCCAAATGAGATCCTCGACAACAATACGATTGAACGAGATGGCGAGCTCGTGCCTCTGCGCAGTATTAAGGGGTCCTATCAAACATTTAATCTGACGGAGCTTATCGACAAGCTCAAACAGCTCAAAATGAAAGATACAAAATGGCCATACTACGACCGCAATTTGCATGATCCAGTCGACGACGCCATTTTAGTGAATCGCAATGTTGTTGTGGTTGAGGGGAATTGGTTACTGCTTAATGAACCGGTGTGGAATGAACTGCATCGTTTGGCAGATTTTACCGTCTTCGTCGATACACAGGCTGAGTTTCTGCAAGAACGCTTAGTAAACCGTAAGATTCGTGGTGGCACCGCACCAGAAGCCGCATTAG
>NZ_JAWOTW010000100.1:0-1039 GCF_033339075.1 Vibrio sp. 970
GTATGACGCTGACCTCTGAAGCCGCAACCGGTATTTTGCGCAAAGAAACCATGCGTTTCGATACTTCGAAGGCGAAAACCTACAAAGTGGGTGCGGCCGTTAACCTAGTGAAGTTGGTTATCTTGCAAAGCAACATGTCGGTATCGGAATCGGAAAAGGGCGATAGCCGTTGGGTTTATGTACCGAAAGATGAACTGGATCGTGTGATCAAAGATGGCCAAGGTGATGTGTACGGTTACGTAAACCAAAACACCAATATGTGTCGTCTGCGTTTTGATGTGGATGCGGCGAACAACTTGGTGATCCGCGATATTGCTAACCGCGGTATTTTGGTGAGCTTGGTAACGCAACAAGGTTTGGACATTGAGCTGTACCAAAAATGGTTGTCGCAAAGCGAAAAAGCCGTAAACCAACTGAGTGAAGCAGAGCACCACATGCGTAAAGTCAAAGCGAACTTTCATGATGCACTGCCACACAGTTTTGTGGATCCTGAATTACCACGTCTTATGGAGTCGAGTCTGCAACAGGTGAGCCAACGACTTGAGTCTATCCAAGGTGAAAGCGAGAAGATCATTCAACGCTTTAAAAACTTACATCAGTTTTTCTCTTAAGGAGACGAAATGTTAGGTGCAGACGGACTCAACTTGGCGCTGATGGTGGCGGATTCAGGCATCATCGACAGTGCAGTCAACGATTTGATGGCTCGCTCTCAAGTCATGATGATGGCAGAAAACCCAGGTGTAAAATCGTCGGTGAAAAACCATTTGTTAAAATGGCGCGGCAACGTAAAGAAACGCATCACCAAAGTATGTGAGACGGAGCGTTTTCAACAAGAGCTCGCTTTATATCAAGAAGTGATTCACTGGGATGAAGACGAGTTTTTTGAGCGCATAGAGGATGTGATCAAAAAGCTTGAGTGGCACTCCGCGTTTTATATGCAAGCACGCCGCATGATGGAGAAAAACAAAGGGGTTAATAACCCGATGTTCCCGCATTACTTCTGTGACCAATGGTATCAAAGCCTTGCTGATGCAATTAA
>NZ_JAWOTW010000101.1:0-1034 GCF_033339075.1 Vibrio sp. 970
TTCGAGTAGAGCCTAACAAGTTGCTTTGGTGTTCGGATTTCAACGGGCAAGTTAGTCGCTAAAACCCATGGTTCTTTTGTCGAAGCGGAGTAGATTTTAGGTGACGGATGATGACAATTAGTCCGTGTCGAACGCTGATTTTTTCGGCCTTTAGGACGTGATTTATACAGTGCAATTTGACATGAGATTGGGTTGCTCTTAGTCAACCTCTTATAGCCTAAAGTTTTTGTTCGACTTGAAGAGGTGCCATGTAAGTTGCTGATAGGTTGCCAGTTTTCCGCACCTAAATCTGCATATTGCACTTTCCCTCTGACTCGACTTAACCAGTACCAACCTAGCTTTTCAACGGATTTATACCATGGCACTTTAAAGCCAGCATCACTGACAATGAGCGGTGTAGTGTTACTCGGTAGAATGCTTGCAAGGTCGGCTAGAAATTGGTCATGAGCCTTCTTTGAACATTGCTCTGAAAGCGGAAAGGCTTTCTCATAAAGAGTAATAGAACGACCATGTAGTGCCACCGAAGCCCGCAATACCATAAGCCGTTTTTGCTCACGAATATCAGACCAGTCAACAAGAACAATGGGCATCGAATTACCTGAACAGATAAAGCTGGCATGCCAACGGTATACAGCGAGTCGCTCTTTGTGCAAGTGACGATTACCTAACAATCTGTCGATTCGTTTGATGTTATGTTTTGTTCTGGCTTTCGTTGGCAGGTTACGACCAAGTTCGGTAAGAGTGAGCGTTTTACATTCAAGTAATGCGTGGCAAGCCAGCGTTAAACTGTTGAGTCGTTTTAAGTGCAATTCAGGGCAGAATTGGTAAAGAGAGTCGTGTAAAATATCGAGTTCGCACGTCTTGTTGTCTGATTATTGATTTTTGGCGAAACCATTTGATCATATGACAAGATGTGTATCTACCTTAACCTAATGATTTTTATAAAATCATTAGGGGATTAATCAGTACTTCGCATCATTTAATCAGGAATAGCAAAGATGTTGTACAAGAGGAAAAACAAATTGGTGACAGTC
>NZ_JAWOTW010000102.1:0-1031 GCF_033339075.1 Vibrio sp. 970
TTAACAAGGCCTCACCTTTATTCTCCTCGCGACAAGGCGAGACACAGAGATCCAAGTTGGGGCGATAAAAGCCAGTAATCGTGACATGCTGTGGCGCGATGGCGAATTTATCTTGCATGTCCTTGATCACTGCTTGAGTAGCCGTTGCGGTGAGAAGCAGTACTTGAGGAATGTTCAATGCGCGTTGGTATTGAGGCAGTTTGAGATAATCTGGACGAAAATTGTGGCCCCATTCTGAGATACAGTGCGCTTCATCGACCACCATCAAAGAGATTGGCACCTGACGAATGAACTCGCGAAAGCGTTCGTTTTTGAGGCGTTCGACAGAAATCATCAAAATTTTGATTTCACCGTTTTTGACTCCAACCATTACGCGTTGCGCTTCTTCTCTGCTTTGGCTGCTATCGATAGAAGCGGCGGCGATCCCTTTGCTTTGCAAAAAGCTCAGCTGATCTTTCATTAGTGCCAGTAATGGCGAGATCACTAAAGTGAGGTTTGGCAGCATGGTGGCGGGGAGTTGATAACAAAGAGATTTGCCCGAGCCCGTTGGAAATATTGCTGCTGCAGAGTAACCATTCATGACCGATTCAATAACTGGTTGTTGGCCTTGGCGTAATGAGTCAAAACCAAACACGGATTGAAGCGTTTGTAGTAACTGGGTACTTTGCATGTTAGGGAAACCTTTCTTCGGTGATAGACTAGGGTACATTAACATATCCTGCCTACTGAGCGCGCCTTCAAAAAGTATGAACAAAGCTGAGTTAATCCAAATCATCATTTATCAATTGGAAGAAAAACTTCGAATTGCACACGCTTCCACCCAAAGAGCCATCGATGCCGCAACGGACGAAGAAACAGTACCCGAGCATAAGTACGACACGCTTGCATTAGAGGCTTCCTATCTTGCTCACGGCCAATCAATGCGAGTACAAGAGAGTGAGGACGAATTGCGTCAGTATCGCTCAATGGTTATTCGCGACTTTACGGATGCGCCAATAGGTGTAGGCGCGTATGTGGTTCTCGTCGATGAG
>NZ_JAWOTW010000103.1:0-1029 GCF_033339075.1 Vibrio sp. 970
CTGCTAGCCCTGAAAGATGAATACGATCTTGCGTTTGGTAACGACCCAGACTATGACCGTCATGGTATCGTGACGCCGAAAGGTTTGATGAACCCGAACCATTTCTTAGCGGTTTGTATCGACTACCTATACCGTCATCGTGAGGCGTGGGGTAAAGATGTTGCTGTTGGTAAGACGCTGGTTTCAAGTGCACTTATTGACCGAGTAGTAGCCGATTTGGGTCGTGAACTGTGTGAAGTGCCTGTCGGCTTCAAGTGGTTTGTCGATGGCCTTTACACTGGCAAGTTTGGTTTTGGTGGTGAAGAGAGCGCAGGTGCCTCTTTCCTACGTAAAGATGGAACACCATGGTCAACAGACAAAGACGGCATCTTACTATGTTTGTTAGCGGCAGAGATTACTGCGGTAACGGGTAAAAACCCACAAGAGTACTACGAAGAGCTTGCCGCTAAACACGGTGAGTCTAAGTACAATCGTATTCAAGCGGTAGCGAATGGACCTCAAAAAGATGTGTTGAAGAAACTGTCGCCAGAAATGGTTGCAGCAGAAACACTGGCAGGTGATCCGATTACGGCGCGTCTAACACACGCTCCTGGTAACGGTGCGGCGATTGGCGGATTGAAAGTGACGACTGAAAATGGTTGGTTTGCTGCTCGTCCATCGGGTACGGAAGACATCTACAAAATCTATTGTGAAAGCTTCAAGGGTGAAGAACACCTAAAACAAATTGAAGCTGAAGCACAAGAGATTGTGAATCAAGTATTTGCAGCTGCAGGCTTGTAATTAAACCTACTCTGACAAAAAGGCGACCAGATGGTCGCCTTTTTTACAACTCGTCGTTAACTCTCTATTTATGAGCGTTTGGATTTTGTGGCCAATTATCTGGCACGATGAACCAGAACTCGCCATCTGCTGTTTGTGCATGCTCAAATCGCTCCATTGGTTTTTCAATCGGCTGAGAAAAATCATCCGTACCAATAGCCCAGTTGGGTTTGCTTAAGTGGTAAAGCGGTTTATTGATCAAACTCCATT
>NZ_JAWOTW010000104.1:0-1028 GCF_033339075.1 Vibrio sp. 970
TCAATACAACGAACAATTCGCAATCGGCCTAGCGTTCGGTACGAACTACGGTATGGAAACGGATCTAGGCAAAGGCTTTGCCGCCTCTCATTTTGGTAACGAAGCAAGCGTAACCACAATGGGAGCAAACCTAAACGCAGCATACAAAATTAATGATACGGTAAGTATTGGTGGTGGTATTCGTTACATCATCGGTGAAGGAAGTTTTGGCGCTACGGCTCCTAAAGTAAACGTATTACAAAAACCTCAAGGTACGACTCTTAAGTACATGGAAGGTGACGATACGGCTTGGGGTTGGCAATTGGGTACAGCGTGGCAGATCAATGAAAACAACCGCATCGGTTTCACGTACAAATCTGAGGTTGAGCTGAAGCTTGAAGGTCATGCTGAGGGCCTTGGTTTTGGCTTCGGTACTCCTAAGCTTCCACAGCTACGTGACAATGGCTACATGTACCTAAACCTACCAGCAACGGCTGAACTAGCGAGCTTCCACCAAGTAACGGATCAACTTGCGCTACACGCAAGTTTCAACTGGACTGACTGGAGCTCTTTCGAGAAGCTAGAAGCTCACCTAGAAACCGCTGGTACACACATGGTGAAAGTGGAAAACTGGGAAGATAACTACCGCTTTGCAGTTGGTGCGACTTACCAACTTCAACCTAAGGTAGCCCTACGTACTGGTATTGCATACGATACGTCTGCTGTAAGTGATAAGAACCGCACGATCACTATTCCAGAAACAGACCGTACTTGGTTAAGCATCGGTGCAACTTATGACTGGACGAAAGACTTCAGCCTAGACGCTGGCTTCACTTACATTATCGCGAAAGACGCACCAATCGTTGAGTCTCGTGGCTACAAGTCAGACGATTCAGCTGAAGTAGTTGGCGGTCAATTCGTTGGTGAAACAACGGGTAACGTTTGGCTAATCGGTGTTCAAGCGAACTACCGTTTCTAATTACTCGTTAAAAATCGAGAGACAAAAAAGGCTTAGCACTTGCTAAGCCTTTTTTATTGCGTTCATTTTA
>NZ_JAWOTW010000105.1:0-1024 GCF_033339075.1 Vibrio sp. 970
GAAGAACTACGGGACCACCGTCTAACTCTTCTGTGACAAAGTGAACACTTGTACCGTGCTCTTTGTCTTTGGCGTCAATCGCGCGCTGGTGGGTGTGTAAACCTGGGTATTTAGGTAGAAGAGAAGGGTGAATGTTGATCATCTTACCGAGATAGTGCGAAACAAATGCACCGCTAAGAATGCGCATGTACCCAGCAAGAACGACAACATCGGGCTGATACTTGTCAATTTGTTGCATCAACTCGGCATCGAATGCCTCGCGTGACTCGAACGCTTTTGGGTCAACAAAGTGGCCATCAACATTAAACTGTTTTGCACGTTCTAGACCGTATGCGTCAGATTTATTAGAAAATACTGCTGCAACGTGTGCGTTAGGCATGCTGTTTTCACAAGCTTCTAAAATGGCTTGTAAGTTACTGCCGTTACCTGAAATTAGGACCACGATGTTTTTCATGATGTTGGGACTGCCTTGATATTGTAGGTTCTATAAATTACCTACTATTAGAATGGTTTTCGATGTTCCAGATAGCAGAATGAGGACGTGGCGTCCTCATTCATTTTATTTTTTAGCGTGATTCACAAGTTAGTTGATTTCAACTTGCTCTTCATTTGCTTCTGCTTGAGCAATTTCACCAATCACCCATGCGTTTTCGCCTTCTTCTTTAAGAAGTGCAACCGCCGCGTCTGCTTGGTCTTTTGGTAGTGCAACGACTAGACCAACACCACAGTTGAACGTACGGTACATTTCGTGCGTTTCAACGTTGCCTTTCTCTTGCAGCCATTTGAAAATGATTGGCCATTCCCAGCTGTTACCGTCGATAACGGCTTTTGTGCCTTCAGGCAGTACGCGTGGGATGTTTTCCCAGAAAGCACCACCCGTAATGTGAGAAATCGCGTGGATATCGTGTTTCTCGATCATCTTAAGTGCGGATTTGATGTAACTCTTCGTTGGTTCTACTAGGTGCTCACCGATAGTGCGACCTGCTAGCTCTACGTTTTTAGCTGCGCCAGAAACTACTAGAAT
>NZ_JAWOTW010000106.1:0-1022 GCF_033339075.1 Vibrio sp. 970
GAATTCGACTACAAAACAGCACAAGGTAACCCTGCAATTGCGGTGCAAATTGCGCGTCAATACGTGGGAGAGAGCCCAGACGTGCTAGTCGGTATTGCAACGCCGTCAGCGCAGGCACTGGTTTCTGCGACTCGTACTATTCCTGTTGTGTTTACTGCGGTGACTGATCCGGTAGGAGCCAAGTTGGTTAAATCGATGAAGCAGCCGGGTAAAAACGTAACAGGTTTATCAGACCTGTCTCCAGTGGCTCAGCACGTGGAGCTCATTCAAGAAATCCTTCCTCAAGTCAAAAGTATTGGTGTCGTCTTCAACCCTGGCGAGGCGAATGCGGTGACGCTGGTTAATCTTCTAAAAGAAAGTGCAGAGGCGAAAGGCATTAAAGTGGTGGAAGCCACTGCTTTGAAAAGTGCCGATGTTCAATCTGCTACGCAAGCCATCGCAGCAAAATCAGACATCCTTTACGCGCCTACGGATAACACTGTAGCGAGTGCGATCGAAGGCATGATTGTCGCGGCGAACCAAGCGAAAAAGCCAGTCTTTGGCGGTGCAACATCTTATGTTGAAAAAGGTGCGATTGCTGGCCTTGGTTTTGACTACTACCAAGTCGGTGTGCAAACGGCAGATTACGTAGCAGCCATACTTGATGGTCAAGAGCCAGGAAAGTTGGATGTAAAAGTCGCAACGGGTTCGGATTTGGTCATCAATGAGAGCGCCGCTTCTAAGTTGGGCATCCAACTGCCGAGTTCTGTTGTTCAACGTGCGACTAGCATGCAGTAAATCACTTATCTTGAGGTAAGGACTCTTTCTCTCAGGCCCATTTGTCTCAGCATGAAAATGGGCTCGTAAATCGTAAGTTTATGAGAGCAAGTTTTTTCTGAGCGGATTGCTCTCTTTACCTCGACCTAAGTTGAAAGTTGTAACTTCAGATCGCTGCTAGCGATCTGAACATGCAGAAAGGAGCAGTTATGTCTGCATTTGCTTTTTTTGGCGCGCTTGAGATCGGCTTGATTTATGGCTTGGTT
>NZ_JAWOTW010000107.1:0-1013 GCF_033339075.1 Vibrio sp. 970
TCTATTTTAGTTATATAAATCTCGTCATATCACACTACTAAATATTCATAATTTTTAGTAACCCGACATAGGTTAGGCAAGATTGTTACTAGTGTGTAAGTATCTTTGATTTTCGTTAGTTTGAATTTTGCATGGTGCTTCTTGTAACGAGAAAGTCGCTAACATTGAGATGCAAATCACAAGATTGTCTTTTTATCTTTTGTGTAACTGGGGTAATAATAAGTTACATGCTTTACCGCTTTCCTCTAAAATAATAAATTTGCTCTTTAGATTTGAATATATATTGATTAATGTTGGCCTTATTTAAGTTTGGATCCTAATATGACTTGGGAAATGCCTAACCAAAAGCCAACAGAGAGTAATGCTAGAAATGTTGTTGTATTTAATAGGTTTAGCAACTTTTTAGGTCAGTTCGATATTGATCCTAGAATATTAGATAAGAGAGAGGTTAAGATCACAAGACAGGCGATTTTAGTTATTCAGTCAATGACAGATTTTGATCGCAAGAATGTGATAAAAGACATTTATAAATTATAGGTAATTCTAAGAGGGCGAGTTTAACTAAGCATAGAAGAAATCCTTTTAGGCGTTTGGCAAGGAATATTGACCCTTTTAGAACTTATCATTTTTTAATTCTTTATCGTATATCTGACAGTGTTTCTGTAGTCATTGAGGAGATTATGCTAGATAGTAAGCTCCATGGTTTAAAGTTAGAGTCAAAAAACAAAGAACTATGTTGTACGATGTAAGAAAAGAAACAAAATCCCGCTACTCAGAAGATAAAAGTACTAATGAAGATATTCAGTCTGCATTGAATAGCTGGGATGGGAAAGGTGCCAATATCATTCCAAAAATTAACTGTGATCACGTTACTATAAATGGTATGAATAACGATTATGATACAGCATCAAAGTTAATAGGTGTTCATACTGACGTCGCATATAGGAAAGATAATATAGTTAGGTATAATTTGTTTCATAATCCGACAGATGGAGGGTTTTTTGATTTATCAG
>NZ_JAWOTW010000108.1:0-1009 GCF_033339075.1 Vibrio sp. 970
TTACGGCTGTGCGTGAAATCATGGCCGCATCTCCAACGCCAATTCTGATGTTTTCGTCCCTGACTCATGATGGGGCGAAAGCAACTCTTGATGCGTTGGACGCTGGCGCTCTGGACTTCTTACCGAAGAAGTTTGAAGATATTGCACGTAACCGCGACGAAGCGGTTTCGCTGCTTCAGCAACGTGTCATTCAAATTGCCTCTAAGCGTGCTTTCATGCGCCGTCCTGTAGCGCGTCCAGCTGCTGCAACTAGTGCTGCGCGCCCACTGGCTTCAAGAACCGCTACGCCTGCCGCATCGGCTCCGGCTCGGCCGGCAGCAACCAAGTTCCGCGCATCGGGTAAGAAATACCAGTTAACAGCGATTGGCACATCCACTGGTGGCCCAGTTGCTTTACAAAAAATTCTTACTCGTCTGCCGATGAACTACCCACATCCAATCGTGCTGATTCAGCATATGCCTGCGACATTTACGGCGGCATTTGCAAGTCGATTGAACACGTTGTGTAAGATCCAAGTGAAAGAAGCACAAGACGGTGATGTGTTACAAGCTGGTGTGGCTTACCTAGCGCCAGGCGGCAAGCAAATGATGATTGATGGTCGTGCAGGTGCTGCTCGCCTTCGCATCATTGATGGCGGTGATCGCATGAACTACAAACCGTGTGTGGATGTGACCTTTGGCTCGGCGGCGAAAGTTTACGGCGACAAAGTGCTTTCTATGGTGCTCACCGGAATGGGTGCAGATGGCCGAGAAGGTGCACGTATGCTGAAATCGGCAGGTTCAACCATTTGGGCACAAGACGAAGAAAGCTGTGTGGTTTACGGTATGCCTCAAGCTGTTGCTAAAGCGGGCATTTCTTCTGAAGATTTACCTCTTGACCGAATTGCAGAACGCATGCTGGTGGAAGTGGGTTTAGGGGAGGAGAAATCATGATCGTTTGGAGTGTAGCTAACCAAAAAGGTGGGGTAGGAAAAACCACATCAACAGCGACACTAGCAGGTTTTTTGAGT
>NZ_JAWOTW010000109.1:0-1001 GCF_033339075.1 Vibrio sp. 970
GCCAGACCTTGCTCTACACCACTGGTTGTCCCTCTCATTTCCGTGACTATACCCTCACGGAAATCATCAATGGCAAGACCACCGCTAATATAAAAATCCGTATCGATATCAATGGTGGGAGCAGTGGCATCTATGGTCGTAGCCTCATCCATTGCTTTCGCTTGGTTGCCCGCTACATCATTCACGGAGGCAGATACGGTTAACGCCCCATCGGCTAACGTGGATAAGTTCGCCCCTTCGACTTGCCACATACCATCAACGACAACGGTATTGAACGAGAGCATCACCCCCAAGCTGTCTTGAACCGTGACAGAAACCGTCTGACCATTTTCAACATCACTGACTTGCCCTGACAAAGTGACAGATTGGCGCTCTTCAGTGTTTAAATAGCCGTCTCCGCCATCGTCAACGTCCACCGTCACACTTGCGAGCGTATCTTTGATGATGGTGTTTTCACTGATTGCAGGGTTGCCCGCTATATCTATACTCTTAGCAACAACTGTCAGCGTACCTTCAGACAATCCAGAAAGGTCAACGTCGTCCAGAGACCAACTTCCACCAGTCACCACCGTTTCTAAGTTTATGACCGCTCCTAACGAGTCGGTTACCGTAACTTGGATACGCTGGCCATCTTCAATGTTTTCAATCGTCCCTTCGAGGCGAGTAGTCGCGATTTCGTACTGATTTAAATACTCATCCCCTCCACCATCAAAATTGACGTTCACCGTTGCAAGCGTATCTTTAATGGTCGTATCGACGGCGTTCAGGTTATTGCCATAAATGTCAGAAACCACAGAAATCACCGTAAGCGGACCTTCAGCAAGAGAAGACAGATCAACGCCTGATAGGGTATAAGCCTCGTTCTCTACGGTCGTTGTAACAGTAATGGAATTATTGAGACTGTCGGTAATGGTGATAGTAACAAGCCACTCATCGCTTATCTTGAGTGCGTCACCTTGAATCGTGACACTAGGAACTTCAAACTGGTTTTCGTATCCATC
>NZ_JAWOTW010000110.1:0-989 GCF_033339075.1 Vibrio sp. 970
GCTGCAAAATCAGCACAAAGACAGCAGGAACCACGTATTCGATATAGCCCATCGTTGGGTTGAAGGTCGGTTTCATGTTCAGCTTGATAGCAGAGTAATTATGGCTCGCCAAACTAAGCGGTACGCCTTCAATCACCATTTTGCTGACTTTAACTTGTGCGCGTAATGTACGGCCGGCTTGAGCTAAACCTTCAACGACCGTGCCGTAAGCCAAGAAGTAAGAGGCATCTGCGGCGTACGCAAGAGTCGGGCTTTTACCTAACATTACGTCTTTGTAGAAGTGCTCAGGGATCACTAAGAACCCCGTAATTTCGCGATTCAAAAACGCTTGTTTTGCATCCTCAATTGTATGTAAACGCGAGACGATTTTGACTTGAGGTGTCGCATCGACCATACGCTCTAGCTTTAGGCTGGTTTGGCTTCCGTCTAGGTTTACGACCGCAATTGGCTGCTCTCTAGGGGTTTGTTGTGCGTATGGCAGCGGATACAAAAACGAATAAAAAACCACGCCACCAAAAACAGTTAATGTGACGACGGGGTTGGTCAGCACAGAGCGAATCTCTGCTTTAATCAGTTGCCAGAGTGTCATGCTGCCTCCCTTTGCTGGGTCGACAGTGCTGCCGCTCGGTATTTATGAATGAATGCGGCTGTCAGTAAGAGTGGCACCACATACCAGATCATTGGCCACAAAGCACTAAACGATTGAGCGGCTGAGGTTCCGTAGCTTGCCTGACCAACCTGAACTTCGATGTAATGGGTGATAGGTAATAGTGAGCGCCAAGCATGAGCGAGCGTGTTCATGTCGGAAACTGGAAACGTAATCCCCATAAAAGCAAAACTTGGCGCAGTAAACGCACCAGCAAAACTCATTGCGCGGGCAGGGTCCATCGATAAAAAGAAAAACAGTGCGCCCATAATGATACAGGCAACAATGGTGACCAATTGAGCTAGTAACATGACTACGAGACTGCCTTCCATCGGCCAGTCCA
>NZ_JAWOTW010000111.1:0-985 GCF_033339075.1 Vibrio sp. 970
GTCTAGGCCGTGCTATTGCGGCTGCTTTACCTAAGCCCCAAAAGAAAGACCAGGGCTTTATCTGGTGGGGAAATGGGGATGTGGTGACGTGGTGTATTGGTCATTTGCTAGAGCAAGTTGAGCCAGACGCTTACGATGAACGCTACAAAAAATGGAACATGGCCGATCTGCCGATTGTTCCTCAGCAATGGCAACTTAGACCGAGAAAAAGTGCCAGTAAGCAGTTAACCGTGATTCGTAAATTGCTCAAAGAAGCAACTGAAGTGATTCATGCGGGAGACCCAGACCGTGAAGGGCAGTTGTTAGTTGATGAGGTTCTCGACTACTGCAAGCTTTCCAAAACTAAGAAAGAAGCGACACAGCGTTTGCTGATTTCCGACTTGAACTTACCTGCAGTGAAGCGCGCACTAAGCTCAATGCGCAGTAATCGTGATTTTATTCCTCTGTCTGTTTCCGCTCTCGCGCGCTCACGGGCGGATTGGTTGTATGGAATGAATATGTCTCGCGCTTATACCTTGCTGGGACAAAAGGCTGGCTACCAAGGTGTGCTCTCGGTTGGGCGTGTGCAAACTCCGGTTCTAGGGCTTGTCGTCCGTCGAGATGAAGAAATTGAAAACTTTGTTCCGAAAGATTACTTCACGCTGCACGCATTGATCCCGTATCAAGACCAAAATGGGGCGTTTGATATTCGCGCACGCTGGAAACCCAGTGAGGCTTGCAAACCATGGCAGGATGAAGAAGGGCGAGTATTAAATCGCAAGTTAGTCGAAAACGTCGCTAATCGGATCGCGAACCAGCCAGCGATAGTGAAGGAATCAGAGCAGAAGCAAACCAAGCAATCTGCACCATTGCCATATTCATTATCTGCTTTGCAGATTGATGCAGCAAAGCGTTATGGCATGAGTGCGCAGCAGGTGCTAGATACTTGTCAGGCACTATACGAAAAGCACAAACTGATCACTTATCCGCGTTCTGATTGTCGCTA
>NZ_JAWOTW010000112.1:0-981 GCF_033339075.1 Vibrio sp. 970
TGACATTACAATGTATGCGCCCATGGTCGACATGGTGTCCGCCATCGCTTTGATGATGTCGTTACTTGTCTTAAAGGTGCCAGATACTTTACCGTAAACGTAACCAGGGATGATAAATAGAATGAAGATCAGTGGAACAATCGACTTCATGATAGGCGCAGAAAACGCCGTAATTTCGCCTTCAGGAGAACGAAGTGCCGAGTTCTCAGGCAATAACGCGGCAACAAGAAGTGCGATACCCGCCATCATAGCCCAGCCAGCGTAGCGGAATGCTTTTGATTCCAACTCAGTGAAAGAGCCTAAGTTTGGTGCCGTTTCTGCATCTTCATCAATTGGCATCTTTGCTAGACGTGGCTCGATGATTTTCTCAGTCACGTACCAACCGATAGCGACGATGATCACTGAAGATAGACCAGTGAAGAAGATGTTTGCTAGAGGGTTAACCACGTATTCAGGATCAAGAACCTGTGCTGCCGTTTGTGTGAAACCAGCGAGCAATGGGTCAATACCTGAAGGAATGAAGTTTGCAGAGAAACCACCAGACACACCAGCAAATGCCGCTGCGATACCAGCTAGAGGGTGACGACCAGCGGCATGGAAAATGATACCACCTAGAGGAATAACCAAAACGTAGCCCGCATCAGCCGCGGTATGCGAGATAATTGCGACAAGAATAAGCATTGGTGTAAGTAGCTTCGCTGGAGTGAAGTTCAGCATCTTCTTAAGGCCAGTCGTGATAAAACCAGAAGAATCCGCAACACCTACACCCAACATTGCAACTAATACGATGCCTAGAGGTGCAAAACCAGTAAACGTAGTGACCATGTTAGCAAGGAAACTTGCTAGAGCTTCACCCGTAAGTAAGTTAGTAATGGTAAGAGCTTCGCCCGTTCGAGGGTTTGGAAGGTCGAAAGTCACATTCGACAAAAGTGCAGACGCAGCCCAAGTAATGATCAGTGCCCAGAAAAACAAAATCGCAGG
>NZ_JAWOTW010000113.1:0-979 GCF_033339075.1 Vibrio sp. 970
TCATCATGGTGTTCTTCGTTGCCGTAAATACCACCATCATTTTGATACTTTTGTTGCCAGTTATGATCAGTCGAAAACGAACACCAGAACCTCAGACAGTCATCCATTCGCTGCCAGTCAATAAAAGTCACGAATTTTAATAATCAAGGATTTGATCAATGAAATACTCTATCGCTCGACAATTTGAAAAGAACCGAGAACTTCGGGCTGATAACTTCGTCTTGGTGTATCAAATGGGGAAAGTGGGCTCATCGTCTATCGAGCATACTTTGGAAGCGCGTAACATTCCGAGCTATCACATCCACACGTTTGACGATCATGAAGAATTTCACATGTACCACAACAAAAAGGATGTGAGTAAATTCTTCGATTTTAAAAATCGCGCGATGTACCGTTTGGTTCTGAATCAACGCAAGCGCATTTTGCAAAAGCGCGAGCAAATCAAGATCGTTACATTAATCCGTGACCCGATTGCGACGGTTTTCTCCCGTTTTTTCCAAGATCTGCATCTGCAATTTATCGAAGGCAAAAAGAACGATGCCATCCACCGCGATATGGAAGTGACCTACAAGCATCTCGAGCATTGCTTTGATAACTACATCAACCTGAACTACTTCGCAGATTGGTTCGATAACGAGCTAAAACGTAACTTCAGCATCGATGTCATGCGCCAAGAGATCGATAACACTCAACCATTTTTCACGTTCAACAATGACAAAGCCAGCGTCATTCTCATTAAGTGCGAGCAACTGAGTTCCCTTGACAAAGAGATTGGAGACTTCCTAAATATCGACAACTTTGTTCTGAAAAACAGCAATGAAGCAAAGAACAAATGGTATTCCAACATCCACCAATACTTTAAACAGCATTACGATTTTTCTAAGTTGTTTTACATGTATGACTTACCGCTTTATCGCCATATTTACTCGCAGCAAGAACGAGAAGCTTTCAAAACCAAGTGGTTAAAAACTCCATGGAC
>NZ_JAWOTW010000114.1:0-974 GCF_033339075.1 Vibrio sp. 970
GTACGTAAGCGTTGGTCTTTTTATCTTTACTGATTGGAATATCCTTCTTCATTTGATCAAAGGATTTTGCACCAAGTGATGACATTTCTTGATCTGAAAACATCAGTATTTGATTTCGACCAGTTGGTGAGGCGCTGCACGCAGTTAAGCCTGCTAAGGTCAAGAGAGCAGAGGCTTTAATCCATACCTTCATAAGTGGCTCCATATTCACTAATTCTTGTTTTGAACCAGTAGTATATACCCAAATGATGACAAGATGCATAGGCGAGGTAAGTGTGATTGTAGAGTTGAGGGCTAGCGCGTTTTGTCTTGAAGTGTCTCAGCAATAGAGACTATGCTAAGCGCTTGGCATAAATATGAATAAGCAGTCTCAACCTGCAAACAGTAAGAGCGAAAAATGAGTATTTGGAAAAAGCCGATCAGTTTGGACATCCTTAACGCTACATCAAGAAATACCATGATGGAGCACCTACAAATCGAGTACACCAACTTCACGGATGACTCATTAAGTGCAACGATGCCAGTGTGCAGTTTTACTCACCAACCGCTGGGTATGTTGCATGGTGGTGCATCCGTCGTGCTAGCAGAAACATTAGGTTCCATTGCCGCAAACTTTTGCGTAAGTGAAGGTAACTACTGCGTAGGTTTAGATATCAACGCAAACCATGTACGAGCAATGCGCAGTGGTTATGTTATCGGTACCGCAAAACCTATTCACCTTGGTGTTTCGACTCAAGTTTGGCAGATTGAAATTACAGACGAACGTGATCGTTTGGTGTGTACTAGTCGTCTAACGATTGCTGTGAAACAACAAAAAGCAAAATTGGCTTAATTCGACTTCATCAATCAGCAGAGATACCCCCAAAGGCAGAACATGGTTATCGAGTTTTCATTAGGTAAAATTATCGCGACGCAGCGTGAAATCGTCATCAAACTAACGGGTGAGGCAATGGTCACATTGCAAGCACAAACCG
>NZ_JAWOTW010000115.1:0-973 GCF_033339075.1 Vibrio sp. 970
AGCATCGACATCATGATCACGCGTTGTTGCGTGTCTTTCGGCGCTCGCATATCCACGCGTGCTTTGTTGATGGCAACAGCCACGTTCGGACCAAACGTATTGTTGATCTCACGTGCGATGTTTTTTGCAGTAGTGAAACTTGGTTTGCGCAGGTTTAACGTGATTTCATCGCGCTGGTTGAAGTCTGTTTTGATTTCGCGCTCTAGCGTTGCACCATTCGGCACACGACCCGCTGTTGGCGTATTCACTTCGACTTTCGAACCACTTTTACCTTCAGCAGATAAACCGCCCACAACAACGCTACCTTGCGCGATGGCGTACACTTCACCATCGATACCGCGTAGCGGCGTAAGAAGCAGCGTACCGCCGCGCAAGCTTTTCGCATCACCAATGGATGACACGACCACATCTAAGGTTTGGCCCGGCCCCGCCATAGGGTCTACCGATGCCGTCACACTTACCGATGCTACGTTACGCAGTTTAGGGTCCATGCTGTCATCAATCTGAACACCAAATTGGCGCAACATGTTGGTGATGGATTGTGAGGTAAATTTTACTTGGTTGCGGTCACCTTGGCCGGCAAGACCAACCACCAAACCGTAACCGACTAATTGGTTTTCGCGGATGCCTCGAACATCCACCAAATCCATAATAGGAATTTCCACTTCAGCCTGTGAAGTCGCAGGAAGCCCTAAGGTCAATGCCAGTAGGAAAGACGAAAAAAAGGTATTGATTGGCTTCATTAGAATGGTACCCATGGGCTGTTAAAGAACTGAGTCAGCCATCCAGCAGCGTTGCTGTCTGCCAACGCGCCGCGACCAGCGTAAGTGATGCGAGCATCCGCAATTCGTTGAGAAGAAACTTGGTTATTGCGAGTGATGTCATCGACGCGAACAATGCCCGTCAAACGGATAAATTCATCACCTTGATTTAGGCGCAGCCACTTTTCGCCACTGATGCGCAATACGCCATT
>NZ_JAWOTW010000116.1:0-960 GCF_033339075.1 Vibrio sp. 970
TTGTGTTCATGAAGTTGTCTCGTTTGTCTTGGATGAGGCAAAGATAAGGGAAGAGATGAAAAGCAGATAATCGCATTTGTAGGACGCCATCCTACAAATGGTGTAAGTAAAATCTGAGCCTTGTTCTGCACCGAAAACCGAAGAGTGATGCGCTTGCTACTTAAAGCCTGAACAGTAGAGCTATTGCCAGCTCATCAATGTCCATGAATGCCCGTTTTTGTTCATGTTAGACAAGGAATCATTGAATCATTGAATCTTTGACTAAGTTTACTCAAGGGCAGTGTTCGTCGATTTGGCCGGAAACGATTAATGCCCTGACGATAGCAGTTTAGAGTTCGAGCTTCGACTTCACATCAACTCCATTGATGATCGTTTACCAACATTGCATTTGGTGAATAAGAGAATTAATCAACTCTTCAAAGAGAATCATGTTGAAATCTCTTACCCTCAAATTGATGTTCACATGAAGCATGCAGATCAGAAAAAGCGCTGACTTGTAACACTTCGGCGCATTCCTATGTCACCAGCTCCCAAAGGTGATGAGCTCTGTGAGTGAAGCTTTTGATGGTTGTCTATTACGTCCTTATGCGATGAAACCGTTTGTAGGGTTAGGTCCTACATAAGCGATTGGTTGAGGTAACGCTTTTCGATAATACTGACCATATCAACGAGCAATAATCCAATTTACTTCCTATTGAAAAGGAAAATGGACATGACAAAACATTCAAAAATTTTCGCTGGCGTCGCTTCAGCAATTTCCTTTACTGCGGGCGTTTCAGCTTGGGCGGCAGGCGATCAAGACTTTAGCTCAATGCAGATGAAAGGCGTGGAGCAAATCGAAGTTAAGGTCGACTTAGATGGGGCCGCAAAACGCCTATCAAAAGCGGTGTAATTCCCAACAATTTCCAATCAAGATCGCAGTGATTTTGCACAAGATGTTTACACGATTACGGCAATTCA
>NZ_JAWOTW010000117.1:0-957 GCF_033339075.1 Vibrio sp. 970
ATGACTTCAACCCTGATGCGGCAGAAAAAACTGACAACCTCATTGAAGCAAAAGTAGAAAACTTGCTTGAACAACCTCTAATGGGTCTGCAAAGAGATGGCATCCGCGGACGATTGCTCATTATTCCTGAGATTTCGATGATTGTCTCTTACTGGGTCGAGGGCGATATCATCCGAGTTATGCGTGTACTCCACCAGAAACAAAAATTCCCTACGGATTGATTGCTTCCTCTGGGGAACTAACGCCCTGTTAAGGTGTGAGCAACGCAATACCGATGCTCCCGCATGCCACCTTAAACACTAGACGCAACGCATAGCAAAAATGCCACGCGTTGCGAATCACTCTTAAACAGTTTGTTATGTGTTTGCGTGCTGAAGTTGAAAATGCAACTGAGACATTAGTGATTGATATACTTTCATAGTAAATACTTGCAAATTTTCCATACAAAACTCACCACCAATAACTGGATGCAGATTCCAACCTAAGCATTCGTCTTGTTTTGGTTGTAGCCCGTGTTCGAGCGCCAAGTCATACCAACTAGTTAAAAAGACATTATCACACCAATCTTGTGATTTATTCATTTTATTGTACTCATGAAAGTCCGAAGCAATTGTTTCATAGGTACCATCTAAAACCGATAACAATGAAATTGAGCCATCCACTTCACCAAATAGCCAGTCACCCATGATGGTTAGATACAAAGGTTTCCCTGTAGGATTAAGCAACCATTTCCACTGAGGTAACAAGGTATCTATTTCTACGTCCGAGACTTCCCAAATAAACTGCATTTTTATCTTTCTCACTCTGTTTAGAAACCCATTGACACATAACGCCTTGTTAAGGTGTGAGGCACGCAATACCAAAGCCCCCGCATGCCACCTAACCACTAAAACCAACGCATAGTAAAAATGCCACGCGTGCCGAATCACTCTTGAACAATTTGTTATGCGCGTTCTC
>NZ_JAWOTW010000118.1:0-956 GCF_033339075.1 Vibrio sp. 970
CTTTTTTTGAAAACAAAAACCGTACCTGTCGATGACATAAGCGTCACCATCACTCAGTTGTCTGGTTTAGAAAGACTGGATTTTATGGACTATTGTTCAGAAATTCCGGAACCAGAACGACCAGCCAAACCGGATGAGTCCGCCAGTGAGTCGGAGCAAGATAATTACCTGGCCGAGTTGAACAAGTACACGAAGAAATGGTTCCGCATTAACTTTCTTGTACAAGCTCGATTGGTGGCGTATGGCTATCGTGATGGCGTGGAAGACATCGATGAACGACACAAACAGATCATGTCACTCATGACGCCAGAGCAGGTTGAAACGCTTCACTATGAAATCGCTTCTTTCTCAGGCTTGCCAGTGCCTGCGCAAGAAGAAACCGCCTCATCAGATGGCTCGGAAGCCACCACTACCGCTGAAAACGCCACAACGGAAGACACCACCACTCAGGAGCCCACCGACCCAAAAGTCTAATTCGGGATGAAATTGAGTTTGCCATGGACCTTGCCCGAGAGTTCGGGCAAGTCTGTTGGCGCACCTTGTTGGCTTCCATTAGCGGCGAAGCCGTTGTGGAGTGGCGTGAATACTTTTCAAAACACGGCTTTAAGCACCAGATGGACAATCTGCGCTTTGCCGTGACCTGTTCTTCAAACTGGAATGTCACGGCCATGGCCGCAGGGTGCAAGGACGAAAGCGTCCTCAGAAGCTACCAAGACTTCCTGCCAACCTTAGAACATCCCGAAGAAGAATCCAAAGAATACACCGACGAAGAGCTGATGGCGTTGAGCGCGTCGGCAGGAGGAGTTCGCCTTGAGTGCCCAGATAGCTGATTTTAATATCCGCTTCAATACTGAAACCGCCAAGTTTCAGAAGGACGTGGATTACGCCAAAAAGATGCTGCGCGGCTACACCAAAGAAGCCAAAGCGGCGAACGACTCAAACCTATCATTAAGCCG
>NZ_JAWOTW010000119.1:0-953 GCF_033339075.1 Vibrio sp. 970
CCAGCAGTACCATCAAGATAGATTTTGATTGGCGAAGCTGCCAAACCTTGGTTGCCATAGCGTTTTGCTATCTCACCAGATAAACGCGCGCCAACAGAACGGTCGGTGTTGATGACGTTGTAGAAGAAACTTGCTGATTGGCTGTTTTCGACAGCATTCAAGGCATCATCAACGATTTTTTGGTTGAGTTCGGCTTTATCAAACGGTTTGTTTGGCTCCGTCCAAAATAGTGGATGACCTTCGGCTGAAATAGGAGCTTCTAAGATGTTTGATAGATCCAACTTGGTTTGCTTCGCAGTGAATCCCTCGACGGCTTCAAGTAAATCAGTACGACCAATTAAGTCTGTCAGTTTCTCTACGCCAAGTTCTGCGAGTAACTCACGTACTTCATCGGCAAGGCCAGTAAAATAGTTCATTACCATTTCTGGTAAGCCTTTAAAGTACTCTTTACGAAGGGTTTCATCTTGAGTTGCCACACCCGTTGCACAGTTGTTCAAGTGGCAAATACGTAAGAATTTACAACCCATAGCAACCATTGGTGCGGTACCAAATCCGAAGCTTTCCGCACCAAGAATCGCGGCCTTAACAACATCTAGCCCTGTTTTTAACCCGCCATCTACTTGAAGACGAATCTTATGGCGAAGGCCATTTGCAACCAGTGCTTGTTGGGTTTCTGCGAGGCCAAGTTCCCAAGGACTACCTGCGTATTTCACTGAAGTCAGTGGACTTGCGGCCGTACCGCCATCGTAACCTGAGATAGTGATGAGGTCGGCGTAAGCTTTTGCGACCCCGGTGGCTATGGTGCCAACACCAGGCTCGGAGACGAGTTTCACCGAAACCAGGGCATTCGGGTTGACTTGTTTTAGGTCGAAGATCAGCTGGGCTAAATCCTCGATCGAACAAATATCGTGATGTGGAGGCGGGGAGATTAACGTCACTCCTTGCACCGAGTA
>NZ_JAWOTW010000120.1:0-950 GCF_033339075.1 Vibrio sp. 970
CTAAAGCCGTCACTCTGATCTTAATTTCTTTAATTCGTGGCTCGGACATAGCAACACTCTCAAACATGAAACCGCATCGAGGCCTTCGCTCGGAACGAGGGAATGACTCGGTGTGGTCAACTGGGGTAAAGGGGGCGTTAGCGCCCCTTTCCAGCTCACAGGGGAACCGTCAGGAACGAAGTGACTAGAGGGGACGCTGTGTATGCTGGCTTAGTACAGAAGCAAACGATAGCACAAGCCTAAAAAATAAGCTATGAAGAGGGTATAACCCACGTAGATTAAGAGTGACAGTGCCACAGCTTGAGAACTCAGAAATGCCGCTTGCTCGATGCTCGGACGCTTCGCTTACTCGCACACTGCGCCGAGCGGAGGAGGTAAGCGGAGAAAGAAAGAGAGGCACCGAAATTGCTTATTTCGGCTGCGCCGACCCCTACCCATTTCGACTCTATTTTGAGTGATTTAGGTACTGTCTATGGTCGCTTTCTGAACTAAGGATTTCTCCCCTTATTTCGGACTGCCCTGCGCTGTGTGTAAAGCTTTCGCCCCCGTTCCAGTCACACAACACTAATCAGTTATTCCTTTTCCGCTTGTCCCCTCTAGCAGCTACAAGGGGCGGATTTATCGAGCTTGGTGCTTAGTTCTGATTAGTGCCTTTACCTCTCACCTTTGGAACATCCCTTGGTCGGTGAGTGATGCGCGTCGTTCTGTCCAAAACATCTTGATTCCAAACAGAGTGCAGAAATACTCTTGAAGTGCTTACTTGATATGGTCTATCATGGAAGGACTTCACGGCCGTTCAAACCTGTGAGTATTCCGAAATAAACCAGCTTCCTACGGCTGGTTTTTTCACATCTGGAGAAAGAGATTAATCCCAAAAGCGTTTGATCTCAATGCTGATCTTTTAGATCTGACAACTCTCCAAACAAAAAAGCCTCCCGATTGGGAGGCTT
>NZ_JAWOTW010000121.1:0-948 GCF_033339075.1 Vibrio sp. 970
TTGTTTGCCAAGATGTCTCGCGTATTTGGGGTAACGCTAGAATTACGTATTCCTGAAGATGCGTACTCTCGTGGTCAGCACGTTTACATCGCTAACCACCAAAACAACTGGGACATGTTTACTGTGTCTGCGGCAGTGACACCGAAAGTGGTGACTGTCGGTAAGAAAAGCCTAGCGTGGATGCCATGGTTTGGTCAGCTTTACTGGTTGACGGGCAATATTCTGATTGACCGTGCAAACCGTTCAAAAGCGAAAGGTACGATCGACCAAGTGGTTAACAGCATGAAAGAAAGTGATGTGTCGGTTTGGATGTTCCCAGAAGGTACACGCTCACGTGGTCGTGGTTTGCTGCCGTTTAAAACGGGTGCGTTCCATGCAGCAATTGGCGCTGAAGTGCCAATTATTCCAATCGTATGTAGCTCCACTGACCACATTAAACTTAACCGCTGGAACAATGGTCATGTGATTGTTGAAATGTTGCCACCGGTGAGCACTGAAGGTTACGGTAAAGATGGCATTCGTGAACTCGCAAATGTATGCCGCGAGCAGATGAAAGAAAAGCTAGAAGCGCTGGATGAAGAAGTAAAACAGCGTAACGCCGCTTGAACGGGTTAAACACCGAGCACAAAAATGGGTAGCTAAGGCTACCCATTTTTTATTCATTCAATCTGATATCGCAATTATTTGCGAACCGCGATTGCTTCAATTTCGATACCTACGTCTTTTGGTAGACGTGCAACTTCAACACAAGAGCGAGCAGGGTAGTTTGCTACTTCGTGCTCATCAAAGAATTTGCCGTACACTTCGTTTACTGTACCGAAGTCGTTTAGATCTTTAACGAAAACCGTCATTTTCACGATGTCTGACACTTTAAGACCAGATGCTTCAACAACCGCTTTCACGTTGTCTAGAGATTGACGAGCTTGTTCTGCGATGTCAGCAGACACT
>NZ_JAWOTW010000122.1:0-948 GCF_033339075.1 Vibrio sp. 970
ATTGGTGTAGCAGAGTTGAATTCACAACAATCCAACGCAAAAGAGCTTCTAATCGAGGCCGATAAAGCGATGTACTATTCAAAGCACTCAGGACGCAATCAAGTCACCCTAGCTTACGAAAACCTGCCAGATCTTAAGCTTTATCAAGCCGGTCACTTAAAAATACAAAGAGTTTCTTAAATATAAGTTCCCCCCTTTCTGACCGCAATAGCCTCTTTACTAAGAAACCTCCGTCCTACGCACTCCCCACAATAACATCGCTAAAAACTCACCTATCTAAAAGCCTTATAACTATTAGTAAAAAATGCTCTATATGTGTTCGCTATTTATCGACCTAAACCACCATCATTCCATCCTTAATATCGACTTTAAAAAGCTCGCAAGTCAGCAAAAATCCATTCAGATGAAAATGAGACCACTGGCCCTTGCTCATTTCAAAAATGGACACTCACGCACACAAATTGCCAGGTTTCTCAAGGTAAGCCGAACCAGTGTCAATAAGTAGGTTTAAACCTTTCTTGAAGAAGGGCTGGAAGGACGGCAAGAAAAGCCAAGAATAGGAAGACCACCATTCTTAACTTCCGAGCAAAGAGAGCTGTTGAGCCAATACATAAAAGATAAAGCCAAGGACTTTAAAATGTCAGTGTCATCAAACTTCCGCCCTATTCCCAAAACTAAACCCTATCGAACAAGTATGGCGTTGATTGAGGCAACGCTATTTAGCCAACCAATCTTTTACGGGTTACGACGACATCATCTCCAAAGTCTGCGATGCATGAAATCGGTTTTTGGCTTGCTCCAAAAGAGTCACCAAAATGCATTCGTGAAAATGGATAGACCTAACCAGTTAGTTTTCCAGATTGGAACAACCCCTCTCATTTCCAGCTTGCGCTGAAATAAAAAAGCCTCGCTATTTCTAGCGAGGCTTCTTAATTGTACAGAGAGTCA
>NZ_JAWOTW010000123.1:0-946 GCF_033339075.1 Vibrio sp. 970
CAACAGCGTGCTGTACCAAGATTTAGTGAAGACGCAAAAAGCGGTTGATGCGGGTTCCTTCCATGACTGTGCAGAGCTTGCGTGTAATTTCTATGTCTACGCGATGGGAGATTCTGGAGACAAAGGCGATCTTTCGACCTTGTATGATGAGCTTATGAAGTCGATGAGCAAGTTTGCAGAGAAAGGCGTCACTGACGATCGTCTGGAGCAGTTGAAAGGTAAAGCTGAAGCGGATGCGATTTTCGCGCTTGAAAGCGTGAAAGGTAAAGTCACACAGCTAGCGTCGAATGAAACTTTCTTTGGCCAACCTGACTTGATTGAAAAACAATTGGAACAGATTCGCGCCGTGACTCCTCAATCTGTTGAGAAGGTGTACCAAAACTTTATTCAAGGTAAGTCGAAAGTCACCTTGAGCGTGGTACCAAAAGGCAAAACGGATCTTGCTGTTAAGTCTGCGACATTTACAACGCCAGAACGTACCTTGCCAGAGTACAAAAAAATTACCGATGATCAGTTAGCCTATCGCCGCGCAACGGACAATTTTGATCGTTCAGTGCAGCCACCGGTCGGTGAGCCAGTGAAAGCAACAATGCCAGAACTGTACAATGTGCACTTTGACAACGGCTCTGAACTACTCGGCACCGTGAGCAACGAAACTCCGACAGTCATGATGCAATTCAGCTTGCCTGCGGGCACGCGTTTTGTGGAAAAAGGCAAAGAAGGCCTAGCGCAACTGACGGCCGCTATGTTGCAAGAAGGAACGACCAAACGTAGCGTGGAACAAATTCAAGCTGAGCTCGATAAACTCGGCAGCATGATCTCTGTCGATGCCACAGGCTACACGACGAACATCAGCGTTTCTTCTTTAGAAAAGAATTTAGAGCCAACACTGAAAATTGTTGAAGAGATGCTGCTGTCGCCAGCGTTCAAACAAGAAGATTTTGAT
>NZ_JAWOTW010000124.1:0-944 GCF_033339075.1 Vibrio sp. 970
GTTTGGTGAAGCGCTATAAGTCAGCGGTGTATAGCGTTTTCTCACACAAAATTGCGAACACAAGATCGAAAAGGGCGTACTTTGCGGTACGCCCTTTTCTTATTCTTTGCCTCACGTAGGGTCACATATTTCCCCAAGTAACCCCAAGCACGACACACATCGAACGATTGGTGAAAAACGATGAACTAAAATGGCACTTCAATTTGCATCATCCAGTCGGCGTCGTAATACTCGTGCCAACGATAGTCGAAGCGCATTCTTGGCTCACCATCAGCTTTATTACCAAAACCGATGCTGAACATGAGACCATGGCTGCGAAGCCACTCTTCTGTGGTCATTTTGTTTTCTTCTTCACGTAGCTCTTCTGGCATCCAAATACCAAGACCAAAATAGTTTTTGTCTACGTTTTGAGTAAGAAACGGAATGTCTTGCGATTTGATTGCCCACTCTTCCCAGTAGTTTTCTGTTGGTCCTTCTGCTGTCGCTTCAGCAGCATACCAATCTAAGGTATCGGTACTAAGCACACCAACAGTATCAAAAATTTCTTCACAGATGGGCATGGTGTTGTCTTCAAACACCACGGAGCGATCAGAAAGATAGTTACATGCGGAGTTAGCTTGCGTCACCACAAGCAGCGCACATGCACTAAATACGGCTACTCTGACCATGAAAACCGACCTCTTATTTACCAGATAATGTTTCTCTATATAAGCCTTCGTTGAGCAACAGTTCACTGACAGTTGGTGTCGTATAGGTGCTGATATCTTTGCCTTCTATGAGTGCATTGCGGATATCCGTGCTTCTAATTTTAACTTTTTCTGGGCACGCCATGACAGTCCAACGTTCCGTAATTTCTTCCGCCTTATAAAATTTAGCAAATTTGAAGAAATTATCAGGACCAATGACAAAAGTTATATCGGCAGATGGGTAGATTTCTTGAATTT
>NZ_JAWOTW010000125.1:0-941 GCF_033339075.1 Vibrio sp. 970
GTACTCGTCTCTATATAGAGATTGTTGTAAAAATAGGGATGGGAAGAGAGAGGGCGGCATCGCCTAGAGGCGCTTGCCAGTAGCTGTTATCAGGCAATAAAAAAGCCTCATTACTGAGGCTCTTCGAAGATTAAGGTTGTAAAAAATTCTGCGTAAAATCGAGCACATCTTTGGAAGGCGTTTTCTGCTCAGGTGGTTTCGCTGATTGATCTTCTGTTGTGACCGTTGTCATATCCGGTTCGAAGTTCAGCTCCGTCGTCTCTTCCCACGTATTCGCCCCAGATTTGTGCTCGTCACTTAACACTTCGTTAAGCTCTTCTTCGCCAGGGAAATATACGTCACGTTTGTACACCTTGTTCAGCGCACGAATGATCGAGTGCTTTTTCACCATGCCAGATGCGAGCTTTCTTTGCAGAGGCTTCGCAATGGATTGAAGTCCAACCACCACATCCACACCGATGTTCGCCGCCACTTCATCGCGAAGGGCGCGAGCTGGTTGATAACCCATATTGGCAGAAAGAAACAACCAAACATACGCAATCGCATTGCCTGTTTTTCCTCTGTCTTTCCATGCTTCGCCTGCATGGTACATCGCTTCTGCGCTGCCGCCCTCAGCAGCACGTTCCAGCCAATAGCAACCTTTCACCATGCTCTTGTCTGCGCCAATGCCGTTTAGATAACACAAGCCGACTTGAATTTTGCCTTCTGCACTGTCTTTTTCTGCCGCTTTCATAAACCAGTAAAGCGCATCGGCTTTATGGCCTGAAGTATTTTCAGGCGAGAGCTGCCACTCTCCCATGTAAAGCATCGCAGCAACGCAACCTTCTTCGGCCGCCGTTTCGATGAGTTGATGGCCTTTCGGGATGTTCTTCTCTACCCCTCGACCAAACACCAGTGCTTTACCTGTCGTGAACTTCGCTTCAATATCACCTTCCATGCCC
>NZ_JAWOTW010000126.1:0-938 GCF_033339075.1 Vibrio sp. 970
CTGAAGTGATTAATATGAAAAGAGTCATCAACTGGATTGCCGATGACTCTGTGTCATAGGGTTAGGCGGCGATAAGGAGCTCTTTCGCGTTAGCTAATGTTGAATCAGTGATTTGGCTACCACCGAGTAAACGAGCCAGTTCTGCCACACGTTGTTCTTCATCTAGTGCGCGCATTTGTGTTTCCGTTTGACCACCTTTGGTGTGTTTTGCGACAAACATTTGTTGGTGGCCACAACCGGCTACTTGCGGTAAGTGTGTGACACACATGACTTGAGTCGATTCTCCAAGCTTGCGTAGCATTTTGCCTACTACCGCAGCTGTTGGGCCACTAATACCCACGTCCACCTCATCGAAGATTAAACTTGGCGTGTCTACTTTTTGAGCAGTGATCACTTGGATCGCTAGCGAGATACGGGACAACTCACCACCTGACGCAACTTTCGCAATTGGTTGTAAAGGTTGCCCCGGGTTAGTGGAGACCAAGAAGCACACACTGTCCATACCCAATGGCGACGGATGTGTGTTTTCGTTGTTTACTTCAATACTGAAGACGGCTTTTTCCATGCTCAGTTCGTGCATGCTTTGTGTGATCAGTTTGTTCAGTTCTTTTGCGTAACGGCTGCGTGATTTATGCAGCTTTTCCGCTTGAGTCAGGAAGCTTTGGTATTTCTGTTCCACTTCTTGAGCCAATTCATCCAGACGTTCATCAGAGCAATCCAATGCTTCGATTTGTGCTAGAAGGTCTTGGTGATGTTGGTATAACTCATCAGGCATAACATGATGCTTACGAGCCATCGACATCACTTTAGAAAAACGCTCTTCGACATAAGCCATACGACCTGGATCAACATCGATGCCATCCAAGTAGCTACGAAGTTCGTTTTTGGTTTCTTCTAGCTGGATCATCGCGTCAGCCAGCATATTTGGTAGCTCGGCT
>NZ_JAWOTW010000127.1:0-934 GCF_033339075.1 Vibrio sp. 970
TTGCTGAACATCCTAAAATGGCAGAAGCGATGTTGCATCGTTCAGAGAACTACAATGAGTCCTTGGAATTTATCCGCAATCCACCACAAGGAACCCGCGTGAGAGTGATTGCACCGCCGGATGAATTTCATGTGCAACGCTTGTCGATGCGCCAATCCGTTCTACTCGAAGGGTATGAAATGGGGCTTCAAGAAGGCAGAACTCATATCACCAATCTGTCTGGTGGTTATGGTTTAAGTCGAGAAAACTGCCACTTTTGTC
Organism: Vibrio sp. 970; assembly: GCF_033339075.1. Taxonomy (NCBI): domain Bacteria; kingdom Pseudomonadati; phylum Pseudomonadota; class Gammaproteobacteria; order Vibrionales; family Vibrionaceae; genus Vibrio; species Vibrio sp. 970. Next base: position 262 of record NZ_JAWOTW010000127.1, read on the forward strand.
TTTAACTCGCAGTGATTGATAAAGTAAAAAGAACCCCGCGATTGGCGGGGTTCTTTACGTCTATCGTCTGCGAGATTAGTTCAGCTTATCCCAAGCCATTTCCCAGTGTGAGCCTGTCGCTGGCTCAAATTGTGTTGCACTCTCACTCCACTGTACGCAGTAGCCAGAGTAAGGGAATGGTTTACATTGATAAATCGCGCCGTCGCTTGCTAACACTTTTGTACCTGCTGTGTAGCTAGAAAGCCCCTCAGGGAATACAAAGTCGTATTCGCCTGATGGTGGTGGGGTGACTTCCTCACTTTTTAGATGGAAATCCAGAGTTTGCTGATCGACAAGGTTGCCATCGGTATCTTTAATGCGGGTCACTAACATGTGGTGCCCCGGTTCTGATTTGCTCAGCGTGAGTTCTACTTGTTCGCTTGCACCATCTTGAATTGAACCCGTCCAACTTGCTAGTGGTTCGCGATGATGATTGTAAACCGTTAACTCGGCGGTTAAGTCGCCCTCTGCGGTAAGAGTGAGGTCTAAAGCGGTTGGCTCTGTACCAATTATGTACTCACTAGCAAGACCATCAACCGTGAGTGAATAGTCAGGTACTGGCGTTTCAATATTGTAGCCAATTTCAACACGCTCAAGGCCACTGTTTGATTGCAGGTAAATTGGGTTCGTGCCG
>NZ_JAWOTW010000128.1:0-931 GCF_033339075.1 Vibrio sp. 970
TTGAATCCCACATTGTTGGTATCCATTACATCGATAAACGTGGTTATGTGATTTCGTCGCCCGATAAGTACTCGAAGAATTTTACTAAAGAGCTTTGGTCAACGTTAAAGGCGAGGCCATTCTGGCAAAAAACCGCGCAAGATAAGGTCAACATTACATTGGCTGGGCCTGGGCCGATGCTTGATTCCATGGAAGGGCAAATCATCAGTTTAACAGTGCCAATTTACGAAAAAGGCGTCCACCAAGGGGTGCTCTCGATTGATTTTGATGTCGATGCGCTGCTCACGACTTCTGAAAACCTTGTCGGGAAGCTGCACTTAGTTTCCAATTTCCAAACGATTCCTGAAGATGCCGTGCGGATCAAGCCCATTGAAAAAGAGCGCTTGAGTGCCAATCACAGTATTTATTACGAATATAACTTATGGAGCGAGATTAAGAATTTAACGTTCTTTGAAAAGCACAGCATCGTGGTCGCGGTCTTCATTTACGTATTGAGTACCGTAGTACTGTTTTATGTCAACATGCACACCGAACGTCGCTACTTTAAAGATCTTGCTGCAAGAGACCCAATGACAGGGCTGCTCAACCGCAGAGGAATGCAGGCCGTTTGGCGTAATAAAATGACGAAGAAGAACGTGGCATTGGCTGTGTTCGATATCGATAGCTTTAAGACTATCAATGATACTTACGGCCATGATGTAGGTGACTCTGCGATTCAACTGGTCGCGAAGTGCATCCGAGACAACATTCGTCACAGTGACGTTGCATCTCGCTTTGGTGGTGAGGAGTTTATTCTCGCGATATACGATGAAGATATTGAAGGGATGAAGCACATTCTCGAACGAGTCAAAAAAGCGATTGATGAACGATCACGACGAGTTACGAAGAATGGATTTACCGTGTCGGGTGGTGTGGTCTTTAGCTCTGCAAG
>NZ_JAWOTW010000129.1:0-925 GCF_033339075.1 Vibrio sp. 970
TTCTCTTAGTATGGAAGCTATGCAGCGAGGATGGGACTGCTTAAGTCTATTTGCGGAACGCTTGCAGGACATTCCTACACAAAACATTCGCATTGTCGGCACAGCGACTTTACGTACTGCCACCAATGTGGATGTATTTCTAGAGAAAGCAAACCAGATTCTGGGGCAGCCAATCGAAGTCATCTCTGGTGAAGAAGAAGCAGCCACTATCTATAAAGGTGTTGCCCACACATCAGGTGGTAGTGGTCGTCGCCTTGTGGTTGATATTGGTGGCGCGAGCACTGAGCTGATTATTGGCGAAGGTTTTGAAGCGAAAGCCCTCACCAGCCTAAAAATGGGCTGCGTGACATGGTTGGAGAACTTCTTTAAAGATCGCCAACTGAATGCCCGTAACTTCGAAGCTGCGATTGAAGGCGCAAAGCAAACCATCAAGCCAATCTTAGAACAGTACACCGATCTTGGTTGGGATGTGTGCGTAGGTGCATCTGGTACCGTTCAGGCGCTACAAGAAATCATGCTGGCGCAGGGTATGGACGAAGTAATTACTCACTCCAAACTTAAGCGTTTACAAAAGCAAGCCATGCTAGCCGATCATTTGGAAGAGCTCGACATCGAAGGTTTAACGCTTGAGCGTGCCTTGGTCTTCCCTAGCGGCCTGTCTATTCTTATCGCGATTTTCGAGTTACTTGAAATCGATGCGATGACACTCGCGGGCGGCGCACTGCGTGAAGGCTTGGTTTATGAAATGGTCGACGAGCTGCGTCAAAATGACATTCGTGCTCGCACCATTTGTAGCGTGCAAAGCCGTTATCAGCTTGATTGCCAATATGGTGAACAAGTGGCAACGCTGGCAGGTAAGCTTTTAGAGCAAGCCGGTGGCGATGAGTGGATTGCTGAGCCCCAAGGTAAAGTTCTGCTCGACACG
>NZ_JAWOTW010000130.1:0-923 GCF_033339075.1 Vibrio sp. 970
AGCGAAAGGTGGCGAACCGCGCATTATATTGCTGAGCTTTCTCGGAGTGTTATTGCCTTCTGCTGTTCTGCTTACGCTACCGGTTTTTTCGGTTTCTGGTCTGTCTATTACTGACGCGTTGTTTACCGCGACTTCAGCCATTAGTGCGACGGGATTGGGTGTGGTCGATACTGGCCAACATTTTACGCTCGCGGGTAAAATTCTTCTGATGTGTTTGATGCAGATCGGCGGCTTAGGGCAAATGACCTTATCTGCGGTGCTGCTCTATATGTTTGGGGTGCGCTTGAGTCTACGTCAGCAGGCATTAGCCAAAGAAGCACTTGGCCAAGAAAGGCAAGTCAACCTGCGTCGTTTGGTGAAAAAGATCGTCACATTTGCGCTGGTGGCAGAGGCGATAGGTTTTGTCTTCCTCTCGTATCGTTGGGTGCCAGAAATGGGGTGGCAGACGGGCATGTTCTATGCGCTGTTCCACTCTATTTCGGCTTTCAATAATGCTGGCTTCGCTCTCTTCTCTGACAGCATGATGAGTTTTGTCAACGATCCGTTAGTGAGTTTCACCTTAGCTGGTCTGTTTATCTTTGGCGGCTTGGGTTTCACTGTGATTGGTGACGTTTGGCGACATTGGCGTAAAGGTTTCCACTTCTTACATATTCACACCAAAATAATGTTGATTGCCACGCCGTTACTGCTGTTGGTGGGAACGGTGCTGTTTTGGCTTTTGGAACGTCACAACCCCAACACCATGGGCTCGCTCACTACTGGCGGGCAATGGCTGGCCGCTTTCTTCCAATCAGCCAGTGCGCGGACAGCGGGTTTTAACAGTGTTGATTTAACGCAGTTCACGCAACCGGCATTACTCATCATGATCGTTTTGATGTTGATTGGTGCGGGTTCGACCTCTACGGGTGGCGGTATCAAGGTGT
>NZ_JAWOTW010000131.1:0-922 GCF_033339075.1 Vibrio sp. 970
CTCGTCGTTGCCGCGAGTATCTAGGATCACCCAATCAGGGTTGTTTTGCGCTGCGATAACCATGTCTAGCGTTGCTAGGGCATTGTTATCTTGTTGTGTGTTAGGTGCGTTGTATTCAACCGCTGCAACGCTTTGGTTTGCAGAACCTGTTGGGTAGCCAGCGCCCATCCAAGCGTTCAAGCCCCCGTCAAGGTAACGAACATCTTGATGGCCAAGGTTATGGATTTGCCAGTAAAGACGCGCAGCATCGTGGTGTGAGCCCGCAGCGTAGACGACGATTGTGCTGTCTGTTGTTGCGCCGAAGCTGCCTAGGATTGTTTCCATTTCTTCTGTGCTATTACTCATACCGCCGAAGTCGTAGGCGTCTTCAGTCGCTGAGTAATCGTTACGCCACATAGTGTAAGAACCAGAAATAGGACTATCTGGTTTGATAGGGTTTAGCGCACCGATCACAACCACGTCTTTGTCCCCATCCATCAGCGATTTCAGTTGTTGTGCAGAGATGAAGTGTTCTGGGTGAGCGTACTGTGTGAACTTCTGCTCTTGAGCAGCAGCATCCACAATCACAGCCTCAGCTGAGAACATCGTATTGTAAGCTGAGTAGCCAACCGCTGCGACAGCGGCCAACACACCCAACGCAATTGTCGATTTTTTCATGAGTTGCTTCCGTATTTTAATTTAAAGTTTTGCTGCCGAATCCTTGATGTTTCGACAGATAGAATGCTTTTGAAGGGGGAGTACAGGCATGAACGTTTCTTAATCATTTTTGGTGTTCATGGCTTAAAATAAGCGGAAATGCGTTCTACCCCTTTGTGGGTAAGGCATTCTGAGGAAATCAATAGTTAGGCGGTATTGTGGTTTCCCACAATAATGATGTGGGATTGATCTAAAGCAACAAAGTTAGAGAGGGGAACGGTGCTAA
>NZ_JAWOTW010000132.1:0-916 GCF_033339075.1 Vibrio sp. 970
AAGAGTACCGAGTGCTTTGTTGGCGGCGTTAAAGTGTTTTCTTGGGTATTGAGTGCGCAGTTCTAAGAAAAACTGGCAAATGAACAAAGCATGCTGGTTCAACGTGCTACAACCAGCATACTCAATCAGGCAGAAAACCATCTTTTTCTGCCTGAGATTGAAATAAGTGAGTGCTTACTTAATTAGACCCACTTCTTTGTAGTATTTTTCTGCACCAGGGTGAAGAGGGATAGAAATACCTGCTTTCACCATGTCTTCTTTTTTCAGGTTAGCAAAAGCTGGATGCAGACGTTTGAAGGTGTCGAAGTTCTCGAACACGGCTTTAGCAACGTTGTATGCAACTTCATCAGAAACATCAGATGTTGTTACCATTGTTGCCGCAACACCAAAGCTCTTCACGTCTTTATCTGTACCACGGTACATACCAGCCGGCACTGTGCTGAATGCGTAGTACGGGTTGTCTGCGACGATCTTGTCGATCTTAGGACCAGTTGCAGGCACTAGCTTCGCATCACATGATGTGGTTGCTTCTTTGATTGAACCGTTTGGATGGCCAACCATGTAGATGAACGCATCAATTTTGTTGTCACAAAGGGCTTGAGAACGCTCTGAGCCTTTTAGCTCTGAAGCAAGTTTGAAGCTGTCATTTGTCCAGCCCATTGCATCCATTACTACACCCATTGTCGCGCGGTCACCAGAACCTGGGTTACCGATGTTGACACGCTTACCTGCTAGGTCTTGAACGTTTTCGATACCAGAGTCAGCACGTGCGATGATGTTGAAAGGTTCTGTATGAAGAGAGAACATTGCACGCAGTTTTTTGTACGGGCCTTGTTCCGCAAACTTGCTCGTACCGTTGTAGCCGTGGTACTGCCAATCCGATTGCACGATACCAAAATCTAATTCGCCTGCACGG
>NZ_JAWOTW010000133.1:0-914 GCF_033339075.1 Vibrio sp. 970
GGTTAGCGCCTTCTTTTGGCGATTGATTTCGCTGGAAACGCCTTTGAGCTCTTGCTGACTAGCGGCGAAAGAAGAGAGGGGATAGGTGGCAGATAAAGCACAAGTTAATAAAATAGCCGAGCGGAGCACTGGGTGATTTTGTTTTCGCACTTGAGAGTTACCTACCACATTATTTTCAAAGGATCAGAAGACGGTTAAATGCCATCTCCATGGATAAAGCTTTGTGATTTACCGTTAAAGCCTTGGTCCATATCGAGAGACGGTTTGTCTGTTTTTGGTCGACCGACGATTTTCGCGGGTACGCCCGCCACGGTCGTGTGCGGTGGCACCGCTTGCAATACTACGGAGCAAGAGCCGATTTTCGCCCCTTCGCCCACTTCGATATTACCAAGAATTTTGGCACCTGCACCAATCATCACGCCTTCACGGATTTTCGGGTGACGATCGCCGCACTCTTTACCTGTACCACCTAGGGTGACGTCTTGCAGGATCGACACATCGTTATCAACCACTGCTGTTTCACCAATCACGATGCCCGTCGCATGGTCGAGCATGATGCCGCTACCAATACGTGCTGCTGGGTGAATGTCTACCTGACACGCCACAGAAATTTGGTTTTGCAAATACGTCGCGAGGGCATGACGGCCTTGTTTCCACAACCAGTTAGCCACGCGATAGCCTTGCAGCGCGTGGTAACCTTTCAAATACAATAATGGCATTGAGTACATGGAAACAGCAGGGTCGCGGTTGACCGTCGCACAAATGTCACACGCAGCAAAATCCGTGATGGTAGGGTCTGCGGCAAATGCCTCTTCGACCACTTCACGAACGGCCATTGCTGGCATCGACGCCGTGTTTAATTTGTTGGCCAAAATGTAACTCAGTGCCGCACACAAACTTTCATGCTTGATGAT
>NZ_JAWOTW010000134.1:0-904 GCF_033339075.1 Vibrio sp. 970
GCTGATAGAGTGGGACCGCTTTGGTTTAAAAGAAAGTAATGATTAATTTAACGTAACACATATAAACAGCACTTAAAAAAGCCTCCCGAATGGGAAGCTTTTTGGTTGTGATAACTCATTCGTCGCAAGCTACTAGAAGTTATATCTCATACCAACTGTCACACCTTGAATGTTGATATCTACACCATCAAATTCAGCAGACCTGTATCTGTAGCCGATAGCAAGGTCTACATTGTCAAGCATGTAACCTACTTCCAATCCTGCTTGATAAGAGAACTTGGATTCTGATTCAGATATACCGAAGACGTTGGTTTCGCCCTTTAATGAACCAACGCCAAGAATGAGTGCGCTATATAATTTATTACCTTTATCTATAAACTTAGGGCGTGCGTTAATATAAAAGGCATCACCTTTAACACTGGCATCTTCATTAAATTCAGCTTCACCAAAATGTTGGTATTCTAACTCCACACCTAAATCTACATTAGGGTGAACTGCAAAATTATAACCAGCATACACCCCTCCACCTAAGTCGTTGCTTTCATCAATAGTTGCAATACCAGCATCTAACTCAGTATTGTGACCTACAAGTAAATTGCCGCCGACATAAAAATGGTCTACCTCGTTTGCACTTGCACTTGCACTTAAGAGTGCTAGTAAAATCAGTTTTTTCACTTTAAGTCCTTATAGTTGATTTGGAGATATTATGCATGCATGGGAGTATCGTTAATAGCGAATATTTAACGTAACGCTCGTTGTACGAATCCCCAAGGTCGCTAGTGTAGGCGACCTTTTTACAACTGGCAGATACGAAAAACGCCTCCCATTGGGAGGCGTTTTTCTTGAGGACGTTCATTACCTTAGAAAAGGATCGTTGAGATCCCAGCTCTTTGGTTGTAATCTC
>NZ_JAWOTW010000135.1:0-899 GCF_033339075.1 Vibrio sp. 970
TCAGGATGATCATAATGATCACCACCATGGTTACGATGAACAAATAGATCTGTGCCTGCTCGTGATAGGCGCCAATACCAAGTGCGATGATGCCTACCAAACTAAACAAGAATGAGCCAAGAAAAGTCGCCAGAGCATTTTGCGTTGTGCTGTCTTCCATCAATAGCTTGGTAGCTCTAGGAGTGACCCCTGCACTGGCCGCGCTGTACGCTGAAACCATAATGTTGAGTGAAAACGTCGTCACCGCCAGCATCGACGTCGCGAGAATATTCAATATGTTATTCAGCAGCTCATTACTGACATTGATGGTGGGAGGCAGGGTAATGAATTTATTTAAAACAATAGAGATCAGGGCGGTTACAACAGCAAGTAAGGCGAAAAGTGATGTACGAACCCACAGTTTGCGTGTCATTTGTTTAAGCAGCCACTGCCATTTGGAGCCGGTCATTCTCATGTGCCTCTTATCTTAAGTGAGAAAGTCGATAGGAAATTCAAAACGTTATTCTTTGTTTAAGCATAGGTGAAATTTCTGGGTTCTCTTTGTGCTTGATGGGCTTCGTGATCAAGGTACTGGTATCCGAACCATTGGATAGTTTTGAAAACTATTGGGCATATTTAGAAGTTAACGAGCGTTAAAATCAGAAAGTCTTGCTGCTTCAAAGAATGGCGTTCGTAAGATGTGAATCAGCCTATATTCCGTTACCTTAATTGGTACACACATTAGAAAGCACTTTTACGAACGAGGTAGAAAATGATTGTAATCACAGGTGCAAGTAGCGGCTTAGGGGCGGAGTTGGCCAAGCTTTATGATGCGGAAGGGAAAGCCACTTATCTGACTGGACGAAGTGAGAGTAAGCTCTCTACAGTCACAAACTGCTTATCGAACAATGTTTGCTATC
>NZ_JAWOTW010000136.1:0-897 GCF_033339075.1 Vibrio sp. 970
AAATTGAGTCAGAAAATCTTTTCTCAATTTGGTTAACTTGTTTGCGTCGTTCGTGCCCAAGTAAAACACTTGCTCTTTGCTTGGCACTGGGTAGCTATCAACACGCACTGCAAACACGCCCAATTTGCCCGCACAGCCGCTCGCTTCAAACAAGCGACGCTCGTCAGCATTAAAACGTGAAGGGATGTCAGACGTTACGTCACGAACTCGTTCATCATATTCTTTGTCTGATGCCATGCGATCATCGTGAACGATCTTGCTTGGGTCGAAATTACCTTCTTGCAGATTGTGAAGAATCTCTTCCGGCGTCTCACCCAAGCCATCAATACCAAGATGGTTAACCAGATGGAGGTTGCCCTGCTTATCGACCTGCGCGTAGATGGCAAGCTCAGTATACGCCGGGCCGCGTTTCACTAACGCACCGCCTGAGTTATTGGCAATGCCACCGACAACCGTCGCTCCTAGCGATGAAGATCCAATAATAGAATGCGGCGCGCGGTTAACGGCTCTGAGTTCTTTTTCTAGTGAGTGTAGACTTGCACCGGGTAAGCACACCGCCTGTTTGCCACCATCCAGCAGATGAATTTTTTTGATTTTGGTAATGTTGATCACCACGACATCGCGGTCATAGTCGTTACCACTTGGTGCAGAGCCTTCTGTGAGACCTGTTTTCGCAGCCTGCATGATGATGATGCAGTTCACCTCGACACACTGTTTAATGATCTTCCATTGTTCTAACAAAGTGTTAGGAAACACGACGGCAAGCGCTGTACCACTACCAGAGCGAAAACCTGAGCGGTAGTATTTGGTTTTAACCTGATCGGTCAGGACATTCTCTTCCCCGACTATCGTTTTAAATTCTTCTATCATCTGCTTTTGTTGCATATCCGTGGCTCT
>NZ_JAWOTW010000137.1:0-895 GCF_033339075.1 Vibrio sp. 970
GTTTTTTATCGGCATTTTAGGGCTTGCTCTTACGCATCACTACGCAACTCGCTATCAACACGATCAATGGCAACAAAAGCTCAAAAGCCAAGCGGCTCAAGTCTCACAAGAAGTCGACTACGAACTGGCGAAGTTTGAACAAATTCCCAATTTGCTTAGCCATGACCCACGCTTGCTTGAAGCCGTTGAGAAAGGTGCACCGTCGACAGAACTGAACTTACTGTTGGCGCAATGGCTGAAGCAAAGTTTGGCCGATACCATTTATGTCCATGATAAAACAGGCTTGGTTATCGCTTCGAGTAACTATCAACAGGCGGATACGTTTGTCGGTTCGAGTTTTAGTTATCGCCCTTACTTTAAAAATGCCCGTCGTGGTGAGCCAGCCCAATACGTGGGGTTAGGTGTACGCTCTAACAAACGAGGCTACTTCTTTTCCTCTCCACTATGGTTGAACGGCGATGTCATCGGCGTCATCACGGTAAAAGTGAATTTGGAGCAATTGGAACAGCGCCTTGCACAAAGTGGCGCAGACGTTTTGGTGACCGACAAACACAACGTAGTGTTTATGAGCAACCTACCCGATTGGCGCTATCGCGCACTGTTTCCACTCTCACCAACGGCCATCAATGAACTGACTGAAACTCGCCAATACGGTGACACGTTGCCCGAATATTACGGCGAGCTAACCGCGCAAAGTGACGAAAGTGAGTTTGCGGATAACCAATTATTGCTGTCACCAAACTACCTCGCGTACGCGACACATTTGTTGGATAAAGGTTTTCGCGTTGTAGCGTTAATCAATCACCACACCGTACTGACGGCAGTATTGCAAGCAGATGTAGTCTATTTGATTTTATACGCGCTGATTGCACTGATCGCATTGGCATGGTTTCAG
>NZ_JAWOTW010000138.1:0-892 GCF_033339075.1 Vibrio sp. 970
AACGTAAAGCTCAAACTCAACGTTAAAACCGCCAGCATAAGCTGGTTACCGATACTAAACCGGCGTTGAGTTCGCTCTTTTACATCCATATGAAATCACTCCGATAATCTTGCGCTACTCTAAATATAGTCGTGAGCAAATAATAATCGAGGATAGGATGAAAGGACTTCTACGTGTATTGGCTTTTAGTTGTATGGCAGTCAGTGCAGCGACCGCCGCTGAAGAGGTGAATTATTACGTTATCGCCGACCAAGCAAGTCCATTTCAAATCGAACAACACGGCCAACAACACGCCGGGATCGTGACGGATATTGTCAACGCGATTTTTGCCAACTCAGATTATAAGGTGAATTTTCACACCTATCCGTTTAAGCGCATGATTTCATTATTAGAAGCGGGTGGGGAAGAAAACTGGCTGACATACGGCAGCCCTGATTGGGGCCGAGTTCAGTCAGAAAACTTATCTAAAGAGCCTATTTACACTGTAAAACACGTGTTGGTATCCAGCAGTGATGCGCCTTTTAAATTCAATACCATGCAAGACATCAAAGGTCGTTCCATCGTGTTGCTGCTAGGTTTCGACTACCCAAACTTAATGCCGTTTTTTGAAGATAAAACCGTCAACGAGATGCGCGTTAAAGATTACGACGCCGCATATCGCGTAATTCAGAGAACGCCAGGCGATAGGGCGTTTGTCGAGATGGAATCGCGGGGGATGTACAACTTAAAACGTCTGGAACTGCCACTCGAACAATTTGAGATTCAATCTTTTAGCGCTGTGATCCCCGACTATTCGATCTATCTGGCCTTTTCTCCAGAGATGAAACCTGAAGTACAACACTTTATTAATCAACGCCTGTCGGATCTAAAAGCCTCGGGAGAGATCGATAAC
>NZ_JAWOTW010000139.1:0-892 GCF_033339075.1 Vibrio sp. 970
AGAGATGCGTGCCGATGTACGTTTCTCTATCATCAATGCGTTATCTGAAGTCGAACTGAAACTCACCCTCGCTAAACTCGACAACTTATCGTTGATCGAATGGGCAGACTCGTTACCAGAATCCATCATCAATGAAGCGCTCGCTTTAATTGAAAAAGACGAGCTTGAACTGTACGACCAAGCGAATGAATATGAAGACGATGAGCTAGGTCGCTGGGCGGAGCGTAAAATCATTACGCTGCCGTTCAATATAACGGTCGGAACCGCAAAGCAGTTGATGGAACGCTACAGCTACGATACGCCGCAGCAAGTGTACCTGATTAACCGAAACAAACAGTTCCGTGGCGCAGTAAACTATTACGAGATCTTAAGAAGTGATTCAGGCGTGCGTTTGAAAACACTTGAGATTGAAACCGTTACCGTGTTGGACAGCAAAATGACACTGCCAGAAGCGGTAGAGGCGTTAGAGCATAGCGCCCTACCCGCGCTCCCCGTAACAGATGCTGACCAAACTCTCATTGGTGAGGTCGATTGGCAATTTGCATTAAGTACGCAACGAGAAATCTACGAAGCGCGCTTAATGGCCGGTACTGGTATGGATGAAGGCGATGACTTATTTGCGCCAGTACTAAAAAGCTCACAAAAACGTGGCGTGTGGTTGGGCATCAATTTGCTGACTGCAATTTTAGCCTCTGTCACTATCGGACTGTTTGAAGATGTGATTGCTCAAGTGGTGGCTTTGGCCGTGCTCATGCCAATCGTTGCATCGATGGGTGGCATCGCGGGCAGCCAAACGCTCACTCTGATGGTTCGTGCGATGGCGCTTAATCAGATCACTCCAGGTAACCGTTTCAAGCTATTGAAAAATGAACTGGGTATTGGCTCTCTGAAC
>NZ_JAWOTW010000140.1:0-890 GCF_033339075.1 Vibrio sp. 970
CACCTTCTCAATTCTAATATCAGGTCAACCTCTATGAACAGCTTGATCATACTGTCTCAAACGACGAATCTTTAACGTTCACCAGTCCAGTTTATGCCGTTTATGCCGACGGAGACCGCTCTTCTTTGACGCTCGGTTCGAATGATGCAAAAGCCGCAGAAATCGTTATAGAAGTTAAAGATGATGCGCCTTCTATTGATGGTGTAGAAGCTTTAACGGTGGATGAAGACGACTTTGCGAGCATCGGCTCGGATCAAAATGATTCTGTTTCGGTTGACGGCAAGTTCACCACGACAGAAGGTTCCGACCGAGTGGTGAGTTATCAACTCGACGCATCGACCAATCCAATTGATGGCTTGACTTCACATGGTGAAGCCGTTGAACTGGTAGAAACCGCAAATGCCGACGGCAGCTTCACTTACACCGCGACAGCAAACGGCAACTCAGTATTTACGCTGGTGGTGAATACCGATGGTTCATACAACTTTACGTTGGAAGGCCCAATCGATCACGCGACTGGTAGTGATGAACTGACGCTAAACTTTCCAATCATCGCGACCGACTTTGATGGCGATACGTCATCGGCAACCATCCCTGTAACCATTGTTGATGACCAGCCAACAATTAACAATGTTCAAGCGATCACCGTTGATGAAGATGACCTCGCGCAGATTGGCTCGGCTCAAGACGGTTCAGTATCGATTGACGGACACTTCACCACCAATCAAGGTTCTGACGGCGTAGTGAGTTACCAATTGGATGCCAGTGCGACGCCTGTTGATGGGCTTACTTCGCAAGGTGTTGCGGTGACATTGAGTGAAACGGCAAATCCAGATGGTAGTTTCACTTATACGGCAACCGCAGGAACCAATCCTGTCTTTACGTTAACT
>NZ_JAWOTW010000141.1:0-889 GCF_033339075.1 Vibrio sp. 970
TAGAACCGCTAGGTAAAATGCGGCGCCTAGACCAATTAACGTTCCTAACATGCCGCTACGGTGAGCAAAGCTCCACTCTAGCCAAACCGACATATCTTCCAATTGCCATAAGATCGCAGCGACCATCGCAGCGCCAGCAACAACCAAACGTATAATAAAGAAGACGGTACGCTTAGTGATTTGATAGACACCTGCAATGTGCAGACCTCGGTACAACAGCGCCATGTTGACGAACGCTGACAATGCCGTAGCAATAGCCAAACCGACGTAACCGTAGAAATAGGCGAAAATTGCGTTGAACACCATGTTAGTCACCATCGCGATGATGCCGTATTTCACTGGCGTTTTTGTGTCTTGACGTGAGTAATAGCCTGGCGCTAACACTTTAATTAACATGAAATTCAATAGGCCAGATGCGTAAGCGAGCAACGACAGAGACGCTTGGTGCACATCTTGTGGAGAGAACTCACCGCGCATAAATAGCACCATCAACATCGGCTTCGCCAACGCCATCAAACCCAACATCGCCGGAATCCCGAGCAGCGTTACCATGCGAACGCCCCAATCCATGGTATGTGCAAAACCTTCGCTCTGCGAGTCCACATGTTTACGAGACAGCGCAGGCAAAATCACCGTCGCAATCGCAATACCAAACAGCCCCAGCGGGAACTCCAACAAACGATCGGAATAATACAACCAGCTGATTGAGCCAGTTTGTAGAAAGCTGGCAATAAAAGTATCAAATAGCAGGTTGATTTGACTGACAGAGACGCCAAACAAAGCGGGAATCATCAACGTGCGGATTTTTACCACCCCACGATCGCGCCACCCCCACTTAGGCTTAACCATCACGCCCGCTTTAATAAGGAAAGGAATTTGGAATAAGAAC
>NZ_JAWOTW010000142.1:0-889 GCF_033339075.1 Vibrio sp. 970
CCGAGGATTCATTAATTGGAATGCGGATTTTGCCACACGGCGCTGTCATTGAGCGGCTAACAAGGCCTGTCAGTTTACCTTCGATATCGAAGTATCGAATTTCTCGGAAGTTCCCGATGCGCTCATAAAAACCAGACCAAACATCCATATTACCTTGCTTAACATTGTGCGTGAGATGGTCTATCTCGTACAAGCCAACGTCTGATTTTGCTAAGCGATCGTCTGCATCGTCATAAAAACGGAAATCGACGTCGTAGATGCTCTGCTTGCCATAACGATCAACAAAATAAAGCAAGCTTTCACCAATGCCGTAAATGGCAGGGATACTCAGTTCCATCGGACCAATTTCAGTTTTGTATTCTATGCCGCCGTTTTGAATAGCATGTTCAAGCGCAACCGTCGCGTCTTTCACACGAAACGCCATACCACATACAGATGGGCCGTGAACTTTAGCAAACTCCTCCGCCTGGCTATGGGGCTGGGCGTTCACGATAAAGCTGATGTCACCTTGTCGATACAACCATGCTTCTTTCGAACGATGTTTGGCTATTTCAGCAAAGCCTAGCGATGTAAATAACGCTTTTAGTTGTTCAATGCCTTTGCTGTCAGCAGCTGTGTATTCAACAAACTCAAATCCGTCTGTACCTAATGGGTTGTATGTGTCCACCATGACTTTCTCCTTGCGTCACTAATTTGTTTACAGCCTCACTGAGCTGTTTGAACTGATTTTTCTAACTTGGCGCAGGTAGAGAGAAATTGGAATACATCGGCCGAAATCTCTATTTCGATGGGTCTTACGGAGGAATGTAAAATTAATGTTACACTACAAAACCATCAATGTGCCCGATTAAAAAGAAACCAAAATCAAATTGAATTTCAATCAATTAGG
>NZ_JAWOTW010000143.1:0-888 GCF_033339075.1 Vibrio sp. 970
GCTACATCCTTGCAACCGCTTCTACTGGTGGCACTTACTATCCAGTTGGGGTGGCTTTGGCGACATTAAGTAAAGTGAAACTCGCACCAAAGCACCACTTCTCCCTTTCTGCTATCAGCTCTGCTGGCTCTGGTGAAAACGTTAAACTACTGAATGAAAACGAAGCGCAATTTGCGATTTTGCAAGGTTTGTACGGTGCGTGGGCTTGGTCGGGGGAAGGTCCTTACGAGAAAAGCGGTCGCCAAGAAAAGCTGCGTTCAGTCTCAATGTTATGGCAAAACGTTGAACACTTCATTGTTCGTAGCGATTTAGCAAAAACCGGTACGGTTAGTGATCTGAAAAACCTCGAAGGGAAAAAGTTCTCTATCGGGAAAAAGAACTCCGGTACTGAGAACTCAGGCCGTCAGATCATGAAAGGCCTGAGTGTTGACCCAGATAAGTTCAACCTTGCCTTTATGGGGTACGGCGGCAGTGCAAGTGCGCTACAAAATGGCACTATCGATGGCATGAACACGCCAGCAGGTGTTCCTGTTGGGGCGGTGACGCAAGCATTTGCGGCGCTAGGCAAAGATATCTCGATACTTTCGTTCACTGACGAGCAAATCAAGCAAGCCAACGGCAACTACAAGTTGTGGACCAAGTACGACATTCCTGCCAACACTTACCCAGGTTTAGATAAACCAATCACGACGATTGCTCAGCCCAACTTCCTTGCGGTTCGAGACGATATCTCGGAAGAGGACGTTTACCAACTGACCAAAGCCATTTACGAGAACCTTCCGTTCTTACAAGGCATCCACAAAGCAACCAAAGCGATGGCGATCGAAAAAGCGATTTCGGGACTTCCTTTACCGCTGCATCCGGGTGCGATTCGTTACTACAAAGAAA
>NZ_JAWOTW010000144.1:0-887 GCF_033339075.1 Vibrio sp. 970
TTGGGATGATTAGCGTTGTTGTTCCTGTTATCATCTTAGGACAATACAAATATAGGATTAACCTTATGCCACATCTACGATTTCGCGCTGTAGAACCTCAAGCAGTACAAGCTTTGTCAAAGCCACTGACTGACGAGCTCCAGCCACTAATGAATAGTCCACGAGAAGATTTTACTTTTGAGTACATCTACACAACTTTCTTTAGTGAGGGCGAGGTAAGTCCTGCTTATCCTTTTGTTGAAGTTTTGTGGTTTGATCGAGGACAAGAGACCCAAGACAAGGTGGCGAAAGTAATTACACAACAAGTTCGTGGTGTAGTCGGTGAAGATATTGATGTAGCAGTCATTTTTTCTGCACTATCGCCAAATGCCTACTATGATAATGGTGAACATTACTAAAGGGGATGTATGATGCGGCTGAGTCTTTCTTTTTATTTAAGTTTATTTTTCTCAGCTCCTCTTTATGCTACGCCATGGGAGCAAGTTAGTGCTCCCACTCATAATATGTCCTCTTCTATTGGTAGTTACGCGAATGGCTGCTTAGATGGGGCTTCCCCGCTGCCTTTAGAAGGTACAGGTTATCAAGTGTTACGTAGTCGAACGAATCGCTACTATGGGCACCCTAACACTATAGATTTTGTTGAAAGCCTAGCTTTAAAGGCGAATCAAAAGTTAAAAACTACTTTACTGATTGGCGACCTTTCTTTACCTCGTGGCGGCCGTTTTTCATCTGGTCATTCAAGCCATCAAACGGGGCTGGATATTGATATCTGGTTGCGTTTAGCTGACTATCCTCTCTCCTATAACGAACTTCAATTGCCGAAACCGATGAGTGTGGTTGATCTGCAAGACTACTCGATATTAAATCATCGATGGGATAAGAGGCAT
>NZ_JAWOTW010000145.1:0-887 GCF_033339075.1 Vibrio sp. 970
ATTCAGTTTGGTGCCAATGGCGGTCTTGTCCGAATCCATCGGTCGTAAGCCAGTGATGATGGTTGGCTTGTTCTCTATTCCTGGCATTTCTGCGTTGATGCTACTCGGAGACTCATTTATATTTTTGGTGGCATGCCGAGCATTAATCGGACTCGCTTTAGCCGCATTTGCCGCTGTTGCCGTCGCATACATGGCAGAAGAACTTGATAAGCACGCATTTTCAATGGCCATTGGTACTTACATTGCAGCAAACTCATTAGGTGGTATCGCAGGACGTATTAGCGGCGGCTTGTTAGCGGATAACTTTAGTGTCGATGTCGCCATCGAAGTCATGATGGTTGTAACACTGATTGGCGTAATCTGCGTGCACTACTTGTTGCCAAAACAGCGCAACTTCACACCTTCATCCAGCAGCTTAAGACACCAAAATCGTGCTATTATTGGCCACTTTCGAAATCAGCGGGTTTGGTTTGCAATGCTCATCGGCGGGCTTAACTTTGCGTTGTTCGTCAATCTTTACTCAGTGATGGGCTTTCGTTTGGTTAGCGCGCCGCACAACGTTCCGGTCGGTCTAGCATCGTTGATATTCATCTGTTATCTGGGAGGAACTTTTTCTTCTCGATGCGCAGGGCATTGGAGCAAACGTTACTCTTCTATTCTAGGTATGTTCATAGGCGCTGTGGTTAGCATGGCAGGCATGTGGATTGCGGCTTTTGAGAGCCTCGCCGCTATGCTTATCGGTCTTCTGCTGATTAGTTTTGGCGCGTTTTTTACCCATACTTTGGCTTACGGCTGGGTAGGCCAAAACGCAACACAAGCAAAAGCAACCGCAACAGCTTTGTACTTGGTGCACTACTATGTTGGCGGAAGTTTAGGTGGTTTTTTAT
>NZ_JAWOTW010000146.1:0-886 GCF_033339075.1 Vibrio sp. 970
CGATACCGTGGGCATCGTTATCACGATTGGTCTGTTTTGCCTTTGTTCTTGGTTGCTATTTCGTTCGGCACCTTTGATCGTTCGTTTCTTGGGTCAAACAGGCATCAACGTGATCACACGTATCATGGGTTTGATTCTTGGTGCGCTAGGCATCGAGTTTATTGCAAACGGCTTACGTAACTTGTTCCCTGGATTAGCCTGATTTTATTAATGGCGTTATGATAGAGCGATTCAACAATGGATCGCTTTGTCATGACGACTCACTCTCTAAAAAATACACTTTACGTCACTATATTTGGCACCCACACCAAAGCCGGCCGTGCTTTTGATATCGCGCTTATTATTGCCATCATCAGCTCATTAGCCGTTCTTGTTCTAGATTCCATTCCCTCGGTACGTGCCGAGTGGGCAAAAGAACTGAAGTACCTTGAATACACCTTCACCGGCCTGTTTACCATTGAGTACTTGCTACGTCTGTATTGCTCGCCAAAACCGGTGGCGTACGCAAAAAGTTTCTACGGTATTGTCGATCTGTTGGCGATCATCCCAACTTACTCAGTATTGTTCTTCCCATCCGCCTCTTTCATGGGCGTGATCAGAGCACTACGTGTGATGCGTATTTTTCGTATCTTGAAGTTGGTGAGGTACCTGCAAGAGTCCAACATTTTGTTGCGCTCATTACTAATGGCTCGCAGAAAGATCTTCATCTTCTTCACAACCGTCGCCATTTTGGTCACGATTTTCGGTTCATTGATTTTTATTGTTGAAGGGCCAGAAAACGGGTTTACCAGTATTCCGAAAAGTATTTATTGGGCTATTGTGACCATAACCACCGTGGGATATGGAGATTTGGTTCCGCAAACTAACTTAGGTAAAGCGCTGGCAT
>NZ_JAWOTW010000147.1:0-886 GCF_033339075.1 Vibrio sp. 970
CCATGATTTGAATGGCCTCAGCAAGGGTGGTCACTTGCCCGTTATGAAAATACGGCCCCGTTAATGCGACGTTTCTTAAACTGGCAACACGGAAATAATACCCCTCATCCCCTTCCGTTGTGAGTAAATGGCGACCTGTGTCTTTCTGCACGGGTTTGTGCTCAAAGTAAGCGAAGCGTTGAATCATCGCGCCGCCAACATTTTTCCCTTGATGACATTGTACGCAACCAGCTTTCTGGAAGGTTTTCCAACCTCGTTTCGCTTTCTCATTCAAAACATGCGTGTAACCCAATAAGTAGGCATCAAACGGCGCGCCTGGAGTTTCAAGCCCTTTCACAAACTCAACAATGGACGCTTTGATGTTGTCGATAGAAATTGGCAGGTTTCCAGCGCGTTTAAACAGCGCTTGATATTGCTCGTTGTTTTGAACGTAGCTTTCAATCTTCGGCCAGTTGGAATCCATTTCTAACGGGTCGTGAATTGGGCCATCCATTTGAGAGACTAACGTATTCGACGAGCCATCCCATAACAGTCGGTAATTCAGTGACGCATTAAAAACCGTGATCGCGTTTCGTATTCCTGCCCCTTTTACACCTGCTGCTACGGCTGTGTTTTGAGCGCCATTCGTTTGTAGATTGTGGCAACTTTCACAACTGACTTTACCATTCGATGACAAGTTGGGATCTCTAAATAAATACCAACCAATCCGCGCTAACTTAACGTCGACGACCGGATCGCCCTCGATAGGCAAAACAAGTTCGACTTCTGCTTTTGCAACACTGACGGATGATGCGGTACAAACGAATAGCACGGCGGCACCCCATTTGATAGCTGTACTCAGCCTCATAACTTGAACTTCCTAGAACGCTCTAATTATGAACCTAGT
>NZ_JAWOTW010000148.1:0-885 GCF_033339075.1 Vibrio sp. 970
AAGTAGGCCAATCACGCAGCCCGATAAAAATAGCGCCAACGTATCCACTTGGAAGCCTTTTACGGCCGCAAGTACCGGAGTATACATACCGATCAGTAGCAGGATGAAGCTACCTGAGATACCAGGGAGGATCATCGCACAAATCGCGATCGCACCTGCAATCAGCGTATTAATAGCGGTAGGTTCAAGATGCAGTGGTTTCAGCACCGTAGTGCTATACGCAAAGCCGACGCCCAGTAGAAGAGTCACGAAACGAATCGCATCGCGTTTCTCTACCTGACGGAGGATGTGATACACAGAGACCAAAATGAGGCCGAAGAAGAACGACCAAATAGGGATCGGATGAGTGTCTAGCAGCCATGTGATCAGCTTCGCTAAGGTTGCAATGCTCGACAAGATGCCAGCAAACAGAGCAATAAGGAAAAAGCCATTAATATGATTGAATGCGGCTTTAAAACCGTCTTTTCGCCAGATAGAGAAAAGAGACGGGTTAATACGACGAATGCTTTCAAGCAGTGTATCGTAAATGCCAGTTATGAATGCGATAGTACCGCCCGACACGCCAGGGACAACGTCGGCTGCACCCATGGCTATTCCTTTGAAGAAAGTAATTAGATAGTTCATTTCTTTAGTGCTAAGTCATGTAGTTGGCACAGAGTATACAAAGATTGTTGCGAAAAAAGTATGAAATAGTGTCGTAGTTAATATTTGAGTGGTTGCTTATGAATCAATCCCAGGAAAAGGCGAGAACAGCGAACTTTCAACTCGTTAACATTTTATTTTCATTTACATTTTGACTAACTCAATTGTTAATAAATCACCTAAATTGCATTTTGAAATTGCATAATGCAATTAGGTTTTGTTTTTTGCAAAAATTCATATAGG
>NZ_JAWOTW010000149.1:0-883 GCF_033339075.1 Vibrio sp. 970
TTCAAAAACTCAAGATATTTTTCTGCGGTTTCTGAAGGGAACTGTTCGCGCTCTACTTGTTGTTCAATCACATAGAACAAGTGAACTGGGTTTGCTGCCACTTCGGTTTGGTCAAAGTTGAACACGCGAGACAAAATCTTAAACGCAAAACGTGTAGATAGGCCGTTCATACCTTCATCGACGCCTGCGTAATCTCGATATTCTTGGTAGCTTTTCGCTTTAGGATCGGTGTCTTTTAGCGTCTCGCCGTCGTACACGCGCATTTTCGAGAAGATAGACGAGTTTTCAGGCTCTTTCAGACGAGAAAGAATGCTGAACTGCGCCAATGTTTCTAATGTGCTTGGTGAGCAAGGGGCTTGAGACAATTCACTGTTTTCAAGCAGTTTTTGATAGATTTTAACTTCTTCCGATACGCGTAAACAGTACGGTACTTTTACGATGTATACGCGGTCTAGGAAGGCTTCGTTGTTTTTGTTGTTGCGGAAGGTTTGCCACTCAGATTCGTTAGAGTGAGCCAAAATCATGCCGTCGAATGGAATCGCAGAAAGGCCTTCCGTCCCGTTAAAGTTGCCTTCTTGTGTTGCGGTTAGTAATGGGTGCAATACTTTAATTGGCGCTTTGAACATCTCGACGAATTCCATCAAGCCTTGGTTTGCTTTACACAGCGCGCCAGAGTAGCTGTACGCATCTGGGTCGTCTTGAGAGTAGTGTTCGAGTTTACGGATATCCACTTTACCGACGAGTGATGAAATATCTTGGTTGTTCTCATCACCAGGTTCGGTTTTCGCAATACCGATTTGGTCAAGGATAGATGGACGAACTTTCATCACTTTAAACTTAGTGATGTCGCCACCAAATTCGTGAAGGCGTTTTGCTGCCCAAG
>NZ_JAWOTW010000150.1:0-878 GCF_033339075.1 Vibrio sp. 970
CCGTCAGGTTTTCCCAAACAAGAATCGAATTCCGACCGTAAGCTACTTAAAGCGCCAAATGACGGATGAAGAGCGCCGTTTATCTGGTGGCTCAACAGATGTTGCGATGTTGTCTTGGCTTGCTGCCTTGCCAGCAACGCTTGGTCAGGTGAAAGATCTAGAAATCACCAGCTTTAAGTATGACGGCCAACGTGGTGAAGTGCGCATTCACGCACGTAGCTCAGACTTCCAGCCTTTTGAGCAGGCACGTGTGAAGTTGGCTGAGAAGTTTAATGTTGAGCAAGGTCAGCTTAATCGCAGCGATAACGTTGTGATGGGTAGCTTTGTGTTGAAGCGTCAGTGAGGTGATGATGAAGAATTTAATTTCTCAAGCGCAAGCTTGGTGGAGTGGCATCTCTCAGCGTGAACAACGACTTGTGCTGGGCTGTGGTGCATTCGCCATCCTTGGCATTCTTTACTGGGGGCTGCTGCAGCCGATGAGCCAACGTGCAGAGTTGGCGCAATCTCGTATCCAAAGTGAAAAGCAATTGCTTACATGGGTACAAGACAAAGCTGATGACATTACCGCATTGAGAAAAAGCGGGGGTGTCAGTTTTTCCAATCAGCCACTTAACCAACTTGTCTCTTCATCAGCGCGCCGTTTTAAGGTGGAACTGATTCGTGTGCAACCACGCAACGACAGTGTGCAAGTGTGGATTAAACCGCTCGCATTCAACCAGTTGGTGGATTGGCTACGCTACTTGAAAGAGCAGCAAGGCATTGAAGTTGAATTTTTAGACATCGATCGTACAGACCAAGCGGGCATGATTGATGTGAACCGTCTGCAATTTAAGCGAGGTTAAGGTGAAGCGAGCAGTACTTTACGTTGTTATCTTTAT
>NZ_JAWOTW010000151.1:0-876 GCF_033339075.1 Vibrio sp. 970
AGATTGATGTGTTCCCAGGGGATAGGAGAAGTCGCTTGATATCTAGTATGACGTCTGTCGCACCTGCTTGATCGCGGCCGCGATAGCTAGATCGCGTTGCTCCTCTTCTCCATCCGCGTTCCAAGCTGCGGAAAGGCACCCATAAGCGTACGCCTGGTCGAGCAGGCGACGCGGATCGACGTCCAGCGCACGAGAGAATGCGTCCGCCATCTGTGCAATGCGTCTAGGATCGAGACAAAGGTCGTCTCTGTCAGCCGGATCGTAGAACATATTGGCGGCGCCAAAGCCCACTTCACCGACCAGACCGACGGGATCTATCACCAGCCAGCCGCGACTGGAGAACATGATGTTTTCATGATGCAGATCGCCATGTAGCCCACGCAGTTCCGAGGCATTGCTCATCATTTGATCGGCTATAATCGCCGCGTGGACGTAGTCAGTTTGACAACCTGCGTTTTGATCATCGCGCGCCCGCTGAAACAAAGCTGCAAAGCGATCCCGGATCGGGAGAAGGGCAGAAGGCAGGGGTTCCTCAGATGCGGCATACAGCTTCGCCATTAGTTCCGCTGCAATTTCGGTCGCCTGGTAGTCGCCGTGCTCGGCAACGATGTGAGAGAGCATTCGCTCCCCGGCATATTCGAGCAACATCAGATTGTTCTCACGACCGAGCAACCGGACTGCTCCCCTCCCATTGCGCCATACCAGATAGTCGGCCCCGCGCAGTTCATCAGCAATGTCTTCTATAGGTTTCAATCCCTTGACGATTGCAGGAGTCCCGTCTGGCAATGAAACTTTCCAAACGAGGCTGGAAAAGGTGTCCGCAATGAGAACAGGTTGCGAAACGTGCCAATGAGCAGGAAAAACAGGCGGCATGAA
>NZ_JAWOTW010000152.1:0-873 GCF_033339075.1 Vibrio sp. 970
GGGCGCGGGACTTGAGTGTGATTGGGAATGGTGGCGCGGTCGAGAAAGACCACTTTAGGCAGTGACATAACGGCTCCTTGTTCACTGCCTAATGAAATCTATTTATGGGCGTGGCAGTGTTTTGTAATCAGGTAATTTACGCTCTGGATCGAAATAGTCAAAGATCATCTCTTCGGCTTCCTGGTAAAAGTCACACGGAACAAAAATACTGCGGAGCCAGTGACTTTTCGGATGGTAGAAGCTCAGTTCAGAAGCGTGCAGTTCCAAACGCTCAGAGAAGGCTTTGGCTTCTTCGGTCGCGTAGAACTCGTCACCAACAATAGGGTGACCCAACGCTTGCATGTGCACACGCAATTGATGTGAGCGGCCAGTAATAGGCAGTAAACGTACGATGGTCGTCTTTGTTCCGTCTTCATGTTCTTCTCGCTTCGCGACTTGGAAGAGAGTTTTTGATGGCTTACCATCTTCAAAACACACTTTTTGCAGCGGACGGTTTGGCCAGTCACAGATCAATGGCAGATCGATTTCGCCCTCTTCCTGCTCGACATGACCCCAAACGCGTGCGTAGTAAATTTTATGCGTTAAGCGGAACTGGAACTGCTTTTTCAACGCACTTTCTGCTCGCTTGTTTTTAGCCAGTACCATCAATCCCGACGTCGACATATCTAAGCGATGCACGACTTGGATATCTGGGTACTCCTCCTGTAAACGACTCCACATGCTGTCATGGTGTTCTGCAAGACGTCCCGGAACTGACAACAAACCAGACGGCTTATTCACAGCCAAGATATGGTCGTCCTCAAAAACGATGTCGATCCAAGGATCTGTCGGTGGGTTGTACTCAAGCATTGCCATGGGTGGGATCTCTAGAAA
>NZ_JAWOTW010000153.1:0-871 GCF_033339075.1 Vibrio sp. 970
TGCTGCAATGCACTCCGCCATTTCTGTCCAGATCGTCTCGATCTGAGCCGCTTCTTTCAAGCGCCATTGGCCTTTACCATCGTAACCACCTAATGCACTTTTCAGCACCATAGGCATGCCAACATGTTCAATTGCGCGTTCAAAATCTTCACGTGTCTCAATCACGTAGTGCTTTGCATTACGCACGCCAGCATTATCGAGTAGCGCTTTTTCAACACGGCGGTCACCGCCTGCTTTGATGGCTGCGGTACTAGGGAGGAACTTGCCACTTAATTCACAGATGTCGAGTACATCGTGAGGAATATGTTCGAATTCTGCGGTGATCGCATCCACTTGTTCAATGGCATTTTCCAAACCATGACCAAGCACCTGTTGGGTAAGAGGATGGACAACGTTACCGCTGCCGACATCGTAAGCCGAGATTTGGATGTTTAGTGGTGCACCAGCCAGAGACATCATGCGAGCCAACTGACCTGATCCGAGAACCAGTACATGCATCTGATTAATCCTCAGCTGGATTTGGGTTAGCCAGTACGGTTTCCGTCTGTTCATTGCGGAACGCTTCTACCTTCGCCATGATGCTTTCGTCATGAGTGCCTAGGATTTGTGCCGCTAAGATGCCCGCGTTTGCAGCGCCCGCTTCGCCAATCGCTAACGTGCCGACTGCAATGCCTTTTGGCATTTGTACAATAGATAGCAAAGAGTCCATGCCTTTTAGAGCGCGAGATTGAACCGGAACGCCAAGTACAGGCAAACTGGTGAAGGCTGCCGCCATTCCCGGTAGGTGAGCTGCACCACCGGCACCTGCGATGATCACTTTGATGCCGCGTTCTTTCGCGCTGCTAGCGTAATCGGCTAATAGTTGAGGAGT
>NZ_JAWOTW010000154.1:0-870 GCF_033339075.1 Vibrio sp. 970
AACTGGTGTGCGACTTTTGCCCTTTTTCCATCATGTGTTCTTTGTGGTGCGGCTCAACACAATCTGTATTTACGCCGAGTTTTTCTTGAAGTGCAGTTTGCTGCATGGGAAAGCTTTGTGCTTCTATTGATGCTGTCGATGCTTGAACGCTCGATGAAACACTGGTTAGCAGCATAGCCACCAAACAAACCAGAGTAGTCATCAATGTACGATTCAACTTCAACATATCAATTTCTTCACAACACACTGATTTTCATCATACAGAAAGATCATATTCATACAAGTTTGAAGCACGAACAGTTCACGGTTATTTCACGAGCTATACCAGCATGAATCCGATAACGCTTGAAATACTTATGAAACACGAGTAATAGTTAGAGCAGTTTTTGTACTAAAAAGGAAAGATTCATGCTTAAAAAGAGATTTTTCAAAACTAAAGATGAAGTTGAAGTCACTTTTGAACTCGATAAAAACCAATGGGAATCCATTAAAATCGCTGGAGATTTTAATGACTGGCAACCAGAGCCAATGAAACTGGTGAAAAAAAGCGGCCAATTTAAGTTCAAAACACGTCTACCCAAAGAGCAACACATCCAATTTCGTTATCTCCTCGATGAAGTTGAATGGGAAAACGATCCTCAAGCAGATGCTTACGTTCCAAATGGCTTTGGTAGCGACAACAGCGTTGTTTGCACCGTTGAATAAGTTGTAACTTTGATGGGTTGATTAGTGTGGATTTCACCGTAGTAACAGCGCATTCTTCTCACTTAAGGCGCACGAGTTGCGCCTTTTTCCTACCAATAAGACAAACTCAAGCAGCAATTATTGTTGCTAATGAACAACAGTGTTTTACCTAAAGTGATATATATC
>NZ_JAWOTW010000155.1:0-868 GCF_033339075.1 Vibrio sp. 970
ACCCAAAGTAACCATCGAAAGCAGTAAGGATAAGGCGTTTGTCGTCGTTCACTTTCACTTGGAACGGACCTGTGCCAATAGGCTTACGGTCAAAATCCTCAGAGCGAAGCGCTTGTGGCAATAAGACTTTGGCTTGAGACTCGCTCAATGCTAACGGTAAATAGCGATCTGGACGAACAAGCTTAATATCAACGGTCCAAGGCTGTGGTGACGAAACTTGCTGAATGTGAGAGAACAAATTCAATCCACTCAAGGCAAGAATGCTCTCTACAACACAATCTGTCGTGAGTGGTTCACCATTATGGAAGCGTACGCCACGACGCAAATAGAAACGCCAATGAGTGTCAGAAAGCGCCTCCCACGTATGTGCGAGATCCGGTTGAAGTTGTTCGTTTTCATCAAGACGCGTTAAACCGCTAAAAACTTGTCGCGCGATGTGTTGCTCTGAGCGACGCATCGGCTTTTGCGGATTCAGCATGGCTAACGGTCGGTAATAAGGCAATCTCACGACTTGCTCGCCTTGTCGATGCTGCAATCCCAAATAACCTTGAATCACCTGGGTTAAACGTGCGGCGTCATTGTCTAACGCATCGAGCGCCTGTCCAATCTTTCCTTCGTCTAGATAGCGTCTCGCTAAGTTTTCGCTTACGTCACTACGATTGCGTTTAAAGATCAGTTTGGATAGTTTTCCTCGGCCAGCCGCCGGGTGCCATTCTATCCACCCTTCTTCTTCGAGCTTATTGAGAACGATACGCGCATTTCGTCGCGTACAAAACAAAGCGTCGGTAATGTCTTCTAGCTGAACTTCTGTGTCGTTACCGGCAAATTTTTCAAAGAGTGTTTCGAACTGAACACGTAAACGAGGGCT
>NZ_JAWOTW010000156.1:0-866 GCF_033339075.1 Vibrio sp. 970
CTGTGCCGGTTCAAGACCGGCCCGGGGCACCATCAAAACGATGTATGGATTTCAGATTCAGTTTTAAAGCATCGTTCTCATGACAATGAGAAAACAATCAGGTAAGGCGCGTTGGCAGAGTGGCTATGCAGCGGATTGCAAATCCGTGGACCTCGGTTCGACTCCGGGACGCGCCTCCATTATTTCGAAAGCCAGTCTCTTATGACTGGCTTTTTTCGTTTATAGCGCCCACAAATCATTTTCCTCTCTTGTTCTGGCTACAATTAATTATCATCATTCTGTTTGTCACATCATTATCATATTCAAAGTGTATTTCCATCTTTTCTACAGAATAAAACTATTTATCTTGTTCAATTTTTTATTCACAGGTAGGAATTGAATAGTAGAGTGAAGCTTCTGCATTTTTCGAGTGATTTTATTATTGTCATCATTTTATATCTATTATGTTCATATAAATGCCACCTTAAATATAAAGTTCACACTTGGTGCTGAGAGATCCCCTCATAATTTCCCCAAAACGTAACCATGTGTGAATAGATTTTGAGTAAGCAGGGTTGCAGCCACGAGTGAGTCTTCCCTTGTTATTGTGTAGCCAGAATGCCGCAAAACTTCCATGCCTAAGCGAACTGTTGAGAGTACGTTTCGATTTCTGACTGTGTTAGCCTGGAAGTGCTTGTCCCAACCTTGTTTCTGAGCATGAACGCCCGCAAGCCAACATGTTAGTTGAAGCATCAGGGCGATTAGCAGCATGATATCAAAACGCTCTGAGCTGCTCGTTCGGCTATGGCGTAGGCCTAGTCCGTAGGCAGGACTTTTCAAGTCTCGGAAGGTTTCTTCAATCTGCATTCGCTTCGAATAGATATTAA
>NZ_JAWOTW010000157.1:0-866 GCF_033339075.1 Vibrio sp. 970
GTCAGTTTCTGGCGTGAAAAATTCATCACTAAAGGCGGCCCTGACGGCGGTGATGGTGGTGACGGCGGTGATGTTTACATCCAAGCTGATGAAAACCTAAATACCCTAATTGATTACCGTTTCCAACGCTTCTACGAAGCGGAGCGTGGTGAAAACGGTCGCGGTGGTAACTGTACTGGTAAACGTGGTAAAGACATTGTTCTTCGCGTACCAGTGGGTACTCGCGCAGTGGATATCCACACTAACGAAATTGTGGCAGAAGTTGCTGAGCACGGTAAGAAAGTGATGGTCGCGAAAGGCGGCTGGCACGGTCTTGGTAACACGCGTTTCAAATCTTCAGTAAACCGAGCGCCTCGTCAAAGAACGCTAGGTACGAAAGGTGAAATTCGTGAAATCCGTCTTGAGCTACTGCTGTTGGCGGACGTTGGTATGCTTGGCTTGCCAAACGCAGGTAAATCGACGTTTATTCGCGCGGTATCAGCGGCAAAACCAAAAGTAGCAGACTACCCGTTTACCACGTTAATCCCAAGCTTGGGTGTGGTGAGTGTTGTTCCTGAAAAGAGCTTTGTGGTTGCTGACATCCCGGGGCTTATCGAAGGGGCTGCTGATGGTGCGGGTTTAGGTATTCGTTTCTTGAAACACCTAGAACGTTGCCGAGTGTTGCTGCACATGATTGATATCATGCCGATTGATCAGTCTGATCCTGTACAAAATGCACTAACCATCATTGATGAGCTAGAGCAATACAGTGAAAAACTGGCAAGCAAACCTCGCTGGTTGGTGTTCAACAAAGTTGATCTAATGCCTGAAGAAGAAGCGAATGAAAAGATCCAAGAGATCTTGGATGCGCTAGGTTGGGAAGACGA
>NZ_JAWOTW010000158.1:0-866 GCF_033339075.1 Vibrio sp. 970
CGGCAATAATGGTGTCCACGTCTTGCTCGACATTTGGATTGGTTTGAGTCAAAAAACTGAAAACGCGTTTGAGAGCTTGAAACATAAAGAGTTATCTCGGGAACAGGGTTAGATGTGGAAACAAGGAAACAGAGTTATAGCGAAGAGGGCGGTGTGTTGTATGGGGTATAAAGCACAGATTTACATTTTTAAATAAAATCGCCATTGCGCCGCGAGAGAGCGAATAAAACAAAGGCTCCTAATGAGGAGCCTAATTCGATTTTAGTGGGCTGTATGTTTCATCCCTGCCATCACTTTTTTCACTGGCGCGTTAAAGCTCTGCTTTTGGCCGTTATCGTAAGTCACGGTTACTTCGATTTCATCCCCTTCATTGAGCGGCGTTTTCAAATCAAACAGCATGATGTGTAAGCTGCCTGGTTTTAGCTCGGTGGTCTCTTTTGCGCCTAGCGTGATGCGGTCGATTTGGCGCATTTTCATCACATCGCCGTCTTTAATGACATCGTGCAATTCGACTTTGCCCGCTGCTGGCGTTTCTGCGGCAACGATATTGATGTCGTCTTGGCTGCGGTTGGCAAAGGTTGCGAAGACGGCGCTGGTGGTTGCACCCGGAGCCATAGCACGCGCATACGGTTCGTGCGCCATGACATCGAGCTTAGCCTGAGCTAAAGGGCTGAGCAGTAATGCACCCAAAGCCAATGTTTTAAACAGTTGATTAGCCTTCATTCGAGCCTTCCTTAGTGGT
This sequence comes from Vibrio sp. 970, assembly GCF_033339075.1. Lineage (NCBI taxonomy): Bacteria > Pseudomonadati > Pseudomonadota > Gammaproteobacteria > Vibrionales > Vibrionaceae > Vibrio > Vibrio sp. 970. The sequence continues at coordinate 743 of NZ_JAWOTW010000158.1, forward strand.
GAGTTTTGAAATTGCTTCAACAATCGGCGCAGGCGTTAGCGTGTGTGGCACTTTGGTGATCAACGTGCCGTCCGGTTTGAGGAAGTAGAAGTAAGAGCTGTGGTCAAGGGTGTACTTCAGCTCC
>NZ_JAWOTW010000159.1:0-866 GCF_033339075.1 Vibrio sp. 970
TCGCATAGAAGAAGATGTCTTGATCTTGGTGATCTTGCCCTTGGAACCAGCCTGTTGAGGTTTTACGACCGCGAATGGTGTATTCGTCCACCACTTCAACTTTGTTCTTCAAAGACTTGCCGTTGTTGTTCATTAGGGTATGACCCAAATCGAACTTCACGTTGCGGTCTGCGCCATCAGCAAAGGTGTATTTGTGCAAACCAACGCGTTTGGTTGCGCTCAGTTCTACTTCGATTTGACCTTGGTTTAGCTTGGTTTTGTAGTAGCCTGCGCTTGCTTCTTCATTGGCTTTGTCGAAAGAGTTCAGTTGTGTGTTCGCCATGTCTGCGTATGGCAGAACCAAGATGTCGCCTAAGTCCGTTGCGCCTGTACCTGAAAGGTGAGTATGGGAGAAGCCGTACAGCGGAACGTCAGTGTTAACCACTTCGCCAGTTTCGTAGTTAGATGAATCCCAGTAGCCAGAAGCTGAGTGCCAAGGGTTAAGCCCTGATTCATGATCAGTGTTAGAACCGATGAAAGTATCTGGAGACAGTTGAACCATACCTGCCGGTACCGTCGCGCCCGGGAATGTATGACCAGAAGCTGCTGTGCCGATCATTGGATCGACGTATTTCAACACCGCGAGATCAACAATTGGATCGCCCGGCAGTGAAGAGGAAGAATCGTTGTCGCTGTTACAGCCAGCCAAGCCACCCGTCAGACCAACCAGGATAGCCAAAGAGATAAGATTACGTTTAAACATGTGCATACCGTTTTGTCGTTATTCGTATATAAAAAGTGTTTATAAGAGACTGTTTATAAAGGACTGCTTATAAAATTTGCTTGTAGGGATAGCCGGGAGATGCGCTCCCCCGGCTGAGTTGTCA
>NZ_JAWOTW010000160.1:0-865 GCF_033339075.1 Vibrio sp. 970
TTCGCTGTTAGCTACCAAAGCTTCGACTTTGAATTGCACGCTACGCAGGGTTTCACCTTCGGCACGCACGTCAGCAGTAATGGTGTAATCATCGAGGTTGGTGAACCACAATTTGTTCTCAACGATAAAGCGATCATGGCAACCTTCAACGGTGCGGATTTTCACCGGTGCAATGACTTGTTTGTATTCTTTCAGGCCAGGGCCCGGGGTTTGATCTGGGTAAATCAGACCATCCATGCAGAAGTTGTAGTTGTTTGGGTAGTCGCCGTAATCGCCGCCGTATTTGTAGAACTCTTGACCGTGTTCATCACGCGCTAGAATGCCGTGATCACACCATTCCCAAACGTAGTGACCTTGAATGTGGTCGTGCGCATAGAACACGTTTTGGTATTCCGTCAGACCACCCGGCCCGTTACCCATCGCGTGTGCGTATTCGCAGATAATGCGTGGCTTCTCGTGTGGGTGTTCGCCAAAGTAATTCATCAGTTGAGCACGTGAGTACATCGTCGAAATCACATCGACCACTTCAGCATCGCGGTCTTCTTCGTAGTGAACCAAACGGGTGTCATCAATTGCTTTGGTCGCGGCATACATCGCACGGATGTTACAGCCATAACCCGATTCGTTACCGAGTGACCACATGATGATAGAAGGGTGGTTCTTTTGCGCATGAACATGACGCACTGCGCGATCGACAAACACCGCTTCCCATGCTGGATCGTTGGTGATGCGGCTCAGGTCGCCAACGTTGGCAAAGCCGTGGGTTTCCACATCGGTTTCTGCCATCACAAACAGGCCGTAAATATCACATAACTCGTAGAAGCGTGGGTCGTTCGGGTAGTGTGCGGTGCGAACCGAGTTGATG
>NZ_JAWOTW010000161.1:0-864 GCF_033339075.1 Vibrio sp. 970
AAGCGCAAGTGTGGCTCGAAAGGTATTCATCCCCCAACTACACTAAAAAGATCTTGTGAAGGAGGTGCACTATGCAGAAGCATCAACTGGACATGTGGCTACATGGTCAACATAAAGACACCTATACGTTACCCAAAGTATTTGTCATTGGGTGTTCCGATATCTCTGACTATTTGCTAGCTGTGGAATATAAGCACCAGCTAGAGCCGATTAAAGATGGAGAGGAACCGCTTCATTTTGGTTCCTTAGATTTGGTGAAAGAAGAGCTGCTCAGGTTAGGTATCGACAAAGCTTATTTGCGGTTACACAACGCTTACGATGAGTGCGGTAGTGAGGGTACTGCCTCCTACTGCGATATCGAATTATCGTTGGTTACCCATTAGAGTGAACAGATGAGTTACTCAGATTGCACATTGATATAGTGCTTCAGTAAGATCTGTTCGGTGAATTGTGTTCGCAGGTAAAAGCCTCGTGGTAGCGTCTTCATTGGTTTCCCGTTGGAGCTATAGGCTTCAGTTAGTGCTTTGGCATTAGCGGCCTTTGGGCGCAAGTGAAGCGCTTCGCCATGTCTGGCTGAAATTTGATCAAATTTGCCAAAGACGATCATTTCCATCAGTTCTTCCCAGTCATTTCGTAAGATCTGCTCTTCTTCTTTATCTGGCGACCAAATAAGAGGTGTCCCTACACGACGCTCGGCAAGGGGGATTTCTCGTTCACCTTCCACAGGTACCCACAATACACGCGAGAGCTTATTGCGCACATGGCTGGTTTCCCATGTCAGTCCTTGAACACCAGTTAAGGGTGCAACGCATACAAATGTAGTTTCTAACGGTCGTCCGTTGTAGCCAATTGGAATGCTCTTTA
>NZ_JAWOTW010000162.1:0-862 GCF_033339075.1 Vibrio sp. 970
CCGATTTTGATGTACAAAGACCAAGTTGTTGCAGTCGCAGACTTGTTTGTGGATCAAACATTTAGTGGCCAAGACTGTGAACTCATTTGGCGCAAGCCTTTGTAATTCATGTCACAATATCGACCATAACTATCTCAAATAAAAAACGATTAGGTGAAGCAATGAAGAGAGCAATGATCGGTGCAGTGGCTGCACTAACCATGTTGAGTGGCCAAGCGCTGGCGGGTGATGCCGCTGCGGGACAAGCTAAAGCTGCAGTATGTGCGGCATGTCATGGCGCAGACGGTAACGCAACGATTCCAGGCTACCCAAATTTGAAAGGGCAAAACGAGCAGTACATCGTGAGCTCAATCAAAGCTTACAAAAACAAAGAACGTAGCGGTGGTCTTGCTGCAGTAATGCAGGCTCAGGCGTCGCTGCTTTCTGATGACGATATTGCAAACCTTGCCGCTTACTACTCAAGTTTGAAGTAAGTAAAAAGCGCATTAACACGTTGTTATCTTATTTCTACAAAACCAGAGCATTGCTCTGGTTTTGTTTTATCTCGAGTTAATAAACCTTATTGAGCTCAGGATTTTAGCTGATGAACCAGAGACAAACATTGAATGTTATGAGACGCTAAACGATAATATGCGCAAACGATTGAAGCTTAAGGGATGAACATGAAAAAGATTGAAGCGATTATCAAGCCATTTAAATTGGATGATGTTCGAGAAGCACTTGCTGAAGTAGGCATCACAGGGATGACCGTTTCTGAAGTGAAAGGTTTTGGTCGTCAGAAAGGCCACACTGAGCTATACCGCGGTGCGGAATACATGGTGGACTTCCTACCGAAAGTGAAACTGGAAATTGTTGTTACTGA
>NZ_JAWOTW010000163.1:0-860 GCF_033339075.1 Vibrio sp. 970
CTTCGTGGTTGCTGCGAAAGCGGGCTGGTGTTCAGTACTTCGCTTAGCTCGTGAAAACGATGTTGAACGTCGTCTTCACAAGCGCGAGTTGGCGTACATGTCTGCCGATGAACTGCGTTCAATGTCGGATAAATCGTTGGGTGCGCTGCGTCTTGCTGTTGCAAACAATGATGACCTACGTGATGCGTTACGTTTGTCTGAAGATAATGCACGTCCAGAGCGTAAAGTTCTGTTCTACATTGCGGTTTACCAGCACCTTCGTGAGCGTATTCGTCAGGACATCATCCGCACAGATGACCCAGTAGAAGCTATCGAAGAAATGGAAGTAGAGCTAGCGCGTCTGACTGAAGAGCTAACTCAACGCGAAAACCGTCTGGCAATCAGCTCTGAGTCTGTGGCAAGCATCATCAAGAAGACGATTCAGCGTGAGCAAAACCGTATTCGCATGCTAAACCAAGGCTTGTCGAACATCTCGTTCGGTCAGGTGAAAGGTGTGCGTCTAAACGTGAAGATCCGTGAAAGCCATGAAGTGCTATTGCATGGTCTGTCTTCGCAGCAAGAACAGCATAAAGACTTGTTTGAATCTCCACGTTTCACTTTCTCAGAAGCGATGGCAAAACTGTTCCAACGCGTGAACCCTCACATCGATATGGGTCAACGCTCTCCTCAGGTTCTGGGTGAAGAGCTACTGGATTATCGTAACTATCTAGAGTTAAGTGTGGAAGTTAACCGTGGTTCTGATGGTTGGCTGCAAGCGGAATCTGGGGCGCTATCAACGGGTGAGGCAATCGGTACTGGTCAGTCAATCCTATTGATGGTTGTTCAGAGCTGGGAAGAAGAATCCCGTCGTCTACGCAGCA
>NZ_JAWOTW010000164.1:0-858 GCF_033339075.1 Vibrio sp. 970
TGTGGTGAAACCAAAGTGGGTCGTTTCGTTCTCTAACGCTGTATTGGATTGCAAACTTGTGTCCGTCATTCTAATTCCTCTTGGGCAGCACTTGTTCACTACAGGGCGTTTGCTGACAATGAAAGTCGCCCTCTGTACTGCGGGCGATTAGTTTACTTTATCCTCAGCCGGATGTCTTTCTACTAACGATTCATTTGGTGATTCATTTTCTGAAAATGCATCACTTTGCGCCAACTGCGCAAGGTCAGAAGAAATCGGTCGTTTGATTTCAACCCCCAACTGTCTAAAGCTTTCTGCTTGACGAATCACGTTGCCACGGCCTGTCGCCAGCTTGTTCATAGCGCCTTGATAGGTTTGGTTCGCTCGGTCTAATGCGCCGCCCAACCCTTCCATATCATCGATGAATAAACGCAGCTTGTCGTACAGTTTGGTGGCGCGCTGGGCGATCAGTTTGGCGTTTTCATTCTGACGTTCGTTGCGCCATAAATTGTCGATGGTGCGCAGTGCCACCAGCAACGTGGTTGGGCTAACCAAGATGATGTTTTGCTCCATCGCGTCTTTGATCAAGCTTGGGTCAGCTTGAATCGCCACTTGGAACGCCGGCTCTACCGGAATAAACATCAGCACATAATCGAGACTTTGGATGCCTTTGAGCTTGTGGTAATCCTTCATGCTCAAACCTTTGATGTGCGCACGCAGTGCGGTGAGGTGAGCATTTAACGCGCGGTCGCGTTCAGCATCCGTTTCGGCATTGAAGTAGCGCTCGTACGCCACCAATGCCATTTTCGAATCGACCACCACTTGCTTGTTTTGTGGCAAATGCACAATCACATCTGGTTGGTAACGCTTGCCCGCTTC
>NZ_JAWOTW010000165.1:0-858 GCF_033339075.1 Vibrio sp. 970
CGAATCAAATACATCTCTCTACAAACCACCTTTGTTTTTATCAAAAATGTGCGAATGTTAACGTTTGTGTAAAACAGCACAATTTCACAGCAACATCCTATGTAACATTTCACTCTCAGATTAGATACATTTTATTAAAAAATTAGTTTTTCTCACAAATAGTGGGGTCAATACGTTAGTTTTTTTCATTTCTTCCTAATGCACTTTTGCCTTACATTTAGCGCCGAAAACCAATCTGGAATCTGGTAAGTAGATGTTCCAATAATTGCGCAGAAATTCGATAAGAACAAAGGTGCGTATCGCAGTTATCCATCCCTTTCTAACTGTAGTCACCTCCCACGAATTTACTTAGCAACAAAACCCGATAGATTGGTGTAAATTTACCCTTTCCGTTTTTCACTAATGTGAACATTTACGAGTACGCAATATGCAGACTTTAGAGCTAGCCATTTTCCTGCAGTTTTTCTTGGGGTTGGTTGCCGCCGTTAACCCTGTAGGCATCATGCCTGTTTTCGTGTCTTTAAGCGGACATATGACACCAGAAGAAAAGATCAAAACCGCGACAACAGCCAATGTGGCAGTGGCCGTGATCCTGATCATTTCCCTGCTTGCAGGTCAGTTACTGTTGGATATGTTCAGTATTTCACTGGATTCATTCCGAGTGGCAGGTGGCTTGCTGCTGTTAAGCATCGCCTTTTCGATGATGAGCGGTAAGCTCGGTGAGGATAAGCAGAACAAACAAGAAAAATCTGAGTACGTTAGCCGCGAACAGATCGGCGTTGTACCACTAGCGATGCCACTAATGGCTGGTCCTGGTGCAATCAGCTCAACAATCGTTTATGGCGCGCGTTACCCAAG
>NZ_JAWOTW010000166.1:0-858 GCF_033339075.1 Vibrio sp. 970
TCCCAAAGAATGTAGTTCGCACCTAACGACAGCACTTTGTCACGCATCAAGATTGAGTCCGTGTTGCTCAACACAATCAGAGAGATGCTCACATCTAATCTTGAAGATATTTCCGCCACTTCCGAAACAAGCTCGCCACAATCTCGCAAATCAAGAACGACATGCTTTATTTCTGCACTTGTTTTGTGCCAACTCTCATCATCGATATCATCTACTTTAAGAGGTGATGCGAAACCTTCGATCGCATAGAGCTCATCGATCGCTTGCAGAAAAGCCATATCATCTGAAACAACCAGATCAATGGTGTTATTCTTTTTGTCTTTACTCGATGAAGTCGTTTTGAATAGGTTATCTAAATCCATTTTTTACTCCACGACAGGATTCGTCATACTCAAACGTCTGTTGTATTCCAAGCTGCATCCAAATGGATGATTTTTAAGAGTATTGAATGAAACAGCACCACAGGTTTGTTCTTGAATCTTGTGATACTTCGCGACGATTTTTACACCTTTGCCCTCACTGTTTGCGTTCAGTGTGTATCGCAGTTTATTTACGCCTTTGGCTTTGATTTCTTTTACAAAACCATCAACAAATTGACTCTCTTCGGTGTCGTAATTGATTGCAAACGTAGACTTTGGGTATTGGCTATTGATTTGATTAACAAAGTTAACCGACTTATCCATTGCAACGTCTTTGTTGGTGACTCGAAACTCAAAGGTTTCCACAATGGTGTCTACCGTCGTTTTATTTGGGGTTACCGATACCGAGCAACCGGTCAGTAAAACGGAAACGACCAATAATAGGTTTGCCTTCATTAGTTAAAGCCTCCCGCCTTTATCGTATTTTCCAATTCTTCGT
>NZ_JAWOTW010000167.1:0-857 GCF_033339075.1 Vibrio sp. 970
TGACAACCTTAAAAATATCATTTTAGGTTCAGGTGGTTCTTCCGCGCCCTGGTTGACTACTCAGTTTAACTGGCATTCACTCTACCCTACTGAGTACTCAATGCTGAGATCTGACTTTTTGACGCTTGATCCAAAACTACACGAGTTAAAAGAGTATCTGGGTGATAGCCTCAAACAAATGCAGTGGGATAAATATGCAAAACTGTCCTCAGAGCAGCAAGCATTGTTCCTTGAAATCGTAGGTTTTGATCAAAATTGGCTGCAAGTAGAATATGACAAGAGTCCACTGGCTAACTTTGTATTCACGGGGACGACTACCTGGGCCGGTGGTGAAGAGAAAGAGTTCTACGCCAAGCAACAGGTTAATATCATCAATAATGCTATCAACGAAACCAGCCCTTACTATATTGGTAAGGAGCATGACCTGTTCTTCAAAGGGCATCCTCGCGGTGGTGTTATCAATGACATCATTATTAGCAGTTTTGATAATATGGTGAACATTCCGTCAGCCATCTCTTTCGAAGTCCTGATGATGACAGATATGCTGCCTGATACTATCGCCGGTGTGGCCAGCTCTTTGTATTTCACTATTCCAGCGGAAAACATCAAATTCATCGTTTTCACTTCATCCGAAGAGATCACCGATCGTGAACAAGCATTAAAGAGCCCACTGGTTCAGGTCATGATGACTCTGGGCATTGTGAAAGAAGAAAACGTTCTCTTCTGGGCCGATATGCCTGATTGCAGCAGTGGAACCTGTATCTAATCCAGTTTTAAAAGGCCCTTCGGGGCCTTTTTTCATGCTTCAATCTCAATTGCAGCGTGTGACCAGATTCAAACTCCCTGAAAAAGAGATT
>NZ_JAWOTW010000168.1:0-855 GCF_033339075.1 Vibrio sp. 970
GCGAGTCTGCGCAACACCATTACCTGAATAGCCAAAACCATAAAAGACATTACGTTGCTCGTTCAACTTCCCAAAAAATGGAAAGCCGGAGGTTGAGCGATCGGATCCTCCTGTCCATGAGTATTCAAACTCCGCCTCTTTCAAACTCGGGAAAAGTTTATCGAATGACTTCCTTAGAAGATTTTGATAACGAGTTGGTTTATTGAACATCACGTCCACTTGGTTGTTGAAAGAGAACTGATTGCCTCCCTTGCCTAACATGAGGCGACCATCTGGCGTATCTCGGTAGTAATGAACAAAAATACGCGAATCCAACACGCTCGTTCCCGCTTGCCAGCCCGTTTTCCGTAACGACTCACCAAGCGGTTTGGTAATGACCATGTCGGAAGAAACCACCACGATACTGTTTTTGAACTGCATAAAGTGCTCCACCATCCATGCGTTTAATGCCAGCACGACCTGCTTTGCTTTTATTTGTGCATCAGGAGTGTACACGGTAGCTGGTTGGCCAAAACCCAATTTGGTCATTTGTGTGTTTTCGAAGATTTCGATCCCCATTTCTAATGCGACTCGGCGCAAACCTCTAGCCAGCAAGGCGGGCTGGACGCTAGCAGCAACCGAAGAATGGAAACCTTCAAGATGACGGGGCGAGCCTGTATTCGCGTGCAGCTCATCTTCTTTGCAGCGACGCCAACTATTGACGCCTAAACGTGAAAGCTCATCGACGACAGGTTGCATGCAGCCCGCTTGCGCGTGATTTGTTGCCGTGTAATACACGCCTTTAAGTGACAACTGAGCATCAATATGGTGCTGTTTACAAAACGCGTCAATTTCAAGCACGGCTTGTTCGGACTC
>NZ_JAWOTW010000169.1:0-852 GCF_033339075.1 Vibrio sp. 970
ATGTTAACGACAGATTTCGGCCACGGTGGGTTGGCATAGCTGAACCAAATCGTCGATGGATAACGCCAGCCCTGCCATGCGGTCCCCACTGCTGATGGTGACTTCACGTTCTTCCAATAAGCTTGGGTCAAACACAATCGGCATCTGTCGTTTGAGTAATAACGGCGTCACAGTGCCAATTTTATAACCAGTGATGGCTTCTACATCGGCCTGGTCGACACAAGTCATGCGGCGACATTGCAGTAAAGCTCGTACCTTTTTTGGATCCACACTGCGATCACCAGGGGCGCAGGCGAGGGCGTATTGATTGCCCATGTCTCGCAGCAATATCGCTTTGACCATTTGAGAAGGGCGAATGCCGCGTTGTTGCGCGGCATCCTCAATTGTTGTAGCTGGTCTTTGATGCGGAAGCAGACGAAACGTGATGTTTTGGTCGGCAAGAAACTGCATCAAAGGAGTATGAATGGCATTATTCATCATCAAGGCTGTAAGGCAATTCTGCGATGGTCCATTCACAATCAGGCTGAGACGTCAAACGAAGGCGAGTGTCGTCATCCAGATTATTTGGTAACACGATCAAACCCATAGCTTGGTTATCACTGAATTGATAGTGAGCCAGTAACGTGCCGACTGAGCGCCAGTTGTCGCCTACGCTGCGTTCTAGTTCAATCGCATCATCGTTTAACGCGGTCGACGTTGCGCCTTTCACGATGTACATAGCGCGCTTGTTTGTGCCGCGGTATTTCGCTCGAGCTACGGTTTCTTGGCCTGTGTAACAGCCTTTTGTGAAGCTAATGCCACCTAGGGCTTGAATGTTCAAGGCTTGTGGAATGTGCTCGTTTTGCGCTGTAG
>NZ_JAWOTW010000170.1:0-852 GCF_033339075.1 Vibrio sp. 970
GCTGCGTAAGCATCAGCCTGATCCAAATAAGTTAGCGGCCAAAGCGCGTCTAGAGCGTGAAGTCAAAGCTAAGCGAGACTCCTTGAAAGCGGTGGGCAAGTACGATGATTCGCAACGCACGGGTTACTCAGGTGTGATGCAGTCATTAGCAAAATTGGGCAACCAAGAAATCTCTTTATCCGAAATTCGCATCAACAACAACATCTTGGATTTAAAAGGCTTAGCGAAAGCTCCGAGTTCAGTGCCGAGTTGGGTAAGCCAGTTCAAGAATGAGATCAGTCTTGTTGGGAGAACATTTGACGACGTGAAAATCGGTCGCAATGAGAAAGACATAGTGACGTTTGAGTTGAAAACGCGCGAGGATAAAGATAAATGAACGAATTCTGGAGCTCATTAGAAGAGCGCTTTGGAGACATGAGCGCGCGCGAGAAAATGCTGGTGGCGCTGTGTGGCTTCGTGACTGTAGTTATGTTGCTGTTTACGTTGGTGCTAGAACCTAAGCTCAATCAGATCTCAAACAATGAAAGACAGCTGAGTAACTTAAAGCAGTCAAACCAAAAAACAGAAATTGATATTTTACGGGTTAAGGCTCAATTGAAGAAAGATCCAAACGCAGATATTGATTTGGAAATTTCCAACCTGTTGACGGAAAGTCAGCATCTTTCGATGCAGTTGTCGCAAATTATTGAACACTTGGTAACGCCTTCACAAATGGCGGGCGTATTAGAGAGCGTATTAGAGCAGCAAAGTGGCATTCACTTGGTGTCATTGCAGACTCTGCCATCTGAGCCGATCACAGAAGATAAAGAAGCATCACAATACTCTGGCTACTACGTACACCCAGTACGCATG
>NZ_JAWOTW010000171.1:0-851 GCF_033339075.1 Vibrio sp. 970
CTCGCAAGCGTCTTGCCCATTCTTGGTGTTGCGCGAGCTCTTGATAAAGCACGTTAATTGGTTTGCGAAAGTGGCTGCTATGCTTGATTTCATTCTTACGAATTTTAGTGGTAGAAATCTCTCGCTGAATTGCGCTAATTTGCGCTACGAGTCGTTCGGTGAAGTCCTCCGCTCGCAAAGCGGTGAGCTTATTTTCGTTTTGCTCTCGGATAATCGCGTCCAGTGTCGATTTCGCTTCTTTTACGCAAGGGGTCAGTAAGCGAGAACGGCAGCTAAATAAACGTTCATCAAACAACGGAACGTGATGCTCTCCTCGTTGGCGATCCAATGTCGCGGCTTGATTCGCCATGTGTTCTAAACTTTTCGAAAGTTGTTCGATGTTCATGATAAACCTACAAACCAAGCGTCATAAGCCAGCTTAATCGCTAATACGCTCACGACCGTGACAAAAACGGGACGAATGAACTTAGAGCCGAATCGAATTGCAGAATGCGCACCAACAAATGCCCCAGCCATTAAACACACACCCATTGTTAAGCCTAGCACCCAGTTAATGTGACCTAAAATAGCGAAAGTAATAAGTGAGGTAAAATTACTGGTGAAGTTCATCGCTTTGGCTAAACCAGAGGCGAGCAATATATTGAGACGGTACAGCGCCATAGAACTTACAGGCCAAAACGCGCCTGTTCCTGGACCGGCTAATCCATCGTAAAAACCAATCGACAAACCTTGCAGGTACTGTTTTTTATGCAGTTTTGGGCAAGGCTCTGGTATTGGGCTTTGATGAGGTGAATGTGGCGTTTTATGGAATACGGTATACAGCGCAGCGGCTAATATAATAAGAGGCAAGA
>NZ_JAWOTW010000172.1:0-847 GCF_033339075.1 Vibrio sp. 970
CTTTTAAGCGTTTTTCCATGTTGGATTGATCTGCCCATAGCTCGTTCATTTCAGCGGTCACAATTGGGTCTGGGTTTACTAACAGCGGAATGTCACTGTAGATAATGCCTGTTAGGTCTTCGTACGTCGCACCACCGCTGTTGCTACGAGAGTTCGAGAACAGTTTTGGTGGCTTCGCATCTGGGTTAATTGCGACCTCAATGAATGGTTTGATAAGTGTTAGTTCAGAGCTACGAGCGACAATGTAAACTGCGTCCACATCACGACGACTGCGTGGCTGTGTTTCCAACTTAATGCGCATGAGCGATTGCATCTGTGCGATACGCTGTTTGCTCTCTTGTAATCCAAAGACGTCGTTAATGTCTTTTTGTAGCTGGCGCTTATCACCAAAGTAGCTTGTTGCGACTTTGTTTGAGCTGTACTTGCTCCATTCTTCATTGAAAGCTTGCACAACACGCTCACCGTAGCTGCCTTTTGGCGCTAGGATCAGCGGGAAGTTATAGCCTTCGCTAAACAAGTATTTTGCAGCTTGAGCCACTTCTTGCTCTGGTGACAACGCTAGGTAGCAAATGTCGGTACCTGGCTGAACATCTTCAGGAATATTCAGCGCCAGTGCTGGAATGGCTGGACTGTTTGCTGAGCCATCCATTGTTGTTTGCAATAGTTCGACATTTTCTTTTTGCAGCGGGCCGACAACAAAATCGATGTTTTCGTTGATAAGACGTTGCTTCACTTCATCAGCGCTGTACGCATTCGTATCAATGACGGTAAGCGTTGCACTTGGATCGCGGTTTCTATCATTCATCATCGCGAATACAAAACCATCGCGGATCAATTGTGCCTGAGG
>NZ_JAWOTW010000173.1:0-847 GCF_033339075.1 Vibrio sp. 970
GTGAGGTATAGAGAGCCTGTGAACGGGTCAACCGAACACCACTCAGGACGATCCATTGGCGTTGCGCAACAAAGGTCAGGCGCGCCAGCCGTATTAATGATAATGTCCGCTGAAGAGTTAAAATGATCAGCAAGCGTGCCACCAGATCTCGTCACACTATCAAGCGTTAGTGGCAACCAAGTACCTGTGCTGTCTTCATTGAAACGCGCAACGTAAAGTGTGCCTTCGTCCATGTACTTGTCGCCCGTCGCCAAGCGATTCGCAGGATTTGCATCAGCAGGATCCCAAGCCGCTGCAGACTCGAACTTGTAAAGGTATTCAAAACGAGAATCATGACCTGAGTAAAATACTACGGGTTTGCCTGCTTCTAGCTTACCGAAAGCACAACCTTCGTGGCGGAAACGACCAAGCGCGGTACGCTTTTTCGCACGAGAGTTTTGGGTATATGGGTCAATTTCTACAATGTAGCCATGGCCGTTCGCTTCGTTACGGTAATCGTCTGCAGAGCTGGTGCCTGTTGGTGCAACATTAAAACGCGTGAACTCATCTAAACGCTCTTCTGAGTTACCTGCCAATGTTTCCCACAAGTAACGCGTGCTCTTATCATCCACACCAATACGATCTTGTTCTTCTGTACGAGTCCCCGCATTAACGAAGTAGCCAGGCCAGTTCTCTTCACACGTGAGGTAAGTACCCCACGGCGTATAGCCGTTGCCACAGTTGTTTAACGTACCACGAGCTTGGCTGCCATCAGGCGAAAAACGCGTCACAGTAAGCGCCGTGTGAGCGACTGGGCCAGATAAATCCATCACTGTCGCACCAGTGTAACGGCGGTTAAGCGGATCGG
>NZ_JAWOTW010000174.1:0-847 GCF_033339075.1 Vibrio sp. 970
TTTCAATTTGACTATTGGGATAGGAATCAAAATAGTAAATCGCATTGCGAATCAAATTGAAAATGACAAAGTTAAACAGCGTCTCGTTGATTTTGGCGACAAAGTCGTTTTGAGTCGGAAGTTTCACCCTTTCGATGATATGTTCGTTTTCAAAACCGTATCGACTCACCGCAAGATCTACAGCTTTATGAATCGGAGTAAGCGAAAGGGGCTCATGTACAGCTGAAGTATCGCTGACTTCGCGCAAGATGATGTCGATGAGTTGGCGTCCACGCTGAATTGCTGCTTGGCCTTTTTCGATATCGCTTATGATCTTGTCATCGGATGCATTGCTATCAATGTGCTGTTTCAGCGCTTCAAATTGAAGCTGAACTTGCGCCAATGGGTTGCGCATTTCATGGGCGATCGAGTTGGCCAACGCGCGGCTTTGACGAATCTTTCTATCAGACTCAATCGTATTTTGTACGCGGATCAACAATGTTTGTAGTGCTGAAATCTCTTCGTTAGAAAACAGTTTGTTATCGCTTTTGTGTGAAGAAATCAGCAAATGTGAAACCGACTTTTCACGACCAAACAGTGGCATAACAAGTGCCGTGTTACTCGATCTCATGCGTTCATACAGAGCTTTGATTGAGCCTTTTGAAGACGGTTTTTCGTCGAGCCTTTCAGAGAGTTCGTCGAGCACCAAAACCGAATCATTGCTGTGTAAATAATCTTCGTAGAAGGTTTCGGTGTAGTTACTGGTTACGAGTTGAAGCTTGTCATTGGGTATGTTGAGTAATGTGCTCAACTGATGCACGGCATCGTCGATTGAGCGCTTAAACTCTTCTTCTAACGCTAAGATCTG
>NZ_JAWOTW010000175.1:0-844 GCF_033339075.1 Vibrio sp. 970
ACTCTCGTGCGCTCCGCAACACCGCCAGGACAACCAGTGAAGCGCATTTCCACTCGTCGCCCTTACGACGATCCGGGCGTTGAACGCGTCTACTACCGAATCATTCCAGAACAAGGCACTATTGTTGACAAAACGCACATGCCATTTGCGCTCAACAAACAGCGCATCAGTAACTGGAAAAAATGGTTTATTGAAACGGATTACTCCGTTACTCAGCTACCTAGCTACGAGCCAGAAGTTGCAGCTAACCCGATGACGGCATTCATTGATATGCCAGTGAAGTCTCGCTTCAAATTCATGCTTGATAACGCGCAAAACACCATAATGGCGTACATTAAAGGCCCTGTTTGTCGTGGTCAGCTTGCACTTAACGTCATCAATGATCGCTTCTGGGTATTCTTCTTGGACCCAGACAAAGCTGACATTCCTGAGGTTAACGAGTTCTACCGTTCACAAGCAGATAACTTAAAACTGCCAGCCGAACAAGAAAGTAATACGCTTCCAGTCACAAACTGGGTTAAGTACGCCCGCCAACAAGCGCGTTATCTTGAGGCGAAATCTGAGTTCACGAACAATTGGTTTAAGCATGGCGAAAACCTATCGACTGACGTCATTTGGGATGGTAACAGCACCAACCCAAATGCAGCATTAACAGTATTCCGTCATTTCGACAGTGCATCTGTAGTTCAAGGGTTGGTTGGCGAGCAGCCAAAAACAGTCTGGATCTTAGATTACGCTTTGCTGGAGCGTATTCACTACCTATTGGTAGCAGGATTTGACGTATACGGTAACTTTGGTCACCAGTTGATGACGCGTATGTTCATGGACTTCTTACGTCTTGAAG
>NZ_JAWOTW010000176.1:0-841 GCF_033339075.1 Vibrio sp. 970
CAGGATGCGACGTTAAAACAGCTAAACCAAGTCATACATCACTATTTGCTGCGTAACCACAAGGTGGGTTGGCAGACGTTGCTCGTCATTGATGAGGCTCAACATCTTGCTGCCGATGTACTTGAGCAACTGCGCTTGTTAACGAACTTAGAAACCGATACCAGAAAGCTGCTTAAAGTGCTGTTGGTAGGGCAGCCAGAGTTGCAACGCTTGTTACAGACTACGCAGTTGCGTCAGCTCGCACAGCGTATCACTGGCCGTTATCATCTGTTACCTCTTGATGAGAAAGAGACTGCGGATTACATCGCGTTTCGTTTGCACACGGCTGGTGGCGATCAGCAACTGTTTCATCGCAGTTCCAGTAAGTTGATTGCGAAGTATAGCCATGGCATTCCGCGTCTCATCAACCTGATTTGTGATAAAGCATTGAATATGAGTTATCACCAGGGCAGTGTCGTTGTCGATAAACAGACGGTGCAACAAGCCTGCGAAGAAGTCATGCAGTTTCAGGCGGACATTTACGAACAAGATAAACCGCGTCAGTCATTTACATGGCCAGCGTGGGTATCGGCTGCTATTGGTGTAATGGCAGCGGTTGGCGTCGGCTGGGCTGCAATAAATTACATGCCAGTGAAGCCTAAGGCTCCGATGTCGGAAGTCCCCGTTGCTGCGTCTTCGTCTACTCCTGCTCCTCTTATGGCAAGTGAGCAGCTAACTGATGCACAGCGCGATATGCTGTTGGCGCAGAAACAATCCAATCTTGCCGTGAATGATCTTTACCGCCTTTGGGGATATCGAGCATCAGTGCGCGATAATCTTTGCTTGTCTGAGCCTCAATCCA
>NZ_JAWOTW010000177.1:0-839 GCF_033339075.1 Vibrio sp. 970
TTTTCCATACCGCGAGAACGCTCAGAGATTTGGGTATATTAGCGGCGCTCGATAGCGCTGGTTCAAAAGGCATGAGCGCCATTGATATCGCCGAAAAAACAGGCGTGTCAGAATATGGTGTCAAAGTGCTGCTAGACATGGCGATAAGTGCGCACATTGTTTTGTGGGAAAAACCTAACTACTCACTGGCCAACCTCGGGTTCTACTTGTTGTACGATGGCATGACCCAAGCAAACATGGATTTCACGGCCGACGTTTGTTATGCCGCGATGATGCACTTGACTGAAGCAATCAAAGACGGCAAACCTGCTGGATTGAAAGAGCTGGGCGATTGGGAAACCATCTATCAAGGGTTGTCGACATTACCTGAGCAAGCTAAGCAGAGCTGGTTTAAGTTTGATCACTTCTATTCGGATCGTTCTTTCCCATTGCTGCTTAAAGAAGTGTTTGCCAATGAGCCAAAACATATTGTCGATATCGGTGGCAATACGGGTAAATGGGCAATGCAGTGCTGCAACTACGATAAAGATGTGCATGTGACCATTGTTGATTTGCCGCAGCAATTGGAAGTCGCGATGTCGAACGTGGCAGAGAATCAGCTCAGCGAGCGCGTGCATCCGTATCCTGCCAATATGCTTGATAAAGCCCAAACATTGCCTGATCATGCCGATATTTGGTGGATGAGCCAGTTCTTAGATTGTTTCTCTCCAATTGAAATTTTAAATATTTTGAAGAAAGTAAAGGCGCAGTTGAGCGCGGGCGATACCGTTTACGTTCTCGAACTGTTTTGGGATGCGCAGAAATACGCGGGCGCGTCATACAGCTTAAATGCTACCTCG
>NZ_JAWOTW010000178.1:0-838 GCF_033339075.1 Vibrio sp. 970
ACGGTTGAGCTACCGGGCGCGCAAAGTACAGAAGAAAAAGTGGTCGAGTTTGGCGAGTTTCGTTTAAATCTCGGCACGCGTGAAATGTTCCGTGGTGATGAGGCGATGCCATTAACATCGGGTGAATTTGCGGTGTTGAAATCACTGGTAACCAACGCGCGTGAGCCAATGTCGCGTGATAAGCTGATGAACATGGCGCGTGGTCGTGAATACTCGGCGATGGAGCGTTCTATCGACGTACAAATTTCTCGTCTACGCCGCATGTTGGAAGACGATCCGAGCAAACCTCGCTACATCCAGACCGTATGGGGTTTAGGTTACGTATTTGTCCCAGACGGCAAAGAGTCGTAATTCTTACTCCCTTAACCGGCAATCGGTTTTTAAAACTTCGGCCATCAAATTTCCTTCTTATTTGGTGGTCGAGGTTTTCGCAATTAGGATCATTAGGAAATTTCCATGCGAATCCGAAGTTCACTGACACAATCTATTCTACTGTTCATCTCCTTGCTTCTCGCTAGCCAAGTCTTTTCTTATTACGCCGTTTTTAACTACGCGTTGATGCCAAGCCTGCAACAGTTCAACAAAATTCTCGCTCACGAACTGAATCTGGTTCTCGATGAAGATGGCCCGCTCAAATCGGATGCACCATTGCGTCGCCAGTTATTAGAAAGGTTGGGCGTGACAGTTCACAGCATCAACAGCGAGAAGGCGGTTGAGTTTAACCATGCGATGTCGATTGATTTGATGTCGGAGGAAATGACTCAAGAGCTAGGCTCACCAACCGAAGTGCGCCTGTTGCTGGGTAGTGAAAGCTACATTTTGTGGATGCACATCGAGA
>NZ_JAWOTW010000179.1:0-836 GCF_033339075.1 Vibrio sp. 970
GCAGTGGCGTTGCGATGATCAAGGGAAAAAGAGACGATCTAAAACTGCCCGTTCAAGGGATGGCGTACGCCTTCTTTGGGTTTAGTGCTTTTATGACGGGCAGAACCGTTTGGAGCATTTGGGCACCAGAAGTCACCAGTTTTATGAATGCAGGTATCATCCACCAGCTGACGTTTCTATTTAGTATCTGCCTCATTGTTGCTTTAAGCTTTAGTATGTTGTGGTTGATCAACGCAAGATTTGTGAAATCCATCAACGATCTTTCTCATTTGGATGCATTAACTGGGTTATACAATCGACGTGCAATGGAAGTCATTGTGCCTAACCTTGTGAATCAAGCACGCGAAAAAAATACGCCTATCAGCATCGTTATGACTGACGTGGACGATTTTAAAACCATTAATGACCAATACGGACACACCACTGGCGACTCAGTCATGGCAACCATCGCCACGATTTTTAAACAAACGTTACCAGAGTCAGCATGTACCGTTCGCTTTGGTGGTGACGAGTTTATGATTGTGTTGCTTGCCAATGCCGAAAACGCGAAAGCCTATGCCGAGTTAGTACGTCGCAGCATTGAACGTGAAACGTCGCTGCTTGCTTTTAAAAACCAAGTCACGATGAGCTTCGGCATCAGCGAGCTAATGCCCAACGACAGCTTACAAGATGCACTCACCCGAGCCGACGAAGCACTGTATTGTTCGAAGCATACCGGGCGAAATCAAGTCACGACATTCCAAGATGAAAGCGAGGTGGGTGGTAAGTTCATCCAAACACCGACTAAAAGCGCATAACGGAAAGGTAAAACGACATCGCTCCTATTACTCCATTCA
>NZ_JAWOTW010000180.1:0-836 GCF_033339075.1 Vibrio sp. 970
GCCAACACGGTGACGGAATTTTTGTTGGTGCCGTATTTTGGGGCGTGTATCCACGTACCACCACCACCACCAAACCAAATCATTTACGTGAAATTTCCGAAAGGCGCACCAGTACAGGAACTTTGGGATGTCATTTACGTGGTGGGAACATTAAAAACCGAAACCATTAACCATGAACTGGCAGAAACCGCGTATGTGATTGAAGGTTCAAAAATCGAAGCCTACGACGATATGTAGTCGTCGATTTCGAGGTACACCAAAGGCGTCGCATCGTCGCCTTTGTCATCTTTAAATGTTAAACAATGTAGCGCGATAAGTACGCTAATACGCCCACATAAAGAATCAAAAGAAACGCTATCGACAGGTGCTTTTTCAGTTTACTTGCTTCCGAGAACTTCATCGCCCCTCCAAAATAACGATAACAATTTTAACAACTCATTATCATTTTGGATAGACCTATTCCTTCAAAATCTGAGACGCTCTCTCTGGTCGCCTCGCGGATTAAGGTGTAAATTGAGGCAAGCGTCAAACGCAAGCTCTTGGTAGGAAAATACATGGCAGAACCAACGAAACAACCTGTAGTGATTGAACACCAGCCTAATACGCAGAAAAACGGTCACCACGACAAGAAAACGGGTTACATCAAAGACAGTGCGAGCCGAATAAAAAACATCGCTCAATCTCATGGCCTCGACGCTCTGTTGCAAACTGACCCTCCTGCCAAATCCGCATTAGAAAGAGCACAACTGCGAGACCAACGACGCCAAGAGCAAAGACAAAAAAACCTTGAGCAAATCCTAAAACTCGCGCACAGCGCTTGCCGCGATGAAACCGCA
>NZ_JAWOTW010000181.1:0-833 GCF_033339075.1 Vibrio sp. 970
CCCAGCCCTAAGCCAACTTCTTTTGTCGACACAAAAGGCTGAAAAATCCGCTGCACAATCTCTTCACCAAACCCAATGCCGTTGTCACTGATCGCAATCAGTGTGGTTTGGCTGGTTCGTTCCACCAGCGCCATTTGAATCCGTTTTTGTTCGTCCCTTGTGCTTTCCATCAACGCATCACAACTGTTTACTAAGACGTTAATGAAGACCTGTTCTAGCGCCAACATATCGCCTTGCACTTTTACATCATCAGGTAACTGGTTTTCTATGATGATCTGTTGACGCTTCGCTCGCGTGTTTACAATGGTGGATGCTTGCTCCGCCACCTCATGAACACTTACAGACTTCACTTCTCTTTCACCTTCTGGCTTGCGAGCGAATTGGCGCAAACTGTTGATGATCTTACTCATCCGAGTCGCCAAACCTTCGATGTGGGTAATGGATTCACCAACCTTTTCTGGAGATTCCTGTTCGAGGAACATTCTCGCGCTGTATAAATACGTCGACATTGCGTTTAATGGCTGATTAAGCTCATGCGCTAAACTGGTCATGGTTTGCCCTACAACCGCCATTTTTGCAGCTTGAATCAACTCATCTTGCGTCTTTTTAAGATTGTCTTCGGTGCGAATGCGCTCTTCGATTTCGTTTTCTAACTGCTGGTTTTTCAGTAGTAAATGTTGCGTTTTTTCTAACACTCGACTTTCCAAGGTACGCGTGGTCATTTCTTGATGAGTGACATCCGTAATGGTCATGATCAGTTTGTATTCAGCACCATGCGCGAAAGGACGAATATCAAAACGCACATACTTTGGTTTCTCGTCCCCAAGTGACAA
>NZ_JAWOTW010000182.1:0-831 GCF_033339075.1 Vibrio sp. 970
TAGGAGAGCTTGGCGGATACCAAGATCGTTTTGTGCCACCAGCACCACAAAAGGCAGAATGGAAACGCATCGGCGATGCCAGTATCGGTCAGTTTGTCATTGAAAAAGCATCTACAAATGCAACGTGTCACAACAGCCCGTGTTGGGAGAAAGATAAAACTAAAGACCATTACCCTGATGGCCCGTTCAACCGCGGTGCAAACAGCAAGAGCAGTAAAATTGGCTTAGTGACTACTCACGTGGTTGATGAGGTGAACTTCTTCGATGGCGGTGAAATTCTGACGAAACAGCCAGACATTCGTTTTGGTCGTTTGAACTTTAAGGATGTTGGCGGAAATCAGGGCATGAAGATCAAAGTGCCATTGGACGTAGAGGTGTGGCAAGACGGTAGATTTGTTACAAACTTCGATGACAACTCGACAACCGCAAATGGTGCGTACTACACCAGCACGCCTATTTGGTCGAACGCACCGGTAAATAACGCCCAGTTATCTGGTGTTGCTAAGATGAGTGTTGGCAGAACCAACGACATCATTGCAAGCCAAATTGACGCGGCAAGAGAACAAATTCAGTTCAGCCTAAATCTAGATCACTCAGGCAACCAACTTCCTTGGCTCAAATACGACTGGGAAACTTCGACTCCCGAAGAAGAAAACCCGCCAACAATAGTCACGTTTGGTATTCACCGTGGAAACGATCGCATTATCTATCGTGGTGAGCCGAATATGCTCGGCTTAAATTAGCCTCTTAAACCAACACTAGACGGCAAATAAAAAGAGCCCCTCATTGAGGGGCTCTTTCGTTACAAACGAATGTAATTATCTAACAGTG
>NZ_JAWOTW010000183.1:0-830 GCF_033339075.1 Vibrio sp. 970
GCTACGTTGCCACAAGTAACCTTCAGATGTACGGCATTTATCCAACAAGTTTTGCTGCTGCTCAGCGGTCAATGTTGAGAACTGTTTGTGCAGTTTAACGATGGTTGGACGACCTAAATCGCCAACATTTGGATATGCTTGTAGCAATTCTAGCGGCAATGCCGCGGCTTTAAGCGCACCACTTACCAATGCTTCACTGCATTGGAACATTTTCGCTAGCGCTTTTTGGTCTTCGGCTTCACCGCTTTCCAGCTTAGCCTGCATCTCTTTGCCTTTTTCGTAAAGCGACAGAGGTTTGTGCGCATTAGCAACGTCAGATAGGAATTTCGCGTGTTCAGTGTTGATGCCATCACCAACGTAAACCAAGAAATCCTTACCCGCCAAGATACAAGACATACGACGGCGGCTACCGTCTAGCACTTCAATTTTGCCATCGTCAGTGCGACGACCAACAGCTGGGTACTGTTGACCACGCTCTTTCAGTGTCACCAAAACATCAGATAAAGCATGCTCATTCAAGAATGATTGTTCACGGGCGTTGTCCGCGAATACACGCGTCTCGCTTGCCACTTTATCTGCGGGAATACGAACCAATTCAAACTGAACCGTGCCCTCACCCGCCACTGCCAACTCGATGGTTTGCGCTTTTTCTTTTGCTGCCGCTTGCGCTTCTTGTGGAGTCGCTACTCGACGTTTATTCGTTTTACCAAATAATTTCGCGTTTAATTCAGACGTTTTCAAAGCCATTTACTTATTACCCCTGATTTAATGACGGCCAGTTAGAGTGCAATACGCGCTCCACTTCGAATGCGCTTTTGTGCACGGGATCT
>NZ_JAWOTW010000184.1:0-827 GCF_033339075.1 Vibrio sp. 970
GGCTACGAAGAACGAGGTCGTAGCCGAAGAAGAACTAGCAACTGAGTAGCTGCGAATAGTTGGGCAACAGCATGTACGTGCCAACGAAATCAACCGCAGGCGTATCGCCGCTGTAAATCACCACATGGATGACAATGCGCGCCTTGCGCCCTGACGCCAAGCGATCCAAATCACCACTGATACCATCAAGCGAGGTACTCGCCACCGGATTTTGCTCCACCGGATGACGATAACGAATCGAGCTGTCTGCCAAAACGATATCGCCATGCAAACCGCGCTCTTTGAGCAGTAACCACGTCATTCCCCATCCCGTCAGCGTTGCCAACGTAAATGCCGAACCAGCAAACATCGTATTGTGCGGGTTCAAATTCGGATTGAGCTGGGCACTGCATTCGAACTGATAACCGGTGTATTGGTTGATTTTGATGCCCATTTTGTCCGCAATTGGGATCTGCGCTTCCCAGCGCTGCTGCAATTCCGTGCACCATTCTGGGCGACGTAACACATTCGCCATCGGATCAAGCGGCTTCACCATTTGTTGGTGACGGACCGGACCGCGGTCATCGGTCAACTCACCACGACGTTCAAAACCATTTTTTTCATAAAACGCAATCGCATCTTCACGGGCATTACATACCAAACGTTTCGCACCTTCTTGGCGCGCAAGCGATTCCAACGCGACCAACACCAGTGAGCCCATGCCTTTGCTGCGACGATTGCCTTTCACCGCCATATAGCGGATTTGGCCATCGTTATCCGGAGTAATGTACAAACGTCCGATCGCCATTGGACGACCACGGCTATCCACAATCATGCGGTGGTGGCTC
>NZ_JAWOTW010000185.1:0-826 GCF_033339075.1 Vibrio sp. 970
CGCGTATAGCACACTACGTCAAAGTTATGGGGCGAGACAAGATAGGTGGTTATCAGGACGCGGCATCGCTCGAGAGGGAGTTTCAGACTTGGTTACATCAATATACAACGGCTTCAGACGAAGCTTCGGATGAACTCAGAGCTAAGTACCCATTGAACGAAGCGAAGATCAAAGTTAGAGAGAAACGCGATACGCCAGGGCACTTCTACTTGGTGATACATTTACGCCCTCATTTCCAGCTCGACCAAATGGTCTCAAGTATCAAATTAATTACGGAATTATCACCAGAACATTTGGTGTAAGGAAAGAAATATGACTCAGTGGAAAAATGCCTTATCGGAAGGGCAGTTGCAACAAGCTTTAGAACTACTAATCGAAGCAATAAAGGCATCTCCCAAGGATGCCAGTTTGAGAAGCTCTTTTATTGAACTGCTTTGTATTGATGGTGATTTTGAGCGAGCTGATGAGCAACTGATGCAGTCTATTAAACTGTTTCCTGAATATCTTCCAGGCGCTAGCCAGTTAAGACATCTGGTTAAAGCTGCTCAAGCGCGAAAGGATTTCGCTCAAGGTGCGGCAACCGCGAAGGTATTGGGTGAGAACGAAGAACTAACTAAGTCATTGGTTAGCTTCAACTTATCAATGGTGAGTCAAGATTATGAACAAGTTTCTGAACTTGCTCTTCAAATCGAAGAACTGAGACAAGAAAAAGGCTTTTTAGCTAATGATACTTCGTTCTCAGACGTGCGGGATATTGATGATCGTTTAGGTGGTTACATTGAGCTGTTTTCTACCGCAGGCAACTACTTCCTCGTCCCTATTGCTA
>NZ_JAWOTW010000186.1:0-824 GCF_033339075.1 Vibrio sp. 970
AACCTCATTATCTCAGCATTGTATGGCTACTAGAACAATCGGTTCAGCCCATTCAATGCCGCTACACGATAGGCTTCGGCCATGGTCGGGTAGTTGAAGGTAGTATTCACGAAATATTCAATCGTATTGGCTTGGCCTTTCTGTTCCATGATGGCTTGACCAATGTGGATGATTTCCGCTGCACGTTCACCAAAGCAGTGAATGCCGAGAATTTCCTTGGTTTCACGATGGAACAAAATTTTCAAACTGCCGACATCTTTGCCTGCAATTTGCGCACGGGCCAGGTGTTTGAATGAAGAGCGGCCAACTTCATAAGGCACTTTCGCTGCCGTCAGTTCTTGTTCTGTTTTACCAACAGAGCTGATTTCTGGAATGGTGTAGATGCCTGTTGGAATGTCTTCAATCAGATAGTTTTCAGCCTGACCTTTGGTGATCGCTTGTGCGACAAATCGTCCTTGGTCGTAGGCTGCGCTCGCAAGGCTAGGGTAACCAATCACATCACCTACTGCGTAAATGTGCTCAACCGCCGTTTGGTAGTTGCGGTTCACTTTAAGCTGGCCGCGAGAATCCGATTCTAGACCGACGACATCCAAACTGAGTTTGTCGGTGTTACCGGTTCTGCCGTTCGCATACAGCAAACAATCGGCGCGCATTTTCTTGCCTGACTGCAGGTGAATTATGACGCCATCTTCTGTGCCTTCGATTTTCTCGTAGGTTTCGTCGTTACGAATGACAACGCCGCTGTTCCAGAAGTGGTAAGACAGCGCATCTGACACTTCGTTATCCAAGAACTCCAACAAACGATCTCGGGTATTGATCAGGTC
>NZ_JAWOTW010000187.1:0-823 GCF_033339075.1 Vibrio sp. 970
CTCGATAGGAAGTGCCTGTCATCTTTGGTCCATCGTGTATTTGATCGCGAATTTGAATGCGAGTGAGCCATTTTTGCGAACAAGAACCCGGCCAACCTGGAACCACCAAACGCAATGGTGCGCCATTCATAGGGTGAAGCGCTTCGCCGTTTTGGGCAAAGGCGATGAGATTTTCACTGCTCATGGCTTTAGCGATGGGTACGCCACGAGAAATTGGTAACTTGCCTTCTTTGCCTGAAAGATGCTTGTCGGCACCATAGTGCGCGGTGTAAATGGCTCCGTCTTTTACGCCTGCGGCTTTGAGCACGTCGGCCAAGCGAACGCCTGTCCAACTGGAGCAAGCCACAGCGCCGTAAGTCCATTGATTACCGGATGCTTTGGGATCAAAGAAAGCACGGCCGTTACCGCCACATTCAACGACCAGTTGTTGTTCTACGACATCGAAGTTCTTTTTGAGATCGGCAATCGACAGCGACATTGGTTTGTCGACCAATCCATCAATGGTCAACGTCCAAGTTTCAGGGTTCACGTCTGCTGGTGGAATACCGTTGTTGCGAATGAAATGGCGTCGAGTTGGAGTTACGTCGTCATTCAACAAATGGGGTGGGGTTTCTGCATTCATCGGTCTGTCGTTGAGGACTGTTAAACCGTCTTTACCTTCGATCATGACGTCATCAAGACCCTCTGCAAAAGCTGCGGGGATGATGCCAGCTGGCATATTGCGATGGAATGGGATAAATCCACCAAGCGCGGCGGCCATGGTCGCTAAACCAGCGCCTTTTAGAAAACCGCGCCTGTCTGGGTAGCTGACTCGTCCAAAGAC
>NZ_JAWOTW010000188.1:0-821 GCF_033339075.1 Vibrio sp. 970
ATCAATCGGCCATATATAGCAGATATCGCCTTTCACAATAGAGTTATGCTCTTCAGAAAGAGGGGTCGCGAAGTTTGAATAGTTGGTAAAGCTGTAGTCCAGTGCAGTTAAGACTTTGATACCACGAGTTAACGCTCTATCGATACGCGAATATTCAGTATCAATATAGCGATTGACTGCATCGTAGTAGTTTTTTGTAGTAACGAGCATTACCACAATGAATAGAACTAAAGGAAATAAAACAACAAATGAGAGGCTACATCGCCTTTGGTTAACCATTGAGTACCATTGTTTAAGTGTTCGCCTCTCATATGCATCGGCTTAAAGAGGCTGTTTATAGTTATTAATGAACATATTCACAAATTTTAATAAATATAGAATGCGGTGTCACTTCACTTGCCACAAATTGATACTTAATGCTGCCATATTGACAGAAACATGACCTTCATAATCAATTATTTCACACTTATCTAATAATTGATGCAAGTGTTTCGCATTCAAGCCTAACTGCCACAATGGTAGGTCAATCGTGCTTTCTTGTAGACCAATATTGACTGCAACAATGATCGTCTCTTCACCAAGCTGTCTTGCATAAGCAAATGCTCTTTCGTCACAATAAAGCCATTGCATGCTGCCAGATTGTAGGGCTTTGAACTGTTTACGAATTTCAATCCACTGTTGGTACAGTTGGAGCCAAGGAGAACCCTGAACTAAATGCCAAGGGAAACAACGTCTGTTATCTGGGTCAAAGCTTCCCTCAAGACCGACTTCACTACCATAATAAATGCATGGTGCGCCGACATAAGTCATGAGTAAGGCCA
>NZ_JAWOTW010000189.1:0-820 GCF_033339075.1 Vibrio sp. 970
GACCGTGACCCTCAAGCGATTGCGGAAGCAGGCAAAATTGACGACCCTCGTTTTACCATTATTCATGGCCCGTTTTCTGGCATGGCTCAATACGCAGAAGAGTATGACCTAGTTGGTAAAGTAGACGGTGTACTATTGGATCTTGGTGTGTCTTCGCCTCAGCTGGATGACGCAGAGCGTGGCTTCAGCTTTATGAAAGATGGCCCGCTAGATATGCGCATGGATCCAACTTCAGGCATCCCGGTTTCTCAATGGTTGATGGAAGCGGATCTGGATGACATCACTTGGGTGATTCGTGAATTCGGTGAAGACAAACACGCTCGTCGTATCGCTCGTGCGATTGTGGAATACCGTGAAAACGAAGAGAACGAGCCAATGGTTCGTACTGGTCAGTTGGCAAAACTGATCTCTGAAGCAGCACCAAAAAGTTTTAAAGAGAAAAAGCACCCAGCGACGCGTGCTTTCCAAGCGTTCCGTATTTACATCAACAGTGAGCTAGAAGAAATTGATACTGCGCTGAAAGGCGCGGCTCGTATTTTAGCTCCTGAAGGTCGTTTATCTGTCATCAGTTTCCATTCGTTGGAAGACCGCATGGTAAAACGCTTTATCCGCAAAGAAAGTAAAGGTCCTGAGGTTCCACATGGGATTCCTTTGACGGAAGCGCAAATCAAAGAGCTTGGCAGCGCAAACATGAAAACTGTTGGCAAAGCGATAAAACCGAGCAAACAAGAAATTGACATGAACCCTCGTTCGCGCAGTTCTGTGCTAAGAATTGCTGAAAAGCTTTAATTATTATGACGAAACCCACTCCCAACCTTGC
>NZ_JAWOTW010000190.1:0-819 GCF_033339075.1 Vibrio sp. 970
AATGGAGCAAGCTGCTGAAATTAAAGGAATTGAATGCAAAATTGATGCGATGTCAGTGAATGCATTTGAAGAGGCGATTAAAGAGTATGACGTTTGTTTACTAGGTCCTCAGGTACGTTTTCAACTGGAAGAGTTAAGAAAAACAGCGCAAGAGTACGGAAAAAATATCGATGCGATATCTCCCCAAGCATATGGAATGATGAAAGGGGACGAAGTACTAGAACAAGCATTAGAATTAATTAACTAAGCCAATAATTTGAAATAAAAGAAAATTGTTCATCAAATATAAATATTTGATGCGGGATTATTTTGTCTGAAATAAGGATGGACTCTATGAAGCTTTATGACGCGATTATAGGAACAGTCGAAAAGCATATAGCCCCTATCGCTGCAAAAGTGGGTAATCAACCCCACGTTCGCGCAATGAGAGATGGTTTTATTGTCGCTGTGCCGTTTATCATCGTGGGCAGTGTCATTTTGATTTTTGCATTTCCACCATTTGCTGAAGATACGACGTTTACCTTTGGTCGTCTTTGGCTCGACTTTGCTACCACTCACTTTGACACCATTATGATGCCTTTCAATATGTCGATGGGGATCATGACCATCTTCGTGTCGCTCGGTGTCGCCTACAGTCTGGCGAAAGCGTACAAAATGGATGGGATCACTAGCGCGGTTTTATCTTTAATGTGTTTCTTGCTGGTGGCCGCACCAGCTCAAGATGGCACGTTAGCGATGAAACACATGGGCGGTACAGGGATCTTCACTGCAGTAATGTGTGCCTTCTTTGCTGTTGAGCTGTATCGATTTATGAAAAAG
>NZ_JAWOTW010000191.1:0-747 GCF_033339075.1 Vibrio sp. 970
AGCAAGTTCGGTAACAAAGAACACTCTACTGAAGAGATGAACGTACCTAAGAGCTTGTTGTTCCTACGTGATACGCCTGTAGCAATCTCGTTCACCATGGGCATCATCTTTATGGTGACGTGTATCTTTGCTGGCGGTGACTTTGTACGCGAAGTTAGCGGTGGTAAGCACTGGTTCATGTTCGCGCTGATGCAATCCATCACATTCGCCGGTGGTGTGTACGTTATCCTTCAAGGTGTACGTATGGTTATCGCAGAAATCGTTCCTGCATTTAAAGGCATCTCAGATAAACTGGTTCCAAACGCAAAACCTGCACTGGATTGTCCGGTTGTGTTCCCATACGCGCCAAACGCGGTATTGGTGGGCTTCCTATCGAGCTTTGCAGCCGGTCTAGTGGGCATGTTCCTGCTGTACGTGATGGGTCTTACTGTGATTATCCCAGGTGTCGTTCCACACTTCTTTGTGGGTGCTGCGGCAGGTGTATTTGGTAACGCGACAGGTGGTCGTCGCGGCGCAATTCTAGGCGCGTTTGCACAAGGTCTACTGATTACCTTCCTACCAGTATTCCTAATGCCAGTACTGGGTGACCTAGGCTTTGCTAACACGACCTTTAGTGACGCAGACTTCGGCGCCGTTGGTATCCTACTGGGTCTGATTGTTCGTTAAGTAGTTAGTCTGAATATGACTAGCTGATAACTGACTTGATTGATGCGGGAATAGGCTCATCGGCATCAATCTTCAAGAATC
>NZ_JAWOTW010000192.1:0-813 GCF_033339075.1 Vibrio sp. 970
TAAAAAAAGCGCGACCCTATTAAAAGGAATCGCGCTTAAGCCCGTCACAGGCTGAATTTACTTAACCTAACATTTGGTTGGTTACACGCTCACGTGAATACAAGAGACTGCGTGAATGTCTGTACCTTCAATCGTAGGTTTGGTTTTTGCACACTCTTCTGTCGCTTGAGGGCAACGAGTACGGAACACACAACCTGAAGGAGGATTGATTGGTGATGGCAGATCCCCTTCCAACATTTGGATGGTTTTATTGCGTTCTAACTCTGGGTCTGGGATTGGAACCGCCGACATCAGCGCACGCGTATAAGGGTGCTTAGGGTCTGCAAATAGCGCATCCGCTTCGCCTAACTCTACCGCGTTACCCAAATACATCACGAGAACACGATCAGAGATGTGTTTCACCACTGACAAATCGTGCGCAATAAACACCAAAGAAAGTCCTAGCTCTTTTTGCAGCTCTTTCAGAAGGTTAACGACTTGAGCCTGAATCGATACGTCTAGCGCCGAAACTGGTTCGTCACAGATGATCATTTTTGGCTTAAGGATAAGGGCGCGTGCGATACCGATACGCTGACACTGACCACCTGAGAATTCGTGCGGGTAACGGTTGATTACGTTTGGCAATAGACCAACTTTCGCCATCATCTCTTTAACGCGGTCTTTCACTTCTTGCTTAGACAGTTCTGGGTAGAACGTTTCTAGCGGCTCAGCGATGATGTCACCGACGGTCATACGCGGGTTAAGAGAAGCCAAAGGATCTTGGAAAATCATCTGGATTTCTTTACGTGTTTCACGGCGCTGTACATCTTTCAT
>NZ_JAWOTW010000193.1:0-812 GCF_033339075.1 Vibrio sp. 970
GTCAACAACAGCGCGTTGCGATTGCCCGTTCTCTGGCTTACAGCCCTGATTTACTGCTTTTGGATGAACCGTTTTCGAATATTGATACTCAGGTTCGTCACGAGTTAATCAGCGAGATCCGTAAGATTTTTAAGGCACAAGGCGTTACAGCGATTTTCGTGACTCACAGTCGTGAAGAAGCATTTGCGTTTGCCGACAAAATGGCGGTGATGAACCACGGTGTTATTGAGCAATACGGCACGGCTTCAGAACTCTACTACCAACCTTCGAGCAAGTTTGTTGCAGACTTCTTAGGTGGTGGTAGCTACCTAGCCGCAACGCGCATTTCAGATACGGAATACGAAACCCATATTGGTGTAGTTGAGGCGAGTGCGCAGCAAGAGATTCAAATGCAATCTGCTTGTTCATTACTACTGCGACCACAACATGTCCAAATTCAGTCGGATGAAGACAGTGCGGTCACTGTGCTTGAGCAGCACTTCATGGGTGATCATTGTCGTTATGTGATTGATGCTAATGGTGATCGTCTACTGGCTATCGCATCACAGCCGCTTCATATCGGTGAGCGTGTTGCTGTGAAGATCGAAACTCAAGGCGTGCTAGCGTTCACTTAATGCCTCTGCATACGGGATTGCGAATCCATTCTCGATTTGTAGACACAAAAAAGCCCGGCAGTGATGCCGGGCAAGTGCTCTTCTCCTGTTGATGATCGCCTTTTCCAGACAGCGTCGGCTCTCATCATTGTGCTCGAAGCGGGCACAAGGTCAGTTATAGAGACAAGAAGTCTTTAAACTGTTGAAGAACACGTTCCG
>NZ_JAWOTW010000194.1:0-809 GCF_033339075.1 Vibrio sp. 970
AAACATTGGGACTCGTTGGTGAATCTGGCTGTGGTAAAAGTACCTTAGGACGTACGATTCTAAAATTGTACGAGCCAACGGAAGGTAAGATTTTCTTTGAAGGCAAAGACATCACAAAGTTCTCTGTCAAAGAGATGCGCTCGTTGCGTAAAGACATGCAGATTGTCTTTCAGGACCCAATGGAGTCACTTAACCAGCGTCACACCATTGGTATGATTTTGGAAGAGCCGTATATCATCCATAAAATAGGCACTCCTGCAGAGCGTAAACAATGGGTGAAAGAGCTGTTGGTGAAAGTTGGCTTGCCTGAAACGGCTGTGAACCGTTATCCGCACGAATTCTCTGGTGGCCAGCGTCAGCGTATTGGTATTGCTCGTGCGATAGCACTGAAGCCAAAGCTGTTGATTTGTGATGAATCAGTATCTGCACTGGATGTATCGGTTCAGGCGCAAATTCTCAACTTGTTGCTGCAACTTCAACAAGAAATGAACCTTGCCATCATCTTCATCTCTCACGATTTGTCGGTGGTTAAGCATGTCTCCGATAAAGTTGCGGTGATGTACTTTGGTAAAGTGGTGGAAGCGGGGAATGCGAAAGAAATTTACGCGAACCCACAAAACGATTACACCAAGAAACTGCTCTCCGCGATTCCGATTACCCATCCTAAATATCGCAAGAAAAAGCGTGTGGCAGAAAAAAAGCAGCAAGTGGCGTAAGCCGTGCCACCATCGCATTCAAGAAAACACGCTCCGTTAAATAAACGGGGCGTTTTTCTTATGTATCCTTTTTTATCTTGCATGCTAAACTCA
>NZ_JAWOTW010000195.1:0-809 GCF_033339075.1 Vibrio sp. 970
CGCAGAAACGTAAAGTTGCGCTCGGCCATTATCGAATTTGTTACCGATTTCAAACGAGTCCGAAGTTTCAGCCTCTAGATCCATATTTGGTGCAATAACAAAAGGCGTCAGCGGCACAAAGTCGTGGCTTACGAAGCCATACGCCTTATCGTATTCTGGCGCTCGATAGCCGTGATCGTAAGAGAGGTAAACGCGGTTGTTTTCGAACACTTCACGAGAAATCGACAAACTTGGTGAAATTTCAGAACTGTCGATATCTTTCAATGGATATCCACCGATATCATTCTGGCCATCAGGTGAAAGTCGGTGCGCATCGAAACGCAAACCGCCAGTCAATGTCCATTTCTCCAGCTCAATCATGTCACGGAAATAAAGCCCAATGTTGTAAGCACGTGCAGAGGCAAAGGGTTGTTTTTGCGATGCGTTGGAGCCCGTCCAATCGAGGGCTTTCTGATTATCTTCACGTTGGTAGTAATCTGATGCTATCTCAACGCCATACGCTAACTTGTGCTCAGCCGATGAGGCGTGAAGCGTCTGTTTGAAATCCGCTCTCAAACCGACGGTGCTATCGTTAAATGTTTTGTGCTCAAGTTCGCGGCGCTTGATCAGCAGACCATTGGCGTCGGTAGAGTTCATTAAGCGATTGGTGTCTGTGACCACTTCGGTATGACGCCAATAAACTTTAGTATCCAACTCTTCAAACCATGTTGGATCAAGCGGCGTTAGCTCGGCACCTAAATATGCACTGTATTCTTCTGTCGATTCATCTTCTGCAAAGTCTTCGATATGCCACTTGCCATCTTTTTGTA
>NZ_JAWOTW010000196.1:0-808 GCF_033339075.1 Vibrio sp. 970
AGTAACGAGCAATAAAAAACCGCAGGCATTGCCTGCGGTTTTTTCTAACTTTGCTCACTCAATGCTTAGCTATCATCTTCAGTGAAGTTGGTTGGTAGTTGCTTTTTCATCTCGTTCCAGATTTGAGCACTTTCCATGCCGTAGTGCCGAATTACAACTGGCAATTGTTCACGCTGGCCCGTTTCACAAGTTTCTAGCAGTTGACGGTAGAATCTTAGCGCCAAATCACGTGAGGCAGGGTTAGAGAAGTAGTAACTGCCAACTCGGTCATACAGCTTCTTCAAGCCATTGAAAATCAAACCGTAGATTTGGTTACCAGAGTGGAATGCTAAGCGTTGGAACAACATGTAATCGTAAAAGTTAAATGTTTTCGCGATCAAGATTTCCTGACGCTTTGCTTCATCTTTTTCGTTGTCTTCTTTAACGCTTTGAAGCACCTTATCCGCATACGGAGAAGAGGCAATGAAATCATCCCAAGATGATGCATTCACAAGTGCTTCACAAGACTCAATTACGTTCTTGATTGTACGCTCAGAGTTTTCTTTGTTCGCCTTGAATGCATAACGCATAAAGATAGGGCTGATGTTGGTACGTGCCGCAAGCAAATCTTCTACAATATTTGTTGCATTATCGACGTCTAGCGTCATCAACGTATCCAAGATATGCAGACCAGATGTCTCCATAAATTGGTTAACTTTTGTTGGTTTACCGTGTTGGATAGTCAACCATCCATCACGTGCTAGTCGTTGAAGAACCTCTCTTAAAGTCGTTCGAGTAACACCAATCAGTTCGGACAGCTCGCGCTCAG
>NZ_JAWOTW010000197.1:0-806 GCF_033339075.1 Vibrio sp. 970
AGGTGATAAACCAGAGCCCCAATAACCCCGTGACACTTTCGAAAAAAAAGAAAATACCAATAATGGTACAAACGGCATAAATCGAGTCAGATATATTTAAATATCTCCAAAGCTTGTTCTTATCAATCACTGCTTAAAATATTCCCTGAAATATAGCTGGTCACATTTTCTCCCGTGAGCACCGTTCTTTCACTAAAGTTAAGAAGCTTTAATCGATAAGCTGCCCCTTTTCCCATAGCAAAAGCCCAAGAAGGGTCGAAGTTAAGATCTGTCATTGAGTAGGCGATATCTCCAAATACAACATACTCCAAAGGCTTGAGATATGGATTAGCAATCAAAGCAACACCTATCACCTGCATCACATCCGAACGTTTATCTTGTGTTGCAGCCTCAATGTAATCCTGAAAAGCATCATCTTCCATGTCGATATTGGCATTTCTCATTAAGCATTCAGGCGTAGCGCAACTCGCTTTAAAACGCACATTAAACGATTCATCATTCACTACTAGATTGCGTCGATAACTGCCATCTTGAGAGAAATTATCAGCTTTTTCTGTCTGGCGTGACAAACGATTCTCTTCGATTTTTCTAAGCGCACCGCCCCCCTCAATGAAACCATTTTTGACCTGATGAATAAGATCATATCCAGTCTCATAGGAAACATTGCCCCCGTTGTACCCTTTCAAGATAACATCGAACGCTTCGCTAAATTCTTTTACCGCTTGGCTGTGAACCGAAGTTTCCAGATCCAATGCGGGAAGAAAAATTAATAATTCTTCAATCGCCTTTTGAGCTTCGACCTCTAG
>NZ_JAWOTW010000198.1:0-803 GCF_033339075.1 Vibrio sp. 970
GTTTTACTGTGGCAACTTTACTAGCCATGGCTGTCTCCCTTCCTTCTGCTATGGCGAAAGAAGTCAACATTTCAGGTTCAACTTCCGTTGCTCGCGTGATGGACGTACTCGCCGAAGAATACAATAAGACACATCCAGATAATTACATCGCTGTACAGGGCATTGGTTCTAGTGCGGGGATCACCATGGTGAACAAAGGTGTCGTGAAACTTGGTATGAGCTCTCGCTATCTGACAGAAAGCGAAAAAGGCGAAGACTTGAATGTGTTTCCAATTGCTTACGATGGCCTTGCCGTTGTTGTGAACCGTACAAACTCTGTGACTAACCTTTCAGCACAACAACTGTTTGACATCTACAAAGGCGAAATCAAAAACTGGAAAGAAGTCGGCGGCGCGGATCAACCGATAGCAGTTGTCACGCGAGAAGCATCTTCTGGCTCGCGCTACAGCTTTGAAAGTTTGTTGGGTCTCACCAAAATCATTAACGACCGTCTGGTTTCTGATATCAGCCCAAACAACTTAGTTGTAAATAGCAACAGCATGGTTAAAACCATTGTGAACCATAACACACGTGCGATTGGTTTTATTTCGGTGGGGTCTGTAGACCTTTCTGTGAAGGCGATTCAGTTTAACGGGATTGAACCAACAGCAGCGAACATCGCAAATCACAAATACAAACTGGCTCGACCATTCTTGGTGCTTTACAAAGTCGACTCGCTAGATCAAGCAGGCAAAGACTTTGTCGCGTTCCTAAAATCGGAAGCGGGACAAAAAACCATTGCTGACTACGGGTACATACCGGTT
>NZ_JAWOTW010000199.1:0-803 GCF_033339075.1 Vibrio sp. 970
TACCATCAATAACCAGCGCCGCGATTAATGTGGTAACGCCATTAATGTCGTTACCTTTACTCAAACCACGTCCCGGCGTCATCATGTTCAGTGTGAGCTCATCGCCTTGGTCAACCTGAGCCAAAATTGGACTGGTTAAAATGTTCTTGTTTGTCGAGGTAATCGAGAACTCACCTGCGTTATTACTTTTTGTGCTCGGCTCAGTCGCATCACACACAAAGTTCTGGTTGAGATCGATACACACTGGTGTATCTAACAACGTACCTTTCGCAGAAATGGTTCCCGCTACGTTGTAACTTGGCGCCGTTGCGTCACCACCACCAGAACCGCCACCACAACCAACAAGGGCCAGTGAGACTGCAATGAGAGAATATTGAAACTTCATAGGTCTTATCTTCTTTTTGATGAATCGTTATTACGAGAGCGAACCACTCTCAACATTGAAAGCACAAGCAAGCCAAAGAGCGCCCAAGGTGAGCTACTCCCACCCGAGCCATTGCCGTTGCTTTTCGAAGTGGTATCAGCACCGCACTGATACTGGTTAAAGTGACTCACACCCCACGCTTTTAGTGCGCCCGAGTTGCCGACCACCCGATCGGAGACTTCTAGTCGCCACGTTCCCCAACTAGGCTCTCCAACCAACCCTTGCAGCTCTGAATCGTGCTGAACCGTGAAATAGCCCTTAAACCCACCCGATTGACTCGGCTGATGGTTAAACAGCACTACAGACTGGCCTTGTGGCGACGTCAACGTGATGTGTAAATCCGCTAAATTCGCGTGTTCGATATCGAGATAAACGGCAA
>NZ_JAWOTW010000200.1:0-799 GCF_033339075.1 Vibrio sp. 970
ATAATTGTTGTTTGATGGTTTCAAACCGAGTTGGGTTAAACTCTCTCGCGGCGAAACGGCGTAAAATCATCTCAAGCAGTTGTGGCAGTTTTTGGCTGAAGCCCGACAACGTCAAAGTTACACCGCCTTGGTGCGCATACATGTTGTAGCCCATGCCCGCGATTTCAGCTTGGTAGGTTTCTTTGGCTAGTGAGTCCAAAAACATTTCGACACAAAGACGTGTTTTCACAATATTCTTAGGCGACGCGACCGCGTGAGAACTGTCGATCGCAACGTACACTACGCCTTTCGGCACTCGGAACTCATCATCTTGCAAATGCCACAGGCGAAAACCTTCGAGATCTTCAATCAACTCCGGTAGTGAGCCCCCGTTTTCAAAGGGCATTGGGTCGAGGTCGTAACAAATGTACGGGTTCTTCTCTGGCAGAACAAACTGCCAACGCGGATCAATTTGTTGGAAGAAGCGTTTTTGCTCGCTACTGAATGGAGTGACGGAGTAGGGGGTGAAATACCACTCCGCAGTGCGATTGTACTCAAGTCCTTTGGCGATCAGCGTAACGCGGACATTGTCGACAGATAAATATTGCAGCAGAGAACGTTGTAGATCTTCATCATAGCCCGACATTTTGTAGTCGCCATAGATAATATCGTGCGGCTGATAATGCTGCATATTGATGACTAAATGGCTAACTAAATCGAGAGGGCGTGAAGGTTCTTGAAAGCGGAATGCAGACTCCAATACTGCTTGCTTCTCTAGGTAGCGCCACTCATTCATTCCGTCTTGTTTGATCATGGTTAG
>NZ_JAWOTW010000201.1:0-798 GCF_033339075.1 Vibrio sp. 970
CCACTTTGTGGTTCATGACTGGGGTGAAGTCGTAACAAGGTAGCGCTAGGGGAACCTGGCGCTGGATCACCTCCTTAAACGATGATTATTGCGATGAGTGTTCACACAGATTGATACGGTTTATGAAGTTTAAGAGATAGAACATCCCCCAAGATGTTCACTTAGTGTCCCGTTCGTCTAGAGGCCTAGGACACCGCCCTTTCACGGCGGTAACAGGGGTTCGACTCCCCTACGGGATACCATTGGGTCGTTAGCTCAGTTGGTAGAGCAGTTGACTTTTAATCAATTGGTCGCAGGTTCGAATCCTGCACGACCCACCATTTCCTTCCACGGAAATCAAAACAATGTGGGCGATTAGCTCAGTTGGGAGAGCACCTGCCTTACAAGCAGGGGGTCACTGGTTCGAGCCCGGTATCGCCCACCATTCTCTAAGTATTTTTGGAATAAAACGTCCAAACCAGAACAAGCAATTGATACTGGTTGGTCTTTTTGACTCTGAAAGTCTTTAGAAAATGTAACTTCCTTGTGAAGCAACATAGCTCTTTAACAATTTGGAAAGCTGACAAAACAACAATTTATTGTTGTTTGTAAAGTTCTCAAAGTATTCATTTATGAATACAACTAAAAACACATTCAAGTGTTCTTGGAAATTGAGTCCGGCAAAATCGAAATGTCTCTCGCTCATTCAAATAATGAGAGACAACTTTGGTGATTTGATTATCAACTCGAAACTCCTTCGGGTTGTATGGTTAAGTGACTAAGCGTACACGGTGGATGCCTTGGCAGTCAGAGGCGATG
>NZ_JAWOTW010000202.1:0-796 GCF_033339075.1 Vibrio sp. 970
CCGCATGACCTTGCTTACCCGCGCGACCAGTACGGCCGATTCGGTGAACGTAATCTTCAGCAAGGAAAGGCATGTCGTAGTTCACTACGTGAGGCAGATCTTCAATATCCAAACCACGCGCCGCCACGTCCGTTGCTACCATGACGCGAACTTTGCCCGTTTTGAACTCTTCTAGCGCACGACGACGAGCACTCTGAGCACGGTCACCGTGACAAACTACTGCTTTGATGCCGTCAAGTTTCAGCTCTTTCACCACATCATTTGCGGTTTCTTTGTAGTTTACAAACACCAAAACTTGTTGCCAGTTTTTGCGACCGATCAGTTCAGAAAGCAGTTCTGTTTTACGTTCTTGATCGACTGGGTAAAGTACGTGAGCAACAGTGTGCGCGGTAGTGTTTGCACGCTCTACTTCGATGCGTTTTGGTTTACGCAAAATGTCTTTCGCTAACAGATTTAGCTGGCTTGAAGTCGTTGCCGAGAACATCATGATTTGCGGATCAGTATCAACGTCCAACATGATCTTACGAACAGCATGAATAAAGCCCATATCCAGAATACGGTCAGCTTCATCAAAAACAAGGAACTCAAGGTTCGCAACAGAAACGTTGCCTTGTTCGATGTGCTCTTCCAAGCGGCCTGGCGTTGCAACCAGAATATCGACGCCGTTTTCTAAAGCAGAAACTTGTGAAGACATTTTACGACCACCAAATACAGCCACAACCGATAGGTCTGTGTACTTAGTGTACGCTTTAATGTTGTCAGCAATCTGCTCTGCCAGTTCACGCGTTGGTGCCAA
>NZ_JAWOTW010000203.1:0-795 GCF_033339075.1 Vibrio sp. 970
GAAGCGGGTTACTACTCGGTGAAAATTGCAGAGAACGGTATCAAAGCTGAGCTTACGGCGTCTGAACGTGTCGGCTTCCATCGTTACACCTACCCGCAAGGTCAACCACAACGTTTGAAGATAGACCTCAACTCCATCCTTAACAGTGATTGGGGTTCGACCTCTCTGCGCAACAAACTGACGGTGAGCGAAGACGGTCATACCATCACGGGCGAGCGCGATGCAGCACACTTCTCTGGCTGGGCAAAAAACCAAAAAATCTTCTTCTATGCGACTTTCGATAAGAAGATCAAAGACGTCTACATCCTTGCCAATGGTAAGCCTGTTGACGGCCTAACGGCAGAGCACGTTTCTGAATTGATTTACGATGACCAAGGTAATCCAGTTAAGCGTGTCAAAGCGGACGTTACTGCCTACATCGAATTTGAAGATGAAGGCTCACAAGAGTTGAATGCGCAAGTGGCGTTATCTGCGGTTGACCCACAAGGCGCGGAAAACAACTACGATGCCGAAGCGAATGTCTCTTTCGATACTGCGCGCAACAACGCGCGTGAGAAATGGGCAAAAGCACTCAACTTCTCAATTGAAGGGGGCACGGAAGATCAAAAAGAGATCTTCTACACTGCGCTTTACCACACCAAGATTGCGCCTATGGTGCATCAAGACGTGGATGGTCGATTCCGTGGCATGGGCAAAGGCTCGATTCGTGAAGGCGAAGGGGAATACTCCATCGTTTACGGTCAAGCAACGGAAGAACAGCCAAACTTCTCGGTTTACTCTCTATGGGATACCCAA
>NZ_JAWOTW010000204.1:0-792 GCF_033339075.1 Vibrio sp. 970
AAAGCGGGTCACACTGGTGCGTTGGACCCTCTAGCGACGGGTATGTTGCCGATCTGGTTAGGTGAAGCAACCAAGTTTTCTCAGTTCCTACTGGATTCAGACAAACGCTATCGCGTGATCGCAAAACTTGGCGAACGTACTAACACTTCAGACTCTGATGGTGAAGTGGTAGAAACGCGACCAGTAGATGTGACTTTCGAGAAACTAGAAGCGTGTATTGAGAAGTTCCGTGGCGAATCTGACCAAGTGCCTTCGATGTTTTCTGCTTTGAAATACCAAGGCAAACCTCTGTACGAGTACGCTCGTAAAGGTATCGAAGTTCCACGTGAGTCTCGTAAAATTACGGTATACGAAATCAT
The DNA here is from genome assembly GCF_033339075.1 of Vibrio sp. 970. Taxonomy (NCBI): domain Bacteria; kingdom Pseudomonadati; phylum Pseudomonadota; class Gammaproteobacteria; order Vibrionales; family Vibrionaceae; genus Vibrio; species Vibrio sp. 970. The sequence continues at coordinate 360 of NZ_JAWOTW010000204.1, forward strand.
TCTTCACCGTTTTGAAGGTGATGAAGTTGAGATGGAGGTGCACTGTTCAAAAGGCACTTACATTCGTACTATCGTCGATGACTTGGGCGAAATGCTCGGTTGTGGTGCTCACGTAACGATGCTGCGCCGCACAGCTGTAGCCAAGTACCCTTACGAGAAAATGGTGACTCTTGAGCAGCTTAATGAGCTACTTGAGCAAGCTCATCGTGAAGAAATCGCACCTCGCGAGTTGCTCGATCCACTGCTTATGCCAATGGACACTGCAGTTGAAGACTTACCAGAAGTAAACCTAATTCCTGAATTAGCAGATATGGTTCAGCATGGCCAACCGGTTCAAGTATTAGGTGCACCAGAGCAGGGGTCTCTGCGCCTGACTATGGGCGAAGAGCGTTTGTTCATCGGTGTTGGTGAAATGAACGATGATGGTAAGATC
>NZ_JAWOTW010000205.1:0-791 GCF_033339075.1 Vibrio sp. 970
GTGAAGTTCACCGTTTGGCTAACGCTTTCACCGCTTGGATCGGTGGCGGTAAAGGTTAGGGTTTCTGAGCCGTTCCAGTCCGCAGTTGGGCTAATGGTCGCGATGCCATTTTCAATCGACACCAACACGTTGCTGTTGCCGGACACTGAGAAGTTCAGTGCGGAGTCGCTGTCTTTAAATGCGTCGTTTAAATCAATCGTGTAGATCGTAAAATCTTCTGCTAACACTTGATCTGAAATCACATTGTCGACTGTTGGTGCATCGTTAACGCGATTCACAATCAAACTATCACTGTCGCTAACCGTTGGATTAACACCATCCGATACTGATGCGCTGATCGTTAGGTCTTTAAGGTTGAGTTCGTCGTTGTTAACCGCGTCAACACCCGCTTGAGTCAGTTTGACTTCATCGCCAACTAGCGCAAAGTAGCCGTTTGAGTTGTTTTCTAAAGAAACGGTTAATTGCTCTTCTGGCGTGTCGATATCAGCGACTTCCAACGTTGCCACTACCGTATCGGTATTCACTGCATCTTCAGTGATACTTTCTACAGCATCGACCTTGATCGTTGGCGCATCGTTTACTGGGTTAACGGTAACAGCTACTTTCGCTTGGTCAGTCAGCGAACCATCAGTGATGGTGTAAGTGATTTCGGCGTCACCATGGAAGTTCTCAGCCGGTGTGAAGACCAGTTTGCCATCAACGATCTCAACTGTGCCTTGTGTTTCAGGTACGGAAGCCGATTCAATCGACAGCTTATCACCATCAATATCGGTGTCGTTTGGCAGGACATC
>NZ_JAWOTW010000206.1:0-790 GCF_033339075.1 Vibrio sp. 970
AGCGTTCCACCGCTTTCAGACCGCGTTCGCCCAACAGACGATTGAAAAAGCCATAGAACATCAAAATAAAGAAGGTCGCGCTCCACGCAATCACCACCGACGCTGAGAGTTCGACCAGTTTGTCGGGATGCTGGGAAGAAAGCAGCAGCAACGCGGCAATCACTGATGGGCCGGCAATCATTGGAATCGCCATCGGCACAATAAACGGCTCTTCACCCGCAGCTAACCCGGTGATGCTCCCTGCACTTGGGAAAATCATCTTAATTGCGATGATAAATAAGATGATGCCACCAGAGATACTCAAGGTTTCCGGCTGTACGTGCAAAAAGCTCAGGATGCTTTGTCCGGCGAACAAGAACAACATCAAAATCAACAAGGCAAAAATCAGCTCGCGGATGAGCACCTTACGACGACGTTTGGGATCGATGTGTTTAAGAATGGACAACACAATGGGCAAATTGCCAAGAGGGTCCATGATAAGAAACAGCATGGTCGCTGCAGAAAGAATATCCATGTTCTGGCCTCGACGAAAAAAATGGCGACCAGTGTATAGTAAGGAGATTGTGCGAGTATACGGCTAAGGGCGAAATCAGATAATTCGCCCTCGATTACCGAAACAACCTCAGACGCCGCTTAATGGTTGCAAATACGCGCCATGTTGACGACGAACTTGCCTTCGAGTTCGCGAACCTTATCGCGCTGTAATAAAAAGGTTAGCAATGCATCTAAGTCTAGATCATTCAACTTACAGGTATGAAAGCGTACGTCTGCGCCAAAATGTTGTGCGAGC
>NZ_JAWOTW010000207.1:0-789 GCF_033339075.1 Vibrio sp. 970
TGATTTGTTCATCATGCTCGTGTTGATTGCTTTGGCATCGTTGGTTTTAGGTATGGGCTTACCTGTGACAGCGGCGTATATTGTTCTGGGCACTTTGTCTGCACCTGCCTTGTATAAGTTGATTGCCGAGAACCAACTTTTAGAGTTGATGGTTTCAGGGCAATTACCTGAGCAAGCGAAAGCGATCTTCATGCTAGCGGCACCAGATAAGCTCGAACTTCTCAATGCGCCAATGGCGCTGGAAACGGCGAAAGAAATGCTGTCGATGGTTCCTGCTGATTTTGTTGAAACGCTACTAGAGCAAAGTCTGGGTTTAGAGGCGGTTGGCTTGGCATTGTTGGCTGCGCATTTGATCATTTTCTGGCTTTCGCAAGACAGTAACGTTACGCCACCAGTGTGTTTAACCGCATTCGCAGCGGCGACCATTGCGAAAACGCCACAAATGCGAACAGGCTTCATGGCTTGGAAAATTGCGAAGGGGCTGTACTTGGTTCCATTGTTAATTGCCTATACCGGATTGGTCAGTTGGGATGTGACATCAGTAATTACGGTCGGCTTCTTTGCGATAGTGGGTACTTACGCGCTCATTGGAGCCATTGAAGGTTACTTAGAAGGACCATTGAATATATTGATGAGGTTGGTTCTGCTTACTATCGGTGCGCTTTTGGTTTGGCACGATATTCCAATCTTAATTCGTGTGGTGTGCTGCGCGGTATTCGTTGCCGTGTTTGTTTACAGTGGGCGCAAGTTCAAATTGCAACAGTCTCAACTTTCGGTTTTATAAGAGGT
>NZ_JAWOTW010000208.1:0-787 GCF_033339075.1 Vibrio sp. 970
TAACTTTGCCAATACACTAGAGCAAATCGTAGATAACACACCCGTGAAACACGTGGTGCTAACTAGCCTTGGCCAAATGCTGCCACGAGCGAAAGGTACGATTGTCGATTTCGTGGTGAAATACGTAAAAGGCATGGTTCCTAAGTACGATCTACCGGGCGCAATTTCAATGCGTAAAGCGCTGCGCAAAGGTCGTCGTCTGCAATACGTGAAGCCGTTTATGTCTGGTGATGATATTGCATTTCTGCAATACACTGGTGGTACTACGGGTGTCGCAAAAGGTGCAATCCTAACGCATCGCAACATGATTGCTAACGTGCTTCAGGCGAAAGGGGCTTACGGTCCTGTACTTTCTCCAGGTCGTGAATTAGTGGTAACCGCATTGCCGCTTTACCACGTGTTCGCACTGACAGTGAACTGTTTGCTGTTTATCGAAATGGGCGGTCGTAACTTACTGATTACCAACCCGCGTGATATTCCCGGCTTTGTAAAAGAGCTGCAAAAGTACCAATTCACAGCGATCACAGGTGTGAATACCTTATTCAATGCGCTAGTGAACAATGAAGATTTCCATGAGTTGGACTTCAGTAATCTTCGCTTGGCTGTTGGTGGTGGTATGGCAGTTCAACGTGCTGTTGCTGAGAAATGGCTGAAGACCACAGGCTGCTACCTGCTTGAAGGTTATGGACTTACTGAGTGTTCACCGTTAGTTGCGGCTTACCCGCATGACCTGGTTGAGTACAACGGTTCTATCGGTCTGCCAGTTCCTTCGACAGAAGTTCGTATG
>NZ_JAWOTW010000209.1:0-787 GCF_033339075.1 Vibrio sp. 970
GTACCTGAATACAGGCTTGCGCTAACGAAACGGCCCAAAAACTGCCCGCTAAAGTAAGCACTAAGCTTCGCTCTTGAAGCTCAACTAAGCCTTTGTCTTGCCATACTTTAAACATCGGCATGAGAAAATCGAACGTATCGCTACCCATAAACACCGGCAATTTACTTGCCTGAACAATGCCGCGGTCAAACCCGGATTTTAGCGCTGCAAATAATGGCTCTAATGGGCTGTGCTTCATCATCATCGCAATCGTACTTTGCCCTTCATTCACCGCTTTGATGTAGGTGTCTAAAGTGCGGTGCAGCATCATCCCGTAGCCGCCAATGTTGCCACCAGCACCGCATCCAATCGGCAACACTTCTGCGTACGTCTTGGCTAAGCTGTTGTATAGGCTACGCTCACGGTTATCGACAGCCCAGTGGTTCACGCTCAACTGCTTCATGTGGTGCTTCGCCATAAAGTTCACACCCAGCTCATACATGCCCGCTTTCTCTGGCGTCGTCGCTGGTGGGGGGATCTTGCCTTTTTCAACGAGATTGAGCATTGGCGCAGTTCCACCCACGACCAACTGATACAAATCCAAGCCATGCGCGCCTGTCGACATAAAATCGTTAAGATCTTGTTCAAGTATTTCTTTGGTTTGGTAAGGCAAGCCGTACAACAAGTCGATGATGACTGGGATTTTGTCTTCCTTCGCCAGTTCCGAAACGCGTTTAAGTACGTCTTCTCTATCATCAAGACGCTTTGCACTGCGACGAACTTGAGTGTTGAAGCTCTGCACGCCAAA
>NZ_JAWOTW010000210.1:0-786 GCF_033339075.1 Vibrio sp. 970
CGTGCGTCTAGAAAAAACACTTGAGGTAATTAAAGCGGCTGACGACAAACGTGAATGTTTGTTCAAGCGAGCCAAAGAACTCGCCATCGGATTAAAACGTATTGGGGTTAACATTCGCAGCGAATCGCAGATTATTGCTCTTGAGTGTGAAAGTGAGAGAAACACTGAACGAGTACGAGACTTTCTTGAAGAAAGAGACGTTTTCGGTGCGGTGTTTTGCCGACCTGCCACGGGCAGAAACAAGAACATCATTCGATTTTCTGTCAATGCCGACATGACAGCTCAACAAGTGGATCACGTCTTATCGGCTTGTCAGGAGGCATTTGACCATCCCGACTTAGAGTTTGTGTAAGTTGATTCGTAGTGGACGCTGAGCCTACGCTTGGCTCCAGTGAAAGATCAGAGCTCAGTTCGATCCTGAGCTCTGTTTTAAATCCAGTTAGCAATTTTATCGAAAAGGCGATTCTTATCAGCGGGTTTAACGATAAAGGCGGACATGCCGGAGGAGCCTATTTTATCTAGCGTCACAGGAGAACTGTCTCCCGTATGCGCAATAATCGGCACAGACGCATACGGCTTTTCTGAGTTACGGATACGTCGCGACGCTTCTACTCCGTCCATGATTGGCATCTCAATATCCATTAAAATCAGATCGATATTTTCTTTTTCAAGAGTGTCCAATGCTTGCTGACCATCTTCCTTTTGTACCACTTCAAATCCCTGCTTCTCTAGTAACATCGCCGTAAACTTACGCAGAGACTCGTTATCATCCACAACCATGATGGT
>NZ_JAWOTW010000211.1:0-784 GCF_033339075.1 Vibrio sp. 970
AGCTGATGCGCTGTCAAAACGGCTAGTTAGTAAAGTACTGATGACAACCGTGCCTGAAGACAACAGTATCCACTTACGTTGTTACGAGTCGACGCACGAACTGTTATTAGAACGGCTATCGCAGCACAAGTTGGATATGATTCTTTCTGATTGCCCGGTGGACTCGACGCAAAGCCCAGGCCTTTATAGTAAGAAGCTTGGCGAGAGTAGCATGAGTTTCTTTGCATCTTCTGACATTCCAGACGTGAAGTTCCCTGAAATTTTGGAAAAGAAAAAGCTGTTGATCCCAGCAAGTCGAACGGCGATGGGGCGAAAAGTCATTCAATGGTTTGATCGCCAAGGATTACAACCTGATGTCTTGGGAGAGTTTGATGACGTCGCGTTGATGAAAGCCTTTGCGAGATACCGTGATGATGTGATCTTTTTGGCGCCGACGGTTTACATGTCAGAAATCGAAGATGACCGCAGCTTACAGTTGATCGGTCATGTTGAGGATTTGAAAGAAGAGTATTACGTTATTTTCGCCGAGCGAATGATTCAGCATCCTGCGGTAAAAAACGTATGCGATGCTGATTTCAGCCAAATGTTTGAGTAAACCCGTATCGTTGCTCAAATAAATAGATTACTATCGATAAAAATATAAATCTAAATGATACCTAAGTAATTCAAGATACTTGGTTTAGTGAGCAAAATTATTTCTCGTCGATAAAGCCCCAGTGAACACTGCTGGTGGGTTAAATTGATGTATCGCTTTAAAGCCAAATTTAGAGGTTCTAATAAAGAA
>NZ_JAWOTW010000212.1:0-784 GCF_033339075.1 Vibrio sp. 970
CTAGGAATGCATCCTTACGCTCATTAAAGCGGTGTACAAGGTCGTCAACGGCTTCTTGATCGTATGGCTTCAAACCACTCGCTACCATACGTTTAATGCCTTTACCGACCACTTCACCATCTTCTTTGAATGCGAAGTTCAAAGTCACCACGCCGCGCTTACCATCTACATCAAACGTCGCACCAGTAAAATCCACTTCAGGATGTGTAAGGTCTAAGCGTGAAAATTCGACTTCCATGCTTTCATAAATAACCAGTGGACGCTGACAGTTGATCATCATTTGTTTCTCTTCCATAAGAGGAACCATGATGTGCGGGAAGTTCATGCCAGAAAACTGCACGTAATTTGTTACCACGTGCTCAATAAAAGCCGGGTTGTGGTTGGTTTCGCCTTCACGAGACATGTGCAAGTATTCTTTGCCTGCCTCATCTACGACTGCGCTTTCTTTTTCACACTTATTTTCAATATGCAGCTCAATGCCATCATTTACCATGCCAGAGAAACGAAAGCGCATTTTTTGGCTGATGCCTTCTTTACTTAGTAGAACGGCAAATAGCAGGTCGCCAGGCACACAAAAGCGTTTGTTATCTTCATCATGAATAGGGTTGTAATCACCAGCCACGCGCTTAGCAAAGTGACTTGCTTGTTCACGAGTGAATTGAAATTGATGATTATTGTTTGAAAAATAAGGTGTTAGAAACATAATTATTAAGTAGTAAACAAAACTGTAAGGGATTATATGCGAATATCTGAGTTGCAATGGTCCATCCAGTAGAAAGTTCAC
>NZ_JAWOTW010000213.1:0-783 GCF_033339075.1 Vibrio sp. 970
AGGCTTCCGCGATTTCCTAAGTGAGCTAGGTTTAGAGTTGAAAGGTGGTTTAGAGCCTTCTCCGACAGACTACGCCGATCTCGCGCGTCAAATTGCAGGTCGTCAAGACCAAGAGCTGATCCAAACCATGCTGCTGCGCTCCATGAAGCAAGCGGTGTACAACGCGGACAACGCAGGCCACTTCGGTTTGGCGCTTAAGCGTTACGCGCACTTTACGTCACCAATTCGTCGTTACCCTGACTTGTTGCTGCACCGTGCTATCAAGTACTTGATCGCTAAAGAAGAAGGCCGCAACCAAGACCGTTGGACGCCAACGGGTGGTTACCATTACTCATTCGATGACATGGACTTCTACGGCGAACAATGTTCAATGACAGAGCGCCGCGCTGATGATGCAACGCGTGAAGTTGCGGATTGGTTGAAGTGTGAATACATGCAAGATCACGTCGGCGATGAGCTGGAAGGCGTGATTGCTAACGTCACCAGTTTTGGCTTCTTCGTGCGCTTGACCGATCTGCATATCGATGGTTTGGTGCACATTTCAACGCTTGCGAACGACTACTACCAGTTTGATCCTATTGGTCAAAGACTTATCGGTGAAAGCTTCGGTAACATCTATCGTCTGGGTGATGCGGTCAAAGTAAAAGTGCTGGCTGTTAACCTAGATGACAAGCAAATTGACTTTGAATTGGTCGAAACAAGTCGTAAGCTACGCGGCGAAGGTAAGACAGCTAAGAAACGAGCTGCGGAAGCGAAACGCAAAGCCAAAGAGAAAAAACGTGC
>NZ_JAWOTW010000214.1:0-783 GCF_033339075.1 Vibrio sp. 970
ATAGTTGTTGGCCATTTTCACCCGCTCGGCCGCCACTTTCAGCGGAATGTTTTGGCTCTGCATGTCTTGAACCATTTGATTCAACACCGGATCGTGAAACTTAGTCCACCAAAACTCAACGGGTTGTGAATCGGTACTCAACCCTGCATTTTCGGCGTTCAAGTAGGTTTCTGCCATGCTGGTGGTCGGTGCTTGGTAGTCGGGGCCCACTGCACAACCTGCTAAACTTAGGGCTAGAACGACAGGCGTTAGAATGAATTTTTTCACGATGACGCCTCCTCTAGCTCAGCGTTGGTTTGTGTGGACGGTGCTTTTTCTTTATAAGCAAGGCGATACAGTGCCGGCATGACAAACAGTGACAATATGGTTGCGGCCGCCAAGCCTCCGATGATGGTTGCCGCCATTTGGTCAAACAGCAGATCTGACAGCAGCGGGATCATGCCGAGCGCGGTCGTTAACGCACCCATAGAAATGGCCATAGTACGGTTGGCCGTGGCTTCTTTGATCGCGTCAGACAAGCTCTTGCCATTTGTGCGTTCGAGCTCAATTTGATCCATTAGTACGATGCCATTTTTGATGATCATCCCGGTTAGTGTGATAGCTCCGATCAGCGCCATAAAGCCAAATGGTTTATCGAATCCAAGCAGAGCAAACACAGCCCCTGATGCTGCCAGTGGTAGCGTTGCGAGGATGATGATTGGCTGCTTAAAGCCGTTGAACATCGCGACTAAAATGATCACCATGATCAGCATTGCTTTTGGTTGCTGCTTCATGATGTCGGTG
>NZ_JAWOTW010000215.1:0-782 GCF_033339075.1 Vibrio sp. 970
GAAGCTTACCCCAGTGTCAGCGGCAGTACTTTCGGTACTAGCTGCCAGCCAAGTGCACGCCAAATCTGACGTTTTCTCTATGGAAGAGGTTGTGGTGACGGCGAATCGGATTGAACAATCTGTGTCTGAAGTAGCAGGCAGCGTTGCGGTTGTCACCAGCGAAGAGATTGAACAAAAGGGCGAAACAGAGCTTTATGATGCGCTGCGTCACGAGCCTGGGGTAAGTGTGTCAGGTGGCGCTGGTCGTCCACAAAACATCACGATTCGGGGCATGACGGGTAACCGTATTATGATCATTCGTGACGGCATTCGCTCTGCAGACGGTTTTGGGGCGAATGACAACAATGACAAAGTGGGCCGCGACCCGTTCGATCTATCTAATCTTGAATCATTAGAAGTAGTGAAAGGGGCAAGCTCCTCAGTCTTGGGCTCTGGTGCCATTGGTGGCGCTGTGATTTTAAAATCCAAACAGCCGGGCGAGTTTTTAGAAGATCGTGACTTTTATGTTGACGCCACGGGCACTTATACAGGGATCAGCAATAAATACAAAGGCGCGAGCAATTTGGCATTTCGTTCTGGTGATACGGAAAGCTTGGTCAACGCGGCTTATTGGCAAGGTGAAGAGACGCGTAACTTCAGCCAAGATTTGTACAACCGCGATTTGGATGGTTACAGCGCGTCATACGCCATCAATCATTTCTTCAGTGATGAAGTGATGATCAAAGCGCGTGCCGAGCTCTATCGACAAGACCAACAACGCCTTGAAGGTTCGTCATCCATAC
>NZ_JAWOTW010000216.1:0-782 GCF_033339075.1 Vibrio sp. 970
CCACCATGCTTCTGCGTATTTCTTTAGAGGAAGCATCGGTAAAAATCAGTCGTTTTGGTGTCAACGACGACGCTCAAGATATGGATATTCCGGTTTGGGCGGGGGTACTGCCATATCGAACCGTCGTGGGGCCTCTTGAACCATTTTCGGATTTGTATGAAGGCATCGAAGAACCCGATTACAGCAGCGCCTATCCTAACCGCTGCTACGCTTCGGAGAAACTCAGCTAAGAGCTCCTGTTGCTAACACTCTCACTTTTGCTAACGCTCTCAATAGCAACTTTCATCCACTCTCCTAAATCACCGCTGGTCCTGCCAGCGGTGCTCGTAACTTTGTATCCAAAGGCTTCAATTTCCCGTATAACAAACCATGAGCAATAGGAGAGAGTTATGTCGGGAAAGGAAAGAAACCTACCAACACACCGTATTTCTAGATTCAGCAAATTTGCCTCGCTTGCAACAAGAGTTGCGGGCAATGTTATTGCTGAAGGCACCAAGCAAATCGCCAAAGGCAACCGACCGAAAGCGAAAGACCTTTTGCTCACCCCTCAAAATATTGCACGGCTGACCGTTCAACTGGCGCACTTACGCGGCGCAGCGATGAAACTTGGTCAAATGCTGTCGATGGATGCGGGAGATATTTTTGAACCGGAGTTGGCCGAGATTTTAGCCAGATTGCGTTCAAACGCCGATCCAATGCCATCAAAGCAGCTCAACAACGTGATGGAAAATGCACTTGGTGAACAGTGGAAATCCGCGTTTCTTGCTTTCAACTTCAAACCT
>NZ_JAWOTW010000217.1:0-779 GCF_033339075.1 Vibrio sp. 970
TGACTTGTACGCCGCTGGTAGTGGGTAATCTTGGTAATCCAGTAGTGCATCTAGAGCGCGAACAACAAGATCAGAAAGCTCTTCGAAATCATCCAGAGCTTTGATTGCGCCAAGGTTGAACGCGGAAAGCGTACATAGTGCAATCTCACCTGAATCATCTTCAACGGTAGTCAGGGGTTTAGTTGGAAGTGCGATTTCCAGACATAGGTTAGACTGACGAACTGGCGCAACTTCAGAGTCGAATGGGCTGTGAGTGTTACAGTGGTCTACGTTCTGAATGTAGATACGACCTGTTGAAGCACGCTCTTGCATGAGTAGCGAGAACATTTCGATGGCTTTTACCGTTTCCTTCTTAACTGAAGGATCGTTCTCGTATTTCACGTATAGACGTTCAAATTCTTCTTGGTTCTCGAAGAATGCGTCGTATAGACCCGGTACGTCTGAAGGTGAGAATAGAGTGATGTTGCCACCCTCAACCAGACGTTGGTACATCAGTTTGTTTAGCTGTACGCCGTAATCCATGTGACGAACGCGGTTCTCTTCAACACCACGGTTGTTCTTAAGCACCATTAGTGAACGTGCTTCGCCGTGCCACATTGGGTAGAACACCGTTGCTGCACCACCACGTACACCACCTTGAGAACAACATTTTACGGCTGTTTGGAAGTACTTGTAGAACGGGATACAACCTGTGTGGAATGCTTCACCGCCACGGATCTCAGAACCTAGCGCACGAATGCGACCCGCGTTGATACCGATACCAGCACGTTGAGATACGT
>NZ_JAWOTW010000218.1:0-779 GCF_033339075.1 Vibrio sp. 970
TCTTTTTGACGAACACCGAAGCGATGCTCTTCGTCGACAATCAACAAACCCAAATCTTTGAATTTGATGTCGCTGGAGAGCAATTTGTGCGTACCGACGACGATATCAAGTTTGCCATCCGCAACATCTTGCAAAATCACTTTTTGCTCTTTGGCTGATTTAAAGCGAGAAAGCACCTCGACTCGGATTGGCAAGTTCGCGAAGCGGTCACGGAAGTTTTCAAAATGCTGCTGAGCAAGCAGGGTTGTTGGCACGAGTACGGCAACTTGTTTGCTGTTGTCCGTAGCAACAAAGGCCGCACGCATGGCAACTTCTGTTTTACCAAAGCCAACGTCACCACACACCAAACGATCCATGGCTTTTGCTTGGCACATATCGGAAAGTACCGCGTTGATTGCCATGGTTTGATCATCGGTTTCTTCAAACGGGAATGTTGCCTTGAAGGTCGCGTATTGGCCACGATCCAAGGCAAATTTAAAGCCCGGTTTTAGCTCACGCTTCGCGTATACATCAAGTAGCTCTGCTGCAACATCGCGTACTTTCTCAGCTGCTTTTCGACGTGCTTTCGACCATGCTTCACCGCCAAGTTTGTGCAGAGGAGCCGTTTCTTCAGCGCCGCCAGAGTAACGGCTGATCAAGTTTAGCGAGGAAACGGGAACATAAAGTTTGGCGTCGTTTTGATATTCAAGCGTCACATACTCGGTTTTCATTCCCCCCGCTTCAAGGGTTTGCAGACCAATGTAGCGACCGATACCGTGGTCTATATGAACAACAGGTTG
>NZ_JAWOTW010000219.1:0-779 GCF_033339075.1 Vibrio sp. 970
ATCAGCCGCACGTTACCAACTTCAACATCCAAACTTTGGACTGGTTAAGCAAGCATTAACTCAAGTAGATGCAGTGTTTCTCAGCGGTATCTCTCTAGCCATCTTGCCAGAAGAAGACCGAATTTCACTGCTTAATTTGTTAGTCGAGCTTAAAGCCCAAGGCGTTGAAATCGCGTTTGATAGTAACTTCCGCCCAGCACTGTGGCCTCAAGACGAGAATCAAACCGTCAAAAACGTTTACCAAGCCATGTATCAACTGACGGACGTTGCCTTGGTGACTTTTGATGATGAGCAATTGATCTGGGGTGACGAGACATCAGAGCAAACCATTGAACGCCTTACCTCTCTTGGCGTGGGCAAATGCATCGTCAAGCTCGGCGCAGATGGCTGCTTAGTTCAAGACTCAACAAATCAGGGTTCGAGCGCGGCTCTGGCTCCACAAGCCGTGCCGACCCAACCAGTCGCCCAAGTGGTGGACACCACATCGGCGGGCGACTCATTCAATGGTGGCTTTTTATCGGCATACCTTGCGGGCGCCGATCGCGCGGCCTCATGTCAAAGAGGAAACGCACTGGCAGGTGCTGTGATTCAACATCGCGGTGCCATCATTCCCAAAGCATTCACACAACCGGCGCTTGGCGTCGTTTAAGGAACACTCATGTCTAGCATCAAAGAACAATTGAAAGCTCTGAAAGTCATCCCTGTTATCGCCATCGATAAAGCAGAAGACATTATCCCACTGGGTAAAATACTGGCAGAAAACGGACTCCCAGCGGCTG
>NZ_JAWOTW010000220.1:0-778 GCF_033339075.1 Vibrio sp. 970
AAAAGGAAGCTGGAGTAGGTCGAGTAGTCACTTTTGGTTTTAAAAACAATAACATCGACACTATCGCTATGATCATCAGCGACAGGCTGATATCCGGTATTAACAGTTTGGTGGAAGTCATCTTCTTTGAGGTTTAATGTTTCGCAGCTTGTTATTGCTTGAGCTTCGGTCATCTCTTGAGCAAGAATTCGCGCGGGTCCGCGACAATCATAACTGAATGTCATTATTCGCTGTTTTAATACGGATTTTGAGTTACTTAGCCCTAGCTGCTCAAGATAATCTGATGCATAAGCGTCAACCATTTCGGCGATGCCAACCCAAATTCTGTCTGACTTACCGCCTAGCGGGTAGCGCTTTAACAAAGAATCTAAAGTGTCGACAACGACTTTTTTTGTCTCTGCATCTTCAGTTTTTACCAGCCTAGCGAGCTCTCGCGCGGCATTGCCAAGTAGTTGTTCAGAATCCGTGCCTATCGCCCATTCGTTGTTGGTAATAAAACCACTCAAACGATGGATATAACTTGAGTCAGATTCAATCACATCGTAAAACGCTTTGGTTTGTGAGTGTCCAGCCATAGCGACAAAGATATTGTTTATGGCTTTACGGTAGTAATAGCTGTCGCTTTTATCCGCTGAAAAGCTATCAAGAATAGCGAAAACATCGGGTGCGGCGATGGCGAGTTGACGAATACTATCAACAACAATCAGCATGGATGCGAGCGCTTCTTGCTGTTCGCGACCTTCAGTTAGAGCGTATGGCGAGCGCAAAAATTGTTGAA
>NZ_JAWOTW010000221.1:0-777 GCF_033339075.1 Vibrio sp. 970
TAACTTAGCTGCATCCGCCATATTGACGATCATAAGCTGGCCATCGACATCCGAACCGGTATTAAAAATACCAGCCACTGTGAAGTTGCGCTGACTAGGGATTCGACCAAGAGGGGTAAACTGCGTGGCGTTTGTCACCATTAAACGAACTTTGTCGCCAATAGAAACCTTAAGAGAGCGCGCTAAACTGTGGCCAAGAAACACTTTGTACTCTCCCGCTTGAAGAGAAGACAAACGACCCGCAATCAAATGGTTGGCAATCGGGTCGCCTTTCTTAGGCTCAATCCCAATCAAATAACCTGCCGTCAGTTGTGCCGAACTTTGAATTACCGCCTCTCCGCGAACAACAGGTTCTGGCTCAGCAACATCCGACATCGCTTGAATGAATTGCGGCGCAGACTCCGTCAGTGGAGTGCGACCATCATGTTGAGAAATCACCGCGTGAGGAAGAACACCAAGAATGCGCTCTTTCAGTTGTGCTTCGAATCCGTTCATAACCGAAAGCACAGTGACCAACGCCATCACACCGATCGTGATGCCCGCCGTCGACATATAAGAAACAAATCGGCTAAACCTATCTCCGGAGCGTCCCCGAAGATATCTCAAGCCAATAAACAAAGAGATAGGATGATACATACAGGACAAACCAACTGGTTTTCTAATAAGGGCGATTGACCCTAGTTCTAAATAATAAGAGTTATCTTACCTTACTCTTCTCATTAAGAAGACAAGAGAATCGCTAAATTTGTCAACGACATGCAATAAGTCTGCATTTAG
>NZ_JAWOTW010000222.1:0-776 GCF_033339075.1 Vibrio sp. 970
TGGTTCACTATTATTGTTGTGGCCAACGGTTTGGGCTCTGGTCATTGCAGCCCAAGGCATACCGAGTTGGGATGTGCTCATTGTATTTGTGCTGGGTGTATTTTTAATGCGTAGCGCAGGCTGTGTCATTAACGATTTTGCAGACCGCAAAGTCGATGGTCATGTGAAGCGTACTAAACAGCGTCCATTGCCTTCGGGTAAGGTCACGGCGAAAGAGGCGATTGGCTTATTTTTGGTTTTGGCCGTGAGCTCATTCTTACTTGTGTTGACCATGAACCCCTTAACGATTCAGCTCTCTTTTGCGGGCCTTGTCTTAGCCTTTATCTACCCTTTTATGAAGCGTTACACGCATATCCCGCAGCTGTTTTTGGGATTAGCGTTTAGCTGGGCGATTCCTATGGCGTGGGCGGCACAAACCGGTGAGCTACCAGTGATGGTTTGGTTTGTGTTTGTGATTAATGCATTGTGGACGATTGCCTACGACACTCAGTATGCAATGGTGGATCGCGATGACGATTTAAAAATCGGTATCAAATCGACAGCGATTCTGTTCGGTCGCCACGACAAGTTAATTATTGGAGTGTTACAGTTAGTGACGTTGGCGATGTTGGTGGGGCTAGGGCAGTTTTATCAATTAGGCCAAAGTTACTACTGGACGGTGCTGATTGCCGCATCATTGTTTGTTTATCAGCAGCATTTGATCCGCCACCGCGAGCGCGATTTGTGTTTCAGAGCTTTCCTTAACAACAACTACGTTGGCATGGTGATAGCGATAG
>NZ_JAWOTW010000223.1:0-776 GCF_033339075.1 Vibrio sp. 970
ATTTTTGATTATCCTCTTTGAAAATCAACTAGTCGCTCTGGGAACGTTGTTTGTCTCAGTTTCTTGGACAATGCTTATTGTGAAGGTGGTTTACTGTCGGATTAAATATGAAGAATGTAACCTTCTAAACTTCAAATTAGATATTGCCTTATTTAAAGAAATGATTGGCTTCACTAGTTGGAACTCGTTTGGCGCCATTTGTGGCGTTGCTAGAGTTCAAGGCTTAGCTGTTGTGCTTAATCATTTCTTTGGCGTTTATATCAATGCTGTTTATGCCATTGCTGTTCAAGTAAATTGAAAACTAAATGAATTTAGCATTAACATCATGAAAGCATTCAATCCACGAATCGTAAAGGCAGAAAGCAAGGGTAATAGGGAGGAAATGCTCCACTTATCCATGTTAGCAAGCCGTTTTAGCTTGTTGCTTTACTCAGTCATCGCGCTGCCGATCTTTTTTGAAACAGCTTTTATGTTGTCGCTATGGTTGGGAGATTATCCTGATGGTGTCCTGATTTTTATCAAGCTATTTTTAGTTCTTGCGTTTGTAAACCTTACGACGGTTGGTCTTCAAACGGCTATACAAGCAACCGGAGACGTAAAGGCTTACCAGTCAACAATTGGGTCAGTGCTGCTGCTAACTGTGCCATTGGCCTATATTTTCCTATCGTTAGGTTATCCCCCTTACACCGTTATCGTTGTTTCCATTTTTATGGAGGTAGTTTCTTGTGGAATGAGGCTCGCTTTTCTCAAGCTCAAAGCCGGGTTATCCATTAAGA
>NZ_JAWOTW010000224.1:0-773 GCF_033339075.1 Vibrio sp. 970
TGAGTGCCAAGCTTGGTTTTTCAGTATCGGTTCATATGTCCGCCGATGCGAGAGAGTGGAAGAAAAACAAACTTCGATCACACGGTGTCAACGTGGTTGAGTACGAGCAAGATTATGGTGTTGCGGTTGAGCAAGGTCGAAAACAGGCAGAGAGCGATCCCAACTGCTTTTTTATCGATGATGAAAACTCACAAACCTTGTTCCTAGGTTACTCGGTTGCAGGTGAACGCTTAAAACAACAATCTGATGATTTAGGTATTGTGGTTGATGAACGTCATCCACTGTTTGTGTATTTACCATGCGGTGTTGGTGGTGGGCCAGGTGGTGTTGCTTTTGGGCTCAAGGTGGCCTTTGGTGACCACGTGCATTGCATCTTCGCTGAGCCAACACATTCTCCTTGCATGTTGTTGGGAGTACATACGGGTTTGCATGATGAGATAGCGGTGCAAGATATTGGTATAGATAATCTCACCGCGGCAGATGGCTTGGCAGTTGGTCGTCCTTCTGGTTTTGTTGGGCGAGCCATGGAGCGGCTAATTGATGGTTACTACACAGTGACGGACGAACGTATGTATCAGCTTTTAGGAGAGTTGAGCGAACGAGAAGGCATCAATTTGGAGCCCTCTGCATTAGCCGGAATGATGGGCGCGGTGCATGTCTCGAGTTCTCTACACTACCAGACTCGTTTACAGCTTACGGATGAACGTTTGAAAAATGCCACACACTTAGTTTGGGCGACCGGGGGAGGGATGGTGCCAGAAGCCGAAATGTCA
>NZ_JAWOTW010000225.1:0-773 GCF_033339075.1 Vibrio sp. 970
TCTTCACTAATTTGGTTGAGTTGTTTTTGCTCCAAACGCACTAAGCTGGTGTATTTTTTGTACGCTTGCAGTGACAGTTGATATTCGCCCGCCTGTTCGTAACCCAAGCCCAACAAACGGTAAGATTGCTGTTTGATGAAGTTTTTGTTTTCCGGCGCTTTTTCGACAAGCTCTAAGGCTTTCTTCGCGTTTTCAATTACTTTTTTGCTGTCGTTCTGATGATAAGCGAGACCAGACTGAAGTAGGGCGGCTTTCGCTTCAAGCTGAGGGATATCCGCGTATTCCAGTAACTCTGTCGCACGTTCCAGATATTGCTCTGCAAGTGCGTAGTTGTAGAGTTGCAGGTAAGTCGCAGCCAAGCTCAACCGAATCTTAATGGTGCGATTGATATTACGACTGGTGCTTTCGTGATCCAGTACGTTGAAGTAGTGCACCAAAGCAAGATTGAACTTGCCTTGATAAAAATAGATGTCGCCCATTTGTTCAAGCACATCGGCCAAAATAGGGGAGCTTGGGTAAGAGTCGTAGAAATCTGCAGCCTGAGACAGATATTCAATGGCTTTGTCGTACACACGACGTTCTTGGAAAAGTCTCGCCAGCAAGCGGTTTACTTTGGCAAGGCGAGTACCGCTGTCACTTTCGATGGACTGCCAATAACCGTAAAGCAGTTCTGAAAGCGCAAGGTTGTATTTTTTACTGTTAAGGTAAAACTCACCAACAGAAGTGTAGTAATCAATTAAGGCCAAATCGGAACGACTGTCCTCAAGCATGCT
>NZ_JAWOTW010000226.1:0-772 GCF_033339075.1 Vibrio sp. 970
GGAAACAACGTTTTAATCCAGAACTCTACCGTCGTTAACCTGACACTCAAGTAAACAATATGAAAGTATTAAATAACTTAATTTGGCTGATGCTCGTTTATTCAACATCAGCCATTTCATTAGAACTGTTACCTTACCGAGCACATTACTCTGTTCCCGTTAAAAGTTACAAAGAAATAGTGTTTGGTGATGTTTTTCGCCAACAGTATGACTTCAGTTGTGGCTCTGCCGCTCTGGCTTCTCTCCTCACTTTTCATTATGCAACAGAGTCATCTGAACAAGATATTTTCAAAAGCATGTTTGAAAAAGGTGATAAAGAAAAAATCAAGGAGAAAGGTTTTTCTTTGTTGGATATGAAGTTTTACTTAGATTCCATAGGGTTACGTTCTGATGGCTTTCAAGTTGGACTGGAGAAAATTAAAGAAGTCGGCGTCCCTGGGATCACTCTCGTTAATTTCGATGGGTATATGCATTTTGTTGTAATCAGAGGTATAAACAATCACTCAGTTATTCTAGGAGACCCTTCTAGAGGAAGTATGATAATGAAACTGGATGAGTTTGAAAAATATTACCAAGGAATTGTGTTGCTGGTCCGTAACGAAGCGGAAATGGGACGGTCTAGCTTTATTACCAATGATAATTTCACCGTATATCAAAGATCACCATTAAAAACAGGTGTGTCTAGAGATTCCTTGGGGGTATTTAGCATTACTCTCCCAGTTTCCGGTGAAAATTAATATAACATTGTTTTAAATAACTTTAAGAACTTAAC
>NZ_JAWOTW010000227.1:0-772 GCF_033339075.1 Vibrio sp. 970
GGAAACAACGTTTTAATCCAGAACTCTACCGTCGTTAACCTGACACTCAAGTAAACAATATGAAAGTATTAAATAACCTAATTTGGCTGATGCTCGTTTATTCAGCATCAGCCATTTCATTAGAACTGCTACCTTACCGAGCACATTACTCTGTTCCTGTTAAAAGCTACAAAGAAATAGTGTTCGGTGATGTTTTTCGCCAACAGTATGACTTCAGCTGTGGCTCTGCCGCCCTGGCTTCTCTTCTCACTTTTCATTATGCAACAGAGTCATCTGAACAAGATATCTTCAAAAGCATGTTTGAAAAAGGTGATAAAGAAAAAATCAAAGAGAAAGGTTTTTCTTTGTTGGATATGAAGTTTTACTTGGATTCCATAGGGTTACGTTCTGACGGCTTTCAAGTAGGACTGGAGAAAATTAAAGAAGTCGGCGTCCCTGGGATTACTCTCGTTAATTTCGACGGGTATATGCATTTTGTTGTCATCAGAGGTATAAACAATCACTCAGTTATTCTAGGAGACCCTTCTAGAGGAACCATGATAATGAAACTGGATGAGTTTGAAAAATATTACCAAGGAATTGTGTTACTGGTCCGTAACGAAGCGGAAATGGGACGGTCTAGCTTTATAACCAATGATAATTTCACCGTATATCAAAGATCACCATTAAAAACAGGAGTGTCTAGAGATTCCTTAGGGGTATTTAGCATTACTCTCCCAGTTTCCGGTGAAAATTAATATAACATTGTTTTAAATAACTTTAAGAACTTAAC
>NZ_JAWOTW010000228.1:0-770 GCF_033339075.1 Vibrio sp. 970
ATTAAAGTCGTTTTCATGATTTCTTTGCCTGTTCACGTAAGTAAAGATCAATGTATTTCACAAAGGTAGAGTGCATGCTAAGCCACGCCAGAATAAAGCCATGTTTACCATCAAGAAAGCCTCTCTTGAGGATGTACATTTTTAAAAAACTGGCAAGAGCATGAACAATTGCAGTGGTTAAGCCGGATTTCTTTTTACCTTCACGCTCATCCGTCCAGGCCTTGAGGTAACCAGTGGTTTTATTGATGTAATGATGAAGATGCTCGTAAGTGTAGTGATGCAATCGACCATCTAACTTTTCAGTCTGATAGCTTTTCTCATCGACTTTTTCATGCACGAGTGAATCGTTGTAGTGCGTATATTCAGTGCGATACAAGCGAACAATCCAATCTGGAGACCAGCCAGAATGGTAGATGAACTTTCCGAATGCTGAGCTAAGTCGATTGAGTTTATACAAAACGTGCGGCTTAGCTGCTGAAACAGCCTGTAAAGTGCTTGCTTTTAGCTCAGGAGTAACCTGTTCATCGGCATCTAACCACAATACGTAGTCGGCCGTAACATATTGCTGCGCAAGTTGGCGTTGTTTTCCAAACCCCGGCCAGTCTAAGTTGGTATAGAACTTATCAGTGTATTGTCGGGCAATTTCTTCAGTGCGGTCGGTACTGCCCGAGTCGAGGATGACAATCTCATCAACCCAACCTTTTACGGTGTCTAGACAAGCTTTTAAATGCTTCTCTTCATTTTTGACGATTAAGGCAACGGCTAAAGTT
>NZ_JAWOTW010000229.1:0-769 GCF_033339075.1 Vibrio sp. 970
ATTCGTGGTGTGTTAACCGAGTCTAACAGCGATAAGAGCTTCTTTAGTTTGGCGCTAGGCATCGACATCAACACGCTTGCGCCATCGATTGGTCAAATTTGGACAGAGATAACTCAGCCACAATACCAATGTGCGCTGCTGAGCCAAATGCAAAAAGACATGGGCGGACAAAACCCGGCGGCAGCGGTGAGCATGGGCTCTGGCATGCTGAATGGGTTGAAAGGGTTGAGCATGCAACTGTTCGATCTGAACATCAATCCTGATGCACAGTTTGGCGAAGTGTTTAGCCAAATGGATGGCATGTTTACTCTGTCTGCGAAAGATCCAAACATGTTGATTCAAACTGCGCAAATGCTAGTTCCTGAATTGGCGCAGCTTCAACTGCAACCAGACAATCAACCTGTAAACGTAAGTGACTTGTTAGAGATGCACACTGGCATGAAGATGGACGTGTTTGCACGCTTAAATGGCAGCCACCTAACGCTATACAGCGGTGAGTACGCGGCAGAAGCAAGCAAGGACGTGATGGCTCAAGAGTTGAAGCCAAACGGTTTGTTGAGCTTTAGCATGGACTCAGAGCGTATTCTGGAAGTGTTAGAAAAAGCATCAATGGCGACAGGCCAGCCTCTTCCTGAAGACGTGCTAGTGAGCTTCCAAAACGAGCTAACGGGTGGCATGAAGATGGATGTCACTGATAAAGGCATCGGCTTTGAGTTTGATTACCGCAGCTCAGCCAAAAAGGTGAGCGTTGCCCAGCAGTAAACGCAAC
>NZ_JAWOTW010000230.1:0-769 GCF_033339075.1 Vibrio sp. 970
CTTAGAGAGTTCACGATTCGACAGAATGTAACCCATCCACAAGCCACCCATACAAATGACGATTGCCACGCCCGTAACCATTTGAGCTTGGCTTGCCATCGCTGCTACTAGTGCGCTTGATAGGCTGCTCACGGTAATTTGCAGGCTGTTTTGCAAACCAGCTGCGGTTGCAGGGCTTTGCTTCGCACTTGCCAATGCACGGTTTACTACGATTGGGTACAATGCACCATTCGCTACCGCAATCAGACAGAAAGGCGCTAGGATTGGCCAGATGGAGGTCAATTCCCACTGCGAAGCTACAAAGATAAGCAACGCGGCAACACTGAATAAACCGATCAACTGACGTAGAATTTTTTCATCACCAAATTTGCGAACACCAACTTTACCTAGGTAACCACCCACCATGAAAGCAATGGTTTGTGGGATAAAGCTCAAACCGATGTCTTTTGCTTCGTAGCCGAGTTGAGACATGATTTCTGGCATACCAGTAAGGTAAGCAAAGAACGCTGCCGAAGCGGTTGCGAACATAAACACGTTACCTAGGTAAGTTTTTGAACCTAGTAACGCTTTAATATCCGCAGACATGCTGGTTTGTTTGATTTCGGCTTGTTCGTTCTTTTGTGCCATGGTGGCAGCAACCAGCACCACGCCAACAAGCGTTAATGCGATAAAAATACTGTGCCAACCAAAGCTATCCGCTAAAACCACACCCAGTTGAGGTGCAAGTGCTGGTGATAGTGCCACCAACGGCATGATGGTTGCAAAAATT
>NZ_JAWOTW010000231.1:0-768 GCF_033339075.1 Vibrio sp. 970
CAAAAAAGCGATGCGGAATTTCTCGAAACTGCACTCCATCGGCTGGGATTATCGATTCGTGCCTATCATCGCATCATTAAAGTGGCTCGCACGATAGCGGATTTAGAAGGTGCTGAGCAGATTGAGCGTTCTCATTTGGCGGAAGCGCTCGGGTATCGCGCGATGGACCGATTGCTGAAACAACTCACGGCTCAAGCCGTGTAGTGGTCATTTGAGAGGAGCTCGCGGCGAGTATTCACATGTTCGCCGCGAGAACCATGTTAGAAGCTGTAGTTAAAGCCTAACGACAAAAGGTATTCATTTTCGTCATAAAAGGTGATGTTTGAATCGGTTTGGCTATAACCCGCGAAGGAAATGAACGACCAGTTTTGCCAATCAAACACGTTTTGGTATTCGTAAGCGGCAAACAAGCTCAAGGTGTCATCACTGCGCGTTTTCGCAAAAGTTTGGCTAGCCGATTGATAATCTTTGAGTGCATAGCCTGCGGTTAAGGCTAAACGATGACGGTTGATGAACTTAAACCAACTTACGTCAAAGGCATAAGAGTCATACGATTCTGCTTTTCCATCCGCATCTTGGTTGATGTAGGTGAACGCGGGTTGCAGTAGCGATGTTTGGTCTAGTGAAATACGATATTCGCCTTTGACGTAATAAATATTGGCATAACGCGCGAGTGAACGGTCGGTGTCTTCGTCTTGTTCGACATTTTTATCGGCATAGGCTAACTCTCGGGCGAAGTTTCTATTTACAAACCATTTCATTTCAAAT
>NZ_JAWOTW010000232.1:0-768 GCF_033339075.1 Vibrio sp. 970
TCGCGCGATGTCGGAGCTAGGCTACATCTGTGAGTCTGCGCCGAAATTCCCATATGCTTCCATTGAAATGACTCAGTTAAGAGCGCTTATGGAGAAGCAAAACCGAGATGAATTTACGCCGTTGTGGTGCGGACAAAATTCGTCGGGTTGCAAAGAAGTTTCGGCAGCAGAAATGACACTGTCATTAGTGGAAGGGATTGATTTGAATTGATGTATTCAATGTGCGTTTTCAATAGATAGAGCCCTTTGGGGGAAAGGGCTCTTAGGGGGAGGAGCTTAAGGTTTAAGCTTTCACAAGAGTCGCTGCGGTACGCATCGCTTCTTTCGTTGAACACTCAACAACGTTTGCTTTTGCAAAGCGGTGAGCGTCTTTTACTTGGATATCGTGAGCTAGAATAACCAGCTTCGCGTTTGCTACATCTAGGTCAGTGATGCGGTTCTGGATACCGTTTTGACCTTGAGTTTCTACTTTGATTTTCAGACCCGCTGCCGCACCTGCTTTCTCTAGTGCTTTCGCTGCCATGAATGTGTGTGCTACGCCAGATGGGCAACATGTTACTGCTACGATGTCGTACTCGCCTTCGCCTGCTGCTGGAGTCGCTTGAGCTTGTGCAGGTGCTGCTTCAACGATTTCGTCTTCTTCTTCTTCAGCAACTGGTTTCCAGAAGCCAACGATAACTGCTGTTGTTAGTGAGCCTAGTGCGATACCTACAACGTACATTGGGATGTTGCTTGATACAGGTGCTGTGATTAGACCGCCCCATGGTG
>NZ_JAWOTW010000233.1:0-766 GCF_033339075.1 Vibrio sp. 970
TACTCTACGTTGCACAAAGTGGTGACTTGCTGACTGGTGGTATTGCGCTTTACGCACTGGCGATGGGTATGGGTATTCCGCTGATTCTCGTGGCGGTATTTGGCAACAAACTGCTGCCAAAAGCCGGCGGTTGGATGGACCGCGTGAAGACACTATTTGGTTTCATTCTGCTGGCAGCACCAATCTTCTTGCTTGAGCGTATCTTGCCAGAAATGTGGTCGACGGCGTTGTGGTCTGCGCTCGGTATCGCGGCATTTGGTTGGTTGTATCACATCAAAAACAGCTTGGAGTTTGGTGGCTGGAAGCAAAGCGCAATTGGCATTATTGCCGTCCTCGGTTTGTTCGCCTCCGCGCAACCAGCACTGAATTATTGGTTTGGCAATCACGAAACCCAAGCACAGCAAACAACGGTTAGCTTTACTCGCATTGCTAATGTGGCCGAGCTTGAAGAGCAACTGACGCTGGCGAAAGCAGCAGGTAAACCTGTCATGCTCGACTTCTACGCCGACTGGTGTGTAGCGTGTAAAGAGTTTGAGAAGTACACCTTCCACGATCCAAAAGTCGAAGCCAAGCTGCAAGACTTTGTGTTACTGCAAGCGGATGTCACCAAAAACCAAGTGCAAGATATTGAGCTACTCAAACACATGAACGTGCTGGGTTTGCCGACCATCGAATTCTGGGATGCGAAAGGCGAACACGTTTCAAACGCTCGTTTAACTGGCTTTATGCAAGCCGAGCCTTTCTTAGAGCACATCAATCGATTCTG
>NZ_JAWOTW010000234.1:0-765 GCF_033339075.1 Vibrio sp. 970
TAAGGGATTATTCGGCGCATAAAATCTGTCAGTTTGGCTTTGCTATTTGTGCAAAATAGGGGACTTACCGATGGATCTAGGATCAAAATATCAGCGCAAGCTCGCAGTTGGCTTGGTGTTGGCGTCACCACTTCTTGTTTCACCTTCTCTCTCTGCCGCTCAGTTGGAGCGATTAGAGCCAAATCATGGACGTGTGGTTTCTCTCGAAAAGCAAAACCTTGCCGCGACCCAAAATGTCGCCAAAGCGCTTGGATTAAAGCCGGGCAATAATGTTCAAAAGCTTAAAGCCAACCAAGACAAAAATGGTGATGTCCACGTCCGGTATCAACAAACCTACAAAGGAATTCCGATCTGGGGGAAACAGATCGTTTTACACCGCGATAAACAAGGGAAAATCAAACGCTTTGGCGGTACGTTAGTTCATGATATCGGGCAAGACATTTCTAACACGACTCCTCAGCTCAGCCTTGAAAGAATAAGAAGCAAAGTACAAAAGCCGTATTTGGATGTTGGCTATCACATCGAAGATCAACAACAGGGATTGCGTATTTATATCGATGACAAAGACGTTGCGCATTTAGCCTATGAGATCCAGTTTTTTGCCGATTCTGAACAAGCGGTAAACCCCACTAGACCAACTTATCTCGTGGATGCTAAATCCGGTGAAGTGCTGTTGCAGTATGAAGGATTAGCTCATGCAGAAGCAGATGGCCCAGGAGGCAATCAAAAGATTGGTTTCTATGAGTATGGTAAGGAATACGACCC
>NZ_JAWOTW010000235.1:0-765 GCF_033339075.1 Vibrio sp. 970
CAGTTAAGCCTCGGTAGATTGCAATTAACTTCTAAGAGTAATGTTGGATTAATCGTAAACCAACTCACCCTCTTCAAAACGTGTTTTTACTTCACAAACCATCAGTGCAGCACGTTGACCAATAGCGACATGACGATTTGGGAAGACAATTGCTTCGTTATCATTTTTAGCCATCAGAGGCTTGTCGCCATCATGACCAAAGACTTCACCATGAACAAACGAAGTAAAATTCTCCACGTTGTCGTCAAACATGAAATCGAAATCATCATGCAAGCGGACGATAGTGCGACTTACGCGATATTTAATACACGGTTTCGATAAGTGCTCTGGCTGAGCTTCTGCAATCAAATTACGCAGAGCCAAGTCAAATGCCGTTAATCTGTCCAGAGCGTTTTCACCAATTCTAGCGACGCGGCCAAGCTCCATCGTTAGCGCTTGTGCACCGTAATTCTCTGCACTGTACCAACTGAACGTACTTGATGGTGAATTGGATAACAACACAGCTTCAATATGCGCACTATCGAGAAAATCCACCAACGCTTTGCTGCGAACTGGGTGGCGCGTTTTTGGGCTTACCGCAAACGTGTAATGTTTCGAACCACGAATAGCACAATGCAAATCCAGGTGCCAACGCGTTTTTGGTTCTGTATCTTGATAGAAATCTCGCACCAACAGTTTCAGCGTATCAGCAATCGCCAGTTCTTTCGTTGGTTCGTGCTCTTTTTCATCGAATAGACGATTGAGGTTTTCTTCTAGGAATCGTGT
>NZ_JAWOTW010000236.1:0-763 GCF_033339075.1 Vibrio sp. 970
CACAAGGTTTTACGTTGCCGGTCGAGCAAGTCAATTCCATTGTTGAGCAGATGGTGGACGTGTTTAATAACCTGCACGACAACAAGGTGTGCCATGGCGATTTGTATGCGCACAATACTTTGGTGAATGAGCAAGGTGAGATGATCTTCGGCGATTTTGGTGCGGCGAGCATTTACGGTTACTTATCGGACGAACAGCAAGCGGCAATCCGAACCATTGAATCTAGAGCGTTGAAGTACTTTATCGAAGATATGTTTTCTGTGTGTGACGCGTCGGAATCGGCATCGCAAGCATTCAATCGACTAGCAGCACTTGCAGCATAAGATTTCATTCAATCGAAATTAGAAAGAGGTATCGAATTGCTCGTTTGATACTGAGCAAAGTAGATACCTCTCAATTGAATTAGGCGCTGGGGAAGTTACTCTGAGCAAGCCTCATGATGCTCTGACGAAAGGTCAATCACTGCCTCACATCCACCCTCAGGATGTGTATCAATAGTGAATTGCCAGCCATAGCGTCGGCATAAGTCGTCCACAATCATGAGCCCCAAACCATGGCCTTCGGCATCTGGCACGGAAGAGAAGCCTTCACCTTCATCTCTCACCGACAGTGTGGTATCGGTCATGGTGATATGAATCGTTCCCGCTGACGTGGCTGCAATGCCGTTGCGAATTAAGTTACTCAACGTAATGTTAAGCACTGCAGTGGTCGCTTTGGTTTGCGGATGGCCCAATATCTGAACATTAAATTCCAACGACTTTTC
>NZ_JAWOTW010000237.1:0-761 GCF_033339075.1 Vibrio sp. 970
GAGAAGAAGAAACTGTGTTTGTCGGCTGAGGAGTTACCTGTGGCTTCTCTTGCACTTGATTCTGCAAAGTTTGTGCCGGCTTTTCTTCAGCTTGCGTTGCCGCAACTTGTTGTGGCTGAGCTTGAGGAGCCGAAGCTACTTTTGCTGTACCACCAGCGACTAGCGTGATATCTGGCTTTCTTTCATTGCCAATACCTGTCGCAACTACAGTCACACGGATTTCATCTGTCATATCTGGGTCTAGAGAAGTACCGATAACCACGGTCGCATTGTCAGATGCAAATGCCTTCACTGTGTTACCCACTGTCTCAAACTCATCAAGACGCATGTCCAGACCAGCAGTGATGTTAACAAGAACACCGCGAGCACCAGCAAGATCGATATCTTCTAGAAGTGGGCTAGAAATTGCCATCTCAGCCGCTTCTTCGGCTCGGTCTTCACCTTTCGCAATACCACTACCCATCATCGCGTGACCCATTTCAGACATCACTGTACGTACGTCTGCAAAGTCGACGTTGATCATACCAGGGCGAGTGATTAGCTCGGCGATACCTTGAACTGCATTCTTAAGAACGTCATTCGCACTCGCAAATGCTTCAAGCAACGTTACGCCACGACCAAGAACTTTAAGTAGCTTCTCGTTTGGAATCGTAATTAACGAGTCAACGTGCTTAGATAACTCATCGATGCCTTGCTCAGCAAACGCTAAACGCTTTTTGCCTTCAAAGCTGAACGGTTTTGTTACAACCGCTACAGTCAGA
>NZ_JAWOTW010000238.1:0-758 GCF_033339075.1 Vibrio sp. 970
AACAGGCACCATGGTCGGCTATCCAGCGGTAGCAGTTATTGCGGATGCGATCACCAAATTCCCAGAAGAGTTTACTCAACAAGAGAAAGACCTGGCGCTGAAAGCCGCGATCGACTCTTCGACTTACGACAACTACCCTGCACTGCAAGCCGATTGGGATCAGGGCGTATTGGATCGCACTTTAACCAAGCACATCGATTACATTGAGAACAACGGCTTCACGCCTGCCATCCAACGTGTCGATGATGAGCCAGTATTCGAAGACTACACGGTTGAGTCTGTTTCTTACGGTCTGGAAAACGCGTTCTACGATTGGGCTATCGCGCAAATCGCCAAAGCAGCCGGTGATACTCAAGCAGAAGAGCAATACCTTGAACGCTCAAAAGACTACAAGAAGTACTTCGATTACAACCCAACGGAATACGCAGAACATGGCGTGACGGGCTTCATGCGCCCAGTGATGATTGATGAAACCTTCATGACGCCATTCGACCCATACGGCACAGAACACGAGACAGGCAACTACACCGAAGGTAACGCGTGGCAGTGGCAATGGGCGTTCATGCAAGACTTGGACAAGCTGACTGAAATCATGGGCGGCACACAAGGTCTGAACGACAAGCTGAACAACCTATTTACTGCCGATCC
Organism: Vibrio sp. 970; assembly: GCF_033339075.1. Taxonomy (NCBI): domain Bacteria; kingdom Pseudomonadati; phylum Pseudomonadota; class Gammaproteobacteria; order Vibrionales; family Vibrionaceae; genus Vibrio; species Vibrio sp. 970. The sequence continues at coordinate 649 of NZ_JAWOTW010000238.1, forward strand.
AAATGGCGGCGAAGCGCACCAAGACATGACAGGCTACATCGGTCAGTACAGTCACGGTAACGAGCCTTCGCACCACGTCATCTACTTGTACAACCGTACTGAAAAGTCTT
>NZ_JAWOTW010000239.1:0-757 GCF_033339075.1 Vibrio sp. 970
AGTTGCACTGAGCGATCTAAGGCTGAGGTCGGCTCATCAAGCAAGATAAACGACGGTTCCAAAATCAAGGCTCGTGCAATCGCAATACGTTGACGTTGCCCACCGGAAAATTCGTGCGGATAGCGGTTTATAGATGCGGGATCCAAACGTACTTCGCGCAGAACATCACGTGCTTTTTGCATGCGTTCTTTCTTGTTTAAATATGGTCGGTGGACGGTTAATCCTTCAGTGATGATTTCCCCGATGGTCATACGTGGTGAAAGCGAACCGTATGGATCTTGGAACACCATTTGTACGTCTTTTTTCAGATCGAACCGCTCTTTATCACTGAGTGAGGCCATGTTTTGACCTTTAAACTCAATTTTTCCGGTAGACGGTAGCAAACCGATCAACGCGCGCCCTAACGTGGATTTACCCGAACCGGATTCCCCAACAATGCCTAGTGTTTCGCCCTGTTTTAGTTGTAACGAGATGCCTTTTACCGCTTCGAAGTACTCGTTTTTGCTTGGGATAAAGTGAGGCGTCACCAAAAATTTCACACGAATGTCTTCAGCGTTGAGCAATTCCGACGCTTTCTCATCAACGGGGGTTTTGCTTCCTTTCGGAATCGAGTTAATCAGCATTTTGGTGTATTCATGCAGAGGTTCAGAAAACAAGTGCTCAGTAATGCCTTCTTCAACGACCTCACCTTTGCACATCACCAACACACGATCGGCAAAGTGTTTCACCACGCCTAGGTCATGGGTGATAAATAAAA
>NZ_JAWOTW010000240.1:0-756 GCF_033339075.1 Vibrio sp. 970
AGTGTATGCAGCCCTAACATTCTCGTCGACGGCACATGCTGCAATTGAAGAGTATGAGATTAACAACAAACAGCAGAAGCAACAGTTCAAAGAGCTAGGACACACATTGCGCTGCCCTAAATGTCAGAACAACACCATCTCTGATTCGAATGCCGAACTTGCTCAAGACTTGCGCCACAAGGTCTACGAAATGACGAAAGAGGGCAAGTCAAAAGAAGAGATCGTCGATTACATGATCGCGCGCTACGGCAACTTCGTGACTTACAATCCGCCATTCACTATGTCGACAGCGATTTTATGGCTTGGTCCACTGGCTGTGGTTTTGGGCGGTTTTGGTTTGATCGTGCTTCGTAGCCGAAAGTCAAAAGCAAAAGTCACGGCAAACAACGACGAGAAATGGGACGAGCAAAAAGAAGCGCGTTTAAAAGCACTGCTTGAAGAAGAGAATAACGGAGATAATAAGTAATGACTCTATTTTGGATTTCCACCGTTATTCTTACGTTGATTGCTTGTGCGTTAGTTGCGCTGCCTCTTTTGAAGCAGAAAGCAAACAACGACGACATCTTACGTGATGAGTTGAACAAAGCTTTTTATAAAGATCGTCTTTCTGAGCTTCAAGAAGAAACAGAAGAAGGTCTTGTCGAGAGTCAAGAAGATCTGATTTCTGATCTTAAGCAGTCACTTTTGGATGATATTCCTGCACAGAAAATGAGTCAGGAAACCAAGGTCTCGCCGATGGCAGTGCTTATTCCTTCT
>NZ_JAWOTW010000241.1:0-755 GCF_033339075.1 Vibrio sp. 970
TTGGTGTTCTGTGGTCATATTTTTCGTAGTAATGAACTTTCGTTGTTTTATTGATAAATCTTTTTAAAACATTTGGTTATGAATGTGTTCGTTTGTGTTTTTAGGCGATAAACACGACGTTGAATTTATTTTTAAGTTTTTAATACATGTCGGCACAGTAGGGTTGCATATTTATTGCTCAGTATTTAGAGGCAGAAAGAACAGTGAAATGATTAGAGTTCAAATCTGTGTTTGGAAGAAGCAAACATAACATGATGAGGTAAGCAGAAGTCTTAGCGTTATCTGTTGCTTATGCGAAATCGAGATGATATTGATCTGGTTACTTTAGGCAACGCATGGAATAAAGAATGGAAGCCGAGCAGTTAGAAGTACTCAATTTCATTAGCCAACATCCTCCTTTCGATGAACTGCCAGAAGAGCAGTTAAAAAAAATCGCCATTCATGCAGAAGTGGCGTATTTCCGTCAAGGTACCGACATCCTCAAATTTGGCGATACGATTCGCGACTTGTATATGGTACGCAGTGGAGCGGTAGAGATTTATCGACGCAAAGGTGAGCTTTATAACCGTATTGATGCTGGTGGCCTGTTCGGGCAAATGGGGTTGCTCATGAACAACCGCGTTCGTATGCCAGCAAAAGCGATAGAAGACACCTTGGTGTATTGCATTCCTGAGAACATCTTCAACGAACTTTGCGACGAGTTTGAAAACTTCGCGGATTTTATGGAGCTTGAAGATAGCGCTCGGCTTCGCAAT
>NZ_JAWOTW010000242.1:0-754 GCF_033339075.1 Vibrio sp. 970
CGGTAATGGATATGCTGATTAAACGTATTCTGGGCATAGCTGGCGTTCGAGCAGCCCGTCCTGGTGAGTTCTCGGAACGTGCGTTCTTGAACGACAAGATGGACTTGACTCAGGCAGAAGCGATTGCCGACCTGATTGATGCTAGCTCTGAAGAAGCAGCGAAATCGGCGCTACAATCGCTACAAGGCCAGTTCTCGCAGCGTATTCAAACGCTGGTGGAATCACTGATTCATCTTCGCATCTATGTGGAAGCGGCCATCGACTTCCCTGAAGAAGAAATCGATTTTCTTGCCGATGGTAAAGTTGCAGGAGATCTGCAAGCTATCATCGATAACCTCGATGCGGTACGCAAAGAAGCGAACCAAGGCGCGATCATGCGCGAAGGCATGAAAGTCGTGATTGCTGGTCGTCCAAATGCGGGTAAATCAAGCCTACTGAACGCGCTGTCGGGCAAAGAGTCCGCAATCGTAACAGACATAGCAGGTACCACGCGTGACGTGCTGCGTGAGCACATCCATATCGACGGTATGCCTTTGCACATCATCGATACTGCTGGCTTGCGTGACGCTTCTGATGAAGTCGAAAAAATCGGTATCGAACGCGCTTGGGATGAAATCGCGCAAGCCGACCGCGTATTGTTTATGGTGGATGGCACAACGACCGATGCCACCGATCCAAAAGAAATTTGGCCCGATTTTGTCGATCGCCTGCCAGAAAGCATTGGCATGACGGTGATCCGCAACAAAGCGGATCA
>NZ_JAWOTW010000243.1:0-754 GCF_033339075.1 Vibrio sp. 970
AGTTGCTCCAGATAGCAATAGACAGATAATAGGAAGTAATCTTGTCATGCTTTCAATCCTAGAATCGACGACCTAATGAAAAGAATAAGGTCTCACGCTCCCCAAATCCGGCCTCCATCAATATCTCCCAGTCTTTGTTAAAGGCATATTGGAAACCAAGCACACTGTTCCAGTTCTCATCGGCACTTTGACTGACGTTGAAACCCGCATCAGGGCTCAAGTTTTCAACTAAGCCAAGTAGTTGCGGTGGTAGGTTTAAGCTTTTGAGGTCACCAGACAATTCTTGTTGAACATTTTGATACATGGCGCCAACAAATACGCGCAGTTCGCGTCCGCCATCGTATTGCCAGCGATATCCGACTCTAGGAGCAGCCACGAAGGTTTTAATATTGCCATCAATGGCGGCTATGCTGGTGTAGGTGTAGTTCATATCGAGTAGTGCGAACCAATTTCCCACACCGCCAGCTAATGTGGTGCCTGCTCCATAGGTTCCTCCGTCCATCTCTAACTCAAATGCGGCGCTATCCGGTAGTTCGTCACCCGCGGCATCGAGCAGCGAGCACAGAACTTTGTTTCCGATACCTTGCACGGAGGAAGTATCGCAACTTAAAGCGTTAATTTTTGCTGTGCTCGTGCCTTGGGTATAACCAATAATTCCATAGATATTCATAAACGGGAAAATCCACACGTCTTCCCTTAGAGTAATATTGGAACCTTTAAAATCGGCGTGGTTAGCATCAATATCAAGCGCCTC
>NZ_JAWOTW010000244.1:0-754 GCF_033339075.1 Vibrio sp. 970
TCGAAGCTTTTTCGCTCGGTGAGGTTTCAAAGCGAATATCCAGTTTTTTGTCTGACTTAATTGGTGCGAACGACCAGTTATTGTCAGCGCTTGGCGTAACTTCGCCTTTTTCCTCACTGACGCGAGAAATGTACGCAGCAACCACAGAACGGTTTTCGTCTGGAGAGTCAAATGCAATGAAGTCCGGACCCGTGCCAGGGAAGGTATTGCTGTACGCGCGGTAATTGTTAGTCGCAATGATGAAATCTTGTTTCGGATCAACTGGTTTGCCATTGAAAGTCAGATTCACGATACGCTGGGAGTCCGGATTAATGACTTTACAACTCGCGTCGTACTTCGGTGGTTGAGTGATGTCGATTTGGTATTCCACACCATCAATCACGTCAAAGTTGTACGTACGGAAGTTATCCCAATCAATTAACGATTGTGGCTGAGTCGTATTGACATCAATGTGCTTGAATTGGCCTGCGCTGCACTCTAGCCATTCATGTACTTCTTTGCCTTTCACCTTCATTGCGACGAGCGTATTTGGGTATAGGTACAAGTCGGCGGCGTTGCGGAAAGTCAGTTGGCCAGATTCAACTTCAGTGAAGCCGTTCGGATCATCTTTACGTCCGCCCACTTTAAAAGGCGCTGCCGCGCTCAAAACTGGAATGTCAGCTAGGTCTGGATCGCCTTGAATGAAACGTTCCACGTAGTCTTTTTGTGCAAGGTTAACGATTTGGATTGTTGGGTCATCTTGCACCAAAGCCAA
>NZ_JAWOTW010000245.1:0-751 GCF_033339075.1 Vibrio sp. 970
ACGCGTCGCGCAAATCCGCTGATGCTTTCTTCGCCAATCAAAGTGGCTAAACGTTGGGCAAAAGACATATTTCGTACTCCAGTTCGAATTGCGAAAGTTTACCCGTTGAGACGATGTGAAAACAAGACTAGGATGAATGCAGTTCAATTAAAGGAGAAAACCCATGGTTGCAAAAGTTGTGACTGCACCAAATGGCCCTGAATTTTCAGAGCTAGTTCAAGGATATTGGCGTGCGGCAGATTGGGGAATGACGGCTCAAGAGCGTTTGTCATTTCTTAAGCAACATATTGAGTTAGGGATCACGACGGTCGATCACGCAGACATTTACGGTAACTACGAATGTGAAGCGTTGTTTGGTGAAGCGTTAGCTTTGGATAAAAGCGTACGCGACCAAATCCAGATCGTGACCAAATGTGACATTAATTTGTGTGGTGACAAAACACCTGAACGCAAAATTAATCACTACGACACAAGTTCGGCACACATTTACCAATCAGTGAACAACTCACTTGAGCGCTTAAATGTGGATGAAATCGATGTGCTATTGATCCATCGTCCAGATGTATTGATGGATGCTGATGAAGTTGCGGAAGCATTCACGGAGCTGCACAAAGTCGGTAAAGTGAAGCACTTTGGTGTGTCCAATTTTACGCCGCGTCAGTTCGAATTGCTGCAATCGCGCCTTGGTAAACCTCTTGTGACTAACCAAGTGGAAATCAACCCGCTTAATTTTGAGGTTGCGCACGATGGA
>NZ_JAWOTW010000246.1:0-751 GCF_033339075.1 Vibrio sp. 970
TTAGCGCCTTCATAAGAAACCTGATTGAGGGAGCAATAAACGAGTGAATACAGTAAGAACCATGCCTTATAGATGAAAGATTCATCCATGTTGTATGATGGCTTGTTCTTAAGCGAAAGGAATTATGGTCTGCTTTTCAGTACGGATTCAAACACGGTTTGTTATCGTGTCGAGTAGGAATTTTGCGGCTAGACGAGAGCTAAAATGATACCACCAACAGTGAGCGCAGCGGAAAGATACTGCCCTGCAGAATATGAGCCGTCTTCCTCTTCTTCAATCTTGGCGGGATGATCCATGCCAAGGGCGCCGTGAGTGAAAGATTCTACTTTTTCACCCATTGTTTTGTTTTCTGCTTCTACCTTTTTACTCTCATGGTCAATTTGCTGCAACGCCGCTAGCAGTGCCTTACCTTCCGTAGAAAGTGTCACTTTGTTTTGCTCAACTTTGAGTGGCGCGGCAACCGTATCAACGTGATTGTCTTGATTTTGTGCCACTACTGCCGGTTGCTTAGCATAAGAGTTTACTGGGTTGCTTCCTACTGGATTCATCGAATACTCCTTGGAACATCGACACTCTTTCACTGAGTGCGGGTAAAAAGCAGTTATCTCTATATCGACGGTATAGGGTATTTCTTGAATCAATTTGTACCAATTTGACGCAGATATTCTGAATCAAAAGTTGGAACTCATGATAGGAGAAAACGGGCCTGTTTTTGCCGCCAAGATTGTTTCTTAAATAGCAAAGCAAAAAA
>NZ_JAWOTW010000247.1:0-750 GCF_033339075.1 Vibrio sp. 970
AAAGCCTCTTGTGATGTACCACTGGCACTTCACTGCCATGCTACCACTGGTCTTTCTACTGCTACGGCAATCAAAGCGGTAGAGGCTGGTATCGACATCCTCGATACGGCTATTTCTTCGATGAGCTGTACTTATGGGCATACTCCGACGGAAACGGTTGTAGCAATGCTGCAAGGTACTGAGCGCGACACCAATCTGAAACTTGATCAACTAGAACCTATTGCAGCCTACTTCCGTGAAGTACGTAAGAAATACGCGAAATGGGAAGGGCAACTAAAAGGTGTGGATTCCCGTATCCTTATTGCTCAAGTGCCTGGTGGCATGTTGACGAATATGGAAGGCCAGTTAAAAGAGCAAGGTGCAGCGGATCGTATCGACGAGGTGTTAGAAGAAATCCCACGTGTACGTGAAGATCTTGGCTTTATTCCTCTCGTAACACCGACGTCTCAGATCGTTGGTACTCAAGCCGTCATTAACGTACTGACCGGCGAGCGCTACAAGAGCATCACTAAAGAAACCGCTGGTGTTCTCAAAGGTGAGTACGGTGCCGCTCCTGCGGCAGTGAATGCCGAACTACAAGCAAAAGTCCTTGAAGGTAAAGAGCCAATTACGTGTCGTCCTGCTGATTTGTTAGAGTCAGAAATGGAAGCTCTTACGGTGGATTTAATGGATAAGGCTCAGTCTGAAGGCATTAAGCTTGCGAGTGAACGCGTTGATGACGTACTTACTTATGCGTTGTTCCCTCAAGTT
>NZ_JAWOTW010000248.1:0-749 GCF_033339075.1 Vibrio sp. 970
AAGTGGCAAACAGCATGTATTGCGCTTTCATCAATCGTTGGCTTTCATCTTTTTGTGTCTCGTAGACTTGGCTGGTTAAGCGAAAGTTCTGGTTCACAAACTCCACTAAGTTTAAATACAGCGTTTGAGTGGCGCGATAAAACTGAGCTGCCGCTTGGCTGTCGCCGGTTTTGGCTTCCACCAACAGAGGTTCTAACTCTTTAAACTCATTAAACAGTTGCAAAAAATATTGCTGAATGTGATTGCGAGAAAAAAAGGTGTAGACGTCTTTACTATTTATTAATAAATCAAAACGGCTCCAAGCAAGCTCATACTGAAGTTCTGCACCTTCTATTTTTAAAACATTTTCGTCCAGTCGACGTGCTTCACTGACGAGCTCAGAAAGCTCTTTCGATAACTGGAATAAAAACCATGTCGCTTGTTTTTGCTCATCAGTAAAACTTTGCGCTAAGACCCGAGTTTGTTGGAGCAATATGACATTTGCGAGCAATAAAGAAGTGGCAAAAACCAAAAGGAGCATTTTGCTGGTCGTCGAATAATTTTTTTGTTTAATTGGGTAAGCTTCTGATAACTTCATTATTTTTGTTTTATTTTCATCTCATTAACTTGCCACACCATTTGGGCATGATATTCATTATGATCCAATTCAGGATATTGACTGAGAGGGTATATCACCCAGTAAGGGCCTTTATTTCTCACTTTGATGTAATGATGATCTTGCTGGTACGCCAAAATTGGCTGATAACGAA
>NZ_JAWOTW010000249.1:0-749 GCF_033339075.1 Vibrio sp. 970
TACACAAACCTTACCTATCGGTAAAGAGCCACCGCACGTAAAAGCAGGCATGGCCCTAGACGAGTGGAAAGCCGCGACCAAGTTTGATAGCACAGACTGGGGATGGGTGATCATGAGTATCGGCATGGCAATCGGTGCCGGTATTGTCTTTTTACCAGTAAAAGTAGGCGTATTGGGCCTTTGGGTATTCTTGGCCTCTGCCGTGATCGGCTACCCAGCGATGTACTTGTTCCAACGCCTTTTCATCAACACTCTCTCAAGTTCACCAAAGTGCCAAGATTACGCTGGCGTTATTTCCGGTTACCTTGGTAACAAATGGGGGGCGTTATTAGGTGTGCTGTACTTCATCATGTTGGTGATTTGGGTCTTTGTTTACTCAACAGCCATCAACAATGACTCGGCATCTTTCCTACATAGTTTTGGCATCACGGAAGGCTTATTGTCTGAAAACCCGCTATATGGTCTGGCTTTAGTGTGCGCGCTGGTCGCTATTGCATCTCGTGGCGAAAAGATTTTGTTTAAGGTCAGTACTGGTCTTGTGCTGATTAAACTTTGTACCGTTGCATTACTTGGCGTCATGATGATCGAAAAATGGGATGTAGCGAATGTCGGTGCGATTCCAGAAACAGGCGCTGGTTTGAAAGATGCAATTGAGCTACTGCCGTTTACTCTAACGTCTATTCTCTTTATTCAAAGCTTGAGCCCAATGGTGATCTCATACCGCTCAAAAGAAAAATCGATTGAGGTTG
>NZ_JAWOTW010000250.1:0-748 GCF_033339075.1 Vibrio sp. 970
AAGATCCCGCCAGGTCTAGTCGGAGACCCGCTACGTATCCAACAAATTTTGACCAACTTGGTGGGGAACTCCATTAAGTTTACTGAGCGCGGAAACATCGATGTTAGCGTCGAAATGCGTTCACAAGCAGGTGACTCGGTTGAGCTGCAATTTATGGTGCGAGACACCGGTATCGGTATTTCAGAGCGTCAACAAGCGCAGTTATTCCAAGCATTCAGCCAAGCGGATGCCAGCATCTCTCGTCGATATGGTGGTACGGGTCTGGGCTTGGTTATCACCCAGAAACTGGTTAGTCAGATGGGCGGCGAAATCAGTTTGACCAGTCGTCTTCACCAAGGTTCGACATTCTGGTTTACGCTTCGCCTCAACTCGACAGAAATGCCAATGAGCGATCTGATTGAAGTCGAGCTACTAACAGGCAAACAGTTGCTGTTGGTAGAACCAAACATGCAAGCGGCATCGGTGACTCAGCAGATCTTGAGTCAAGAAGGTATTCTCGTGACCTATCGTTCTTCCTTACCAGAGAACGAAGAGCACTACGATTACGTATTGCTGAACTTGGCAGCTAACCAAACTTATGACGAGCAATCAGTCGCTGCTTGGATTGAGCAAGCGAAGCGCATGGCGCCAAGTGTCATCATGGGTACACCGAGCACCGAATTAGCGCTTGCCGACCAAATCATGACCGAGCATCAAATCCAGTGCTTAACCAAACCGCTATCTCGCCGTAAGCTGCTGCAAAGTTTGA
>NZ_JAWOTW010000251.1:0-745 GCF_033339075.1 Vibrio sp. 970
GAGTGATTGAGTTGGGTGCGACTTACTTGTGGTATGCGTTTCCGGTGCTGTTGCTTACGCATATCGTCATCGTGCTCGAAGCCAGCATGCGCTCCTCGGGAGACACCGTCACTCCGCTATTAATGGGTGCAATGACCATCGTCCTTAATATTGGTTTGAATTTCTGGTTAATCAAAGGCGGCTTTGGCATCCCAGCAATGGGGGTCGCTGGTGCGGCATTCGCTACGACCATTTCTCGTTTGTTCCAAGTACTCGCCATGATTGCCTACATGCGTTGGCAGAAGCACTGGTTGCTGGAAGTAAAAGAAGGCTCTGAACGCCCTTCGCTGTGGCTGTCTTATCGTCGTCTTGCGCTGCCAATGACGCTAGGTGCATTACTTTGGGCAATCGGCACCATGGTTTATCAGATGATTTTTGGCCACATGGGGACAACCGAATTGGCAGTATTTAGTATGCTCGGCCCATTTGAATCACTCTGTTACTCGATTTTCTTTGGGATCTCTGTGGCGTGCTCTGTGATGATTGGTCAATCCTTGGGGCGCGATGCCTTTGAGCAAGCTGAGCACATGGCAAAATTCTTTATCAAAGCAGTCTTTGTGTTTGGTATTTCCATCGGCGCACTGTTGCTTCTTAATCGTGAGTTGATCATTGCAGCATTGAATTTGGACAACCCTGAGCTTTACCCACTCGCAGCCCCTGCGGTGATGATTTTGTGCTGCGCGATTTGGTTGCGTATGTTGAACAT
>NZ_JAWOTW010000252.1:0-744 GCF_033339075.1 Vibrio sp. 970
AATTATGGAGATGTAGATGTCCACTCTTAGACTGCCAGTGCTAACTGCAACTGGTGTTTTAGCCTTCGTCAGTGTCCCTCATGTATTTGCTAACGAATCAGTTTCTAAAATGGAAACCGTCGTGGTGACAGCGTCAAGTTATGAGCAATCCCAAGCGGATGCGCCTGCAAGTATTAGTGTTATCTCGCGAGAAGAATTGGACTCGCGCTACTACCGCGACGTGACTGATGCACTGAAAAGTGTGCCGGGTGTTGTTGTGACTGGTGGTGGTGATACAACCGATATCAGCATTCGTGGTATGGGCTCTAAGTACACGTTAATTCTTGTGGATGGTAAGCGCCAAAGTACTCGCGAAACTCGCCCAAATAGCGATGGCCCTGGTATTGAACAAGGTTGGTTGCCACCACTTCAAGCCATTGAGCGAATCGAAGTGATCCGTGGCCCGATGTCGACACTATATGGTTCCGATGCGATTGGTGGTGTGATTAACGTGATCACCCGTAAAGATGCGCTTGAGTGGACAGGTAATGTGCAGCTGGGGACGGTTATCCAAGAAAACAGCCGTTCTGGTGGTGAACAGAGTGCAAACTTCTTTGTAAATGGCCCTCTTGCAGAAAACTTGTTGCTACAGGTTTATGGTCAATATACCGCAAGGGAAGAAGATGACATTGATTATGGTTATGAAGACAAAGATATGCAGAGCATCTCTTCAAAACTGATCTATCAAATCAATGACCGTCACTC
>NZ_JAWOTW010000253.1:0-744 GCF_033339075.1 Vibrio sp. 970
TGGATGCGTTAAAGCGTGAACGTCAGATGATCAACATTGCCGAGTTAGAAAAGACGTTAGGTTGCCCAGTGATCAGTTTGTCTGCCACTAATAAAGCACAAGTTGCTGAGTTTAAAGAAAAGCTCCACAAAGCCATAGTTCAGGGTGTTGCGCTAAAAGACCGCTCTTTGAATTACGGCGATAAGATGGAAGCAGCGATCGAGAATATTTCTTCTCTATTTAACGATCAAACCGTTTCTCATCGTGCATTAGCGATTCGTGCTCTAGAAAAAGACACGATGGTTCTCAATAGCCTTTCCGATCTTGATAGAAGCAAAGTACTGGAAGCGATTGCGACTTTAGATTTGGATATTGATTTACACGTTGCTGATACCAAATACACACATCTGCACGAACAATGTAAAAAAGTTCGCCGCAGTGAAGGCAAACTCAGCCGCAGTGTTACCGAAAAACTTGATCAGTTTATTTTGAACAAGTGGGTGGGGATTCCATTCTTCTTTGTTGTGATGTACCTAATGTTTATGTTCTCGATTAACATTGGTAGTGCATTTATCGATTTCTTTGATATCGGCGTTGGCGCACTTTTGGTTGATGGCGGTCATCACCTATTGGATGGTCATTTGCCAGTTTGGCTTGTGACGGTTATTGCCGATGGTATTGGTGGCGGTATCCAAACGGTAGCGACCTTTATTCCTGTCATTGCGTGTTTGTATTTGTTCCTAGCTGTGCTTGAGAGTTCGGGTT
>NZ_JAWOTW010000254.1:0-743 GCF_033339075.1 Vibrio sp. 970
TCGCCAGTGAAATAGAAGTGGATGCCAATCGAAATGACACTCACTAGCCCTGTGATGGCTAAAACGGCCAAAGTGAATAGCATCACCAAAAGTCCAGTTCGCTGGCGCGCAGTGTCTTGATGATGAAAAAAGTCCATTAGAACGCAACCTTCGGCGCTTCTTGGATTGCTTCTGTGTCTGCAAACTCAAGTAACTTACCGTCTTGGAAACCAAATGTGTTCGCGAAGATAACGGGTGGGAATGTTTGCTTGTAAGTGTTGTAGCTGGTCACGGCATCATTAAATGCTTGGCGGGCAAACGCGACTTTGTTTTCGGTACTGGTTAGCTCTTCTTGGAGTTGGCTCATCGTCTCGTTTGCTTTCAATTCAGGGTAGGCTTCTACCACAACGTTCAGTTTGCCTAGAGCGTTTTGTAACATGCCTTCTGCTTGGCTAAGCTGGCTAATTGCAGCATCACTATCTGGTGCGTCACTGGCGGCTTTTAAACCTGCTATCGCTTGGTTACGAGCTTGGATAACGCGTTCAAACGTTTCCTTCTCATGATCCATGTAACCTTTAGCGGTGTTTACTAAATTCGGAATTAGGTCGTATCGACGTTTCAGTTGAACTTCGATTTGAGCGAAGCTGTTTTTAAAGCGATTTCGTAGAGTAACGAGCTTGTTGTAAATACTGATTGCGTAAACCACAAGCAGCAGAACAATAACAATAAAGACAATCAGTGCAGTCATAGTGAGTTCCATTTTG
>NZ_JAWOTW010000255.1:0-743 GCF_033339075.1 Vibrio sp. 970
GACGTTATCGGCGTAGCGGGTTTCCTACTGCCGGGTAACAAAGTGGATGTGTTGAGCACGGTGAGCTATGGCAAAGGCAAGCAAGCGACCACACTCACGGTGTTAAAAAATATCAATGTATTAGCAGTCGACCAAACAGCAAAAACTAACGACAACAAACCCGTGATCGTTCGTGCTGTCACCTTGGAAGTCACCCCCAAAGAAGCGGAAAAACTGCTTTCTGCTAACAGCAAGGGTGAGATCCAACTGGCTTTGCGTAACCCTCATGAAGTCGATAAACCTGTTGTTGCAAAAAAATATACCCCTCGACCTAGTGTGACCATCATTAAGGGATCTCAGGCATCCAGTGTCCGAGTCAGTAATTAGGTGAATTATGAAAACAATAATATTACTCGTTAGCCAGTTACTTTTTGTTAGCTTGTCTGTTCATGCGGCAACCGCGCAGTCTGGAAGAGTTGTTTCTGTTGCGCATCATCAATCTACACAATTGGTGATTTCAGGTAAGGCCAAAAAGGTGACGTTAGGGGATCCAGAAGTCTTGGATATCGTGGTTCTAAGATCGAATGAACTGTTCTTGATTGGTAAAAAACTAGGAACGACCAATGTGTCGGTTTGGGATAGTCGTGGCCGATTGATCGAACAGTTTAATGTCGAAGTCACTCACGATTTTAATACGCTTAAATCTAAGTTGTTCCAGTTCTTACCGGACGAAAGTATCGAAGTGCATAGCGCTCAAGAGAAAG
>NZ_JAWOTW010000256.1:0-742 GCF_033339075.1 Vibrio sp. 970
CTCCAAAAATGTCCGAGTGATATTAATGGAGGCTGAGCAATGAATCAATATAAATGAGAATGATTTTCGTTATTCTCTATTGATTCTCTTGTTGAACTGGCTTCTTGCGGTAAACGCGCAGCATGAAGTCGGCCTCACACTGGAAAAGTGTAGCGGACTTTAGCTCTTCACGAAGTTCATCCGTCGCCTTCCAAGCAAATGGAGTCATTTGCAACAAATCAAATGCAACACCATTTTCTAAGTCCATGGTGTAGTTCAGCTTTTGTTGATGCTCTAGCTCAAAGCCTTCAATGTTCTCTGGTTCTTCATTGTGTAAGCGAACTTCTTGATAGATGCGTTCGCGGAACTGGTAAAGGTGACGACCTGCGGGCGTTACCGTGATCACTACGCCGTTGTCTTTGATGACGCGTTGCAACTCTTCTGCTTTACATGGTGCATAAATACGCAAAATCGCATCCAGTGATTGATCTGCAAACGGCAAGCGATGGCTAGACGCTACACTAAATTGGCAGTTTGGGTAGCGCTTAGAAGCGTAACGAATGGCCACTTTAGAAATATCCAAACCAAAAACAGTGGCTTGTGGATCTTGTTCGAAGAGAGATTGCTGCACTTGATCGGTGTAATAACCTTCACCACAACCGATATCCAGTAATTGGTGTGTCGTACTTTCTGTGTATTTCGCACATAGTCGAGCCACTTCTTGACGCATTGGATCGTAGTGGTTTCCTTCGAGAAAACGGCG
>NZ_JAWOTW010000257.1:0-742 GCF_033339075.1 Vibrio sp. 970
GCTCTGCCACGCAGATTTTGGCCGTAGTTTGTCCGGCCGCCAGTGCCAACATCTAAAGAAGGGATCGTGGCAGAAAGAATATCACCCAGAGTTTTACCTGCTCGGTATTGTTGAGCAATTTCTTCTTGCCCTACAAACCAAACCGTACCGGGAATATCAGAAATGGATTTTGGCATGACGCTGCCAACCACAACTAACTGTTCATCTGCTGCGTTTTGAGACGCCAGTTGCTGAGCTTGTTCTGCAGCCAATGCGTGCGCTGCATATCCACTGCTCATCGCTAATACGATGAGGTTTAAAGAGAACTTCCTATTTGTCATTGTATTTATCTTTTTGTTGTAGCCAAAGAATCGACAATGATACTTATTATCAATAACAAATCGAGCACTGTTACATAGGTTAACGAGTTGTTAACTCTTGCTCTTTTGCATGATTAACTGACGGTTTTTTGCAGCTCTCGGGCAGTCCTCGCAGAGCTTTCTTCCTTCACACTTGTACACCAAGCAGCAGCTTTTTCTGACCAAGTTGAGCGGTTGCTCGTGAGGCACACCATGCAAAGCATCGATATGACGCTCATCCAGCCCCAGAGCACTAAGCCACAAGCTAGCGTGCTCTTTAATGATGGCATCGGTCAGTTGAGGGAAATGTTGCTGTAACCTTAACAAGCACGCCAAAATACCGTCTGACATCAACTGATGAGTAAACCCCGGACGAATGCGAATCCACTCGTTCATCTGTTCTT
>NZ_JAWOTW010000258.1:0-742 GCF_033339075.1 Vibrio sp. 970
TGACAAATTGACTTCCTTCTTAACAAATCTATACAGGGAGTTTACTGGTATTGCGGGTACAAATCTTCTACGACTTGATTGAACATTGTAATCACTTGCTTGCTTGTGATGCGATTCATTGCTTTTTCATCTTTCGCACGAGTGCTCCAGCTTAGTTGTTGGCTGGTTTTTCCTGTTTCAGCCAAGATGACTTCCTCATAAACTGAGACGGCATACTGTAGATAGCGATATGGGCCCACTCGAATCGGATTATGGTGGGCGTATAAACCAATGATCGGTGTGTTCATGGCGCTTGCCATGTGAGCTGGCCCGGTATCAGGCGCGATGACCATGTCTACTTTGTCAATCAGAGCCAGCATTTGCAGGATTGAGCTTTGCCCAACTAAATTTAGACATGGCTCTTCCAGTCGAGATTGAATGGCATCTGCCAAATCCAGTTCGACTTGAGCTGGGCTGCCAGCCAGAATTACATTCCAACCTTGTGCTCTCGCATGGTGGATGACGTCTATGTACCCTTCAGCATTCCAGTTTTTATATGCTTTACCGGCTCCTGGTACATTACGTAGGTTGGGTTTGTCGCAAGAAACATGATTCTCTGCCCACTCTTGGTCTTGTGCGGAGTAGGAAAGTGCCCAGTCTAGCTCCGTGTTAGGGATGCCAACTTGATGAGCAAATGCCATCAAACCATCCGCCACGTGCAGAGATTGTGGTGAGGGAACTTTGACATTGGTGAATAGTGTTT
>NZ_JAWOTW010000259.1:0-741 GCF_033339075.1 Vibrio sp. 970
TTGGTGCGAAAACTTCTGATGAAACCATCAACCGCGTAGTGGCGTACGCAGCGAACATGGGCAAATCACCAACCGCCGTGACCGTCTGTCCGGGGTTCTTCGTCAACCGCGTATTATTCCCGTACTTTGGCGGTTTCAGCATGTTGCTTCGTGACGGTGCAGACTTCACTAAAGTCGACAAAGTCATGGAACGCAAATTTGGCTGGCCGATGGGACCGGCGTACTTGCTTGACGTAGTCGGCATCGATACTGCGCACCACGCACAAGCGGTGATGGCAGAAGGTTTCCCTGAGCGAATGGGTAGACAAGGTCGTGACGCGATTGATGCTCTATTCGAAGCCAACAAATACGGTCAGAAGAATGGCAACGGTTTCTACAGCTACACCATTGATAAAAAAGGTAAGCCTAAGAAAACCTTCACTGAAGATATCTTGCCAGTACTGGCAGACGTCTGCGCGGATAAACAAGAATTCGATGAGCAAACCATCATCAAACGTATGATGATTCCGATGATCAACGCAGTGGTGCTGTGTCTGCAAGAAGGTATTATTGCAACTCCTCAAGAAGCAGATATGGCGCTGGTTTACGGCCTTGGTTTCCCTCCATTCCGCGGCGGTGTATTCCGCTACCTAGACAGCGTAGGTATT
Organism: Vibrio sp. 970; assembly: GCF_033339075.1. Lineage (NCBI taxonomy): Bacteria > Pseudomonadati > Pseudomonadota > Gammaproteobacteria > Vibrionales > Vibrionaceae > Vibrio > Vibrio sp. 970. The sequence continues at coordinate 648 of NZ_JAWOTW010000259.1, forward strand.
GCTGAATTTGTTGAAATGGCAAAACAGCACGCTGATCGAGGCGCGATGTACCATGTTCCGCAAATGCTGATTGGTATGGCTGCGGAAGGCGAAA
>NZ_JAWOTW010000260.1:0-740 GCF_033339075.1 Vibrio sp. 970
TAACGCAGACGTGAGCAAGCTCAGAGTTAGATAAACGCCCATTGTCATCGCGATGATCTCAATGGCTTGTCCTGTCTGGTTCAAGGTTGTACCAGCAAACACAGAAACCAGATCCGGATAACCAATAGCCATTGCCAACGAAGAGTTCTTCGTTAAGTTCAAGTATTGGCTTGTGAGTGGAGGAATGATGATTCTCAAAGCTTGAGGGATAACAACCAGCTTGAGCGTTTTAGCACGAGGCAAACCAAGTGACATCGCGGCCTCTGTTTGACCATGACTCACCGCGTTGATACCGGAGCGTACGATTTCCGCAATAAAGGCGGCGGTGTAAACACTTAACGCCAATAACAAAGCTGCCAGCTCAGGAATGATGCTGATCCCACCTTTGAAGTTGAAACCTTTCAGCTCTGGGTATTCCAAAGAGATTGGCATACCAGAAACGAAGTAAACCAATAGAGGCAAGCCAACAAGAAGCCCTAAACCGATTCGTCCCATCGGGGTTTGTTGGCCTGTTAAGCGTTGTTTGTTTCTAGCCCAAATAGAGATAGAGATCGTAGCGATAAGCCCGATAACAAACGCAGCAATCACAACACCACTGCCTTCATTAAACACAGGCGCAGGAAAATAAAGCCCACGCACGTTTAAGAAGATAGCTTCGCCAAGGCTCAAACTTTGTCTTGCCGATGGTAATGCTTGCAGTACTGCGAAATACCAGAAAAAGATTTGCAGAAGAAGGGGGA
>NZ_JAWOTW010000261.1:0-739 GCF_033339075.1 Vibrio sp. 970
AGAGCATTGGCAAAAGTTCTGAAGCAACTTCTTCGGCAGTTAAGGCAAAGTCTGGATTGAGCTCGGCATAAGCCTGTAGTGGCCACATTAAGACGTTTTTGAACCAGGCATACATGTCGCCAAAAGCGGACTGTCCGGCTTCAAGTGCTAGCAACTCGGGCATAGCACTGCCTTCGACTTGACCACAAATACCATGAATAGTGCGGTCACCGACGTTTTGTGATTCAACCATCAAAATGTCACAGGTAGAAGTGCCAATGACTTTAACTAAATCGTTGGCACCAGCACCGGCACCAACGGCACCCATGTGGCAATCAAACTCGCCGATTGCAATCGCGATGCCTTCTGGTAAGCCTAATTTTATTGCCCATGCTTTTGATAGGTACCCGGCCGCCTGATCGGAGGTAAAGACTTCTGTGAACATACGGTTGCGAATACCGTCTAACGTCGGTGAAATTGCGCTTAAAAACGCTTGTTCAGGTAGTCCGCCCCAGCTTTCATGCCACATCGCTTTGTGTCCCGCAGCGCAGATGCCACGACGCAATTTTTGTGGATGTTGAGTATCAGCCAAAATTGCTGGGATCCAATCACACAGCTCGACCCAGCTGAAAGCACGTTTTGCAACTTGTTCATCTTGTTCGCTGACCCAAGCCGCTTTTGCCCAAAACCATTCTGAAGTGTACACACCGCCGACGTAACGCGTGTAATCGGTGAATTTTCCCGAATGGGCGAGTTCATT
>NZ_JAWOTW010000262.1:0-739 GCF_033339075.1 Vibrio sp. 970
TTCTTCGCATGCGATGGGGCTAATGTGTGGTGCAAGCGGGTACTGATGTTGACGAGACTGCGCTTCACACTAAAACGCTGCGAGGTATTAAAATAGATTTTCTCACTCATGATCTTTTCCTTAGTTATCAGCACACTTAGCAAAAATAGAACGGTCGTGCTTTTTACGCTGATAAGAAAGAGCGAACTCTGTCGCTCTTTAAAATGAATCTTCGTTACCCGTAGACGGTGTTAACCTCTCCATCGAGCAAGCAAGTTGTCGATGCCTTGCCAAAATAGGCGTAAGCTCTCTTCCTCACCTTTGATCGAATAGAAAACATGCGCGCTCAGGTACTGCCCGTATAAATCGAACGTCGCCTGACGAGTATCTAAGTCGCTTATAAACTCTTGGTTTTCTTTGCCTTTCGCAATTTGAATTTCTAGATAACTTAACCAAGTATCAATCGCTTTACGTAATGCCGCTTGTAACGGACAATTTTTGTCTGCGGCATCATTCCACGCATCAAGGAACATACAGCTGCCTTGAAATGAATGGTTCCACGTCATCCAAGAATCCAACAACCCTCGGATTTTCCGCTCAATATTGCCATCACCAAGCCCACGTGCAGGTTCAATCACTCTTTCAGCAAACACTTGGTTTGCGTACTCAAGCACGGAAAGCTGCAAATTCAACTTGGAATTAAAGTGAGCAAACAGACCACTTTTGGACATGCCACACTGCTTCGCTAGTTCGCCAATGG
>NZ_JAWOTW010000263.1:0-739 GCF_033339075.1 Vibrio sp. 970
AATGCCGATAATGCCAGTGTTGGCGCGAAATCCACCTTGAATCAACACGCCCTGATCGGGAGAAGATTTAAACAGAACAGAAACGGACATGTAGGTGAAAATAAAAAACAGAATGCTCGCGACTACGCCGTAGTTGATGAAACCACTGGCGGCAGAAAAATCATGCTCAGAAGCCACAATACTGACAAACAACATGGCTGGCAGCGTGACCTTAAAAACCAGCTTAGAGCCTATTTCAATAAAGTTATCGTTGATGAGACCAAACCGTTTAAAGATAACGCCAAGCACCAACATTAAGCAGATGGGGCCGGTGATCGACAAAGAGAATTGCAACTGATGTAAAACAGAATCCATGTAAGTATCCGCAGCAAAAAAGAAAAAAGTCATTATTGTTTCGCTATTAAGCCACAAACTAGGGGGCGGGGAATAGGGAAGCGATGAAATTTTATTCTTATGTTGATTAGGATGTACGTTGCATTCCGATATGAGCCTAATATCTCAGTTTGACCAAGCTCGACTGGTCGAAGGTTGCATATATTGGTTTACTACTCCGACTTATCGCACTGGAGATAAAACAGAACTCCAGCGCCGACAAGTGAAATGAAGTTGAGCCGCGCTCATTCCTTGTGCGGTTCTGGTGGTGATAAATAGGAGTCCATCGATGAAAAGTAAACACAACAAAACCGTTCTATGTGCATTTGTTTCTGGTTCGGTATTTGGTGCTGTTCTCGTTATCGCA
>NZ_JAWOTW010000264.1:0-738 GCF_033339075.1 Vibrio sp. 970
GCCCTATCTGGGCTTGCTTTAACGGGGTGTTTTTCTGAAGAAGCGAAAGAAGTAGAAGCCGTCGCCGAGCCACTCAAAGTAACCGCCGCAGACAAAATTTATTATGGTGGCGACATCCTAACCATGGCAGGCGATAAGCCAGAGTACGCCGAAGCCGTCGCGACATTAGGCGAGAAAATCATTTATGTCGGCAGCAAAGATGGAGCGATGGAACACAAGTTCGGTAAAACACAGTTGGTCGACTTAAAAGGCAAAACTATGTTGCCTGGCTTTGTTGATCCGCACAGTCATGTGTATGGTGTTGGTCTGCAAGCCATGGTCGCAAACGTGCTGCCACCTCCTGATGGCGAAGCCGATACCGTTGCGAAAATCATAGAAACTCTGAAAAATGCCGAGAACAATAATACGCAACGCCTATTCATTGAGAAAACCGGATGGATTTTAGGTTTTGGTTACGACGACGCCCAACTGGTTTACTACCCTACCAAAGCGGAACTCGATAAAGTCAGCACAGATAAGCCTGTATTAATCATCCACACTTCGGGGCATTTGAGTGTCGCGAACAGTAAAGCGTTAGAGCTAGCAGGCATCACATCAGAATCGGAAGATCCAAAAGGTGGCATTATCCGCCGAATGGAAAACAGCCAAGAACCCAATGGGGTCCTAGAAGAAAACGCGCACTTTGCAATGCTGTTCAACCTCAATAAGTTGATTGATTCAGAACTTCAAGATCGCATG
>NZ_JAWOTW010000265.1:0-737 GCF_033339075.1 Vibrio sp. 970
GAACAATCGGGCAACTTAGCCGAAGTGTTCGAACGCTTAGCTACCTACAGGGAAAAAAATGAGCAGCTTAGAGCCAAAGTGATCAAGGCTCTAATATATCCAGCCATGGTTATTCTAGTTGCACTGGGAGTATCGTTTATCATGCTAACCAAGGTCATTCCCGAGTTTGAAAAAATGTTTGTTGGCTTTGGCGCTGAATTGCCATGGTTTACAAGGCAAGTCTTAGATCTTTCCGCTTGGACACAAAACTGGAGCCCATTTATCGCACTTGGCTCCATCAGTTTATTTATCTCCGCGAGAGTACTCTCTAAGCGTTCAGATTCTTTTCGTTTAATGCTCAACCGATCTGTACTTAAGTTTCCAGTCCTTGGGGCGGTTTTATCGAAAGCCGCTATCGCAAAATTTAGTCGAACACTCGCTACGAGCTTTACGGCGGGCATTCCGATTCTAACCAGTTTAAAAACCACATCGAAAACGTCCGGAAATATGCATTATCAATTGGCTATCGAAGAGGTTTATCGCGATACCGCAGCAGGAATGCCGATGTATGTTGCAATGCGCAATTGCAACGTGTTCCCTGAGTTGGTGCTGCAAATGGTTATGATCGGCGAAGAATCCGGCCGACTTGACGATATGCTCAATAAAGTTGCCACAATTTACGAGTTTGAAGTGGACAACACCGTCGATAACCTCAGTAAAATCTTAGAACCATTAATTATCGTTTTTTTAGGTATCGT
>NZ_JAWOTW010000266.1:0-736 GCF_033339075.1 Vibrio sp. 970
TGCTTTATCATCGCGCACTCCATGGGCGGTGCTATCGCGACGCGCTATCTGCAAACCCACCCAGAGCACCCATTCACTGGTTTGATTTTAAGCGCCCCCATGTTTGGCATTAACTTGCCGTGGTACTTATCGCCTATCGCTATCCCAGTGACGCAAATTCTTTCTGCCGTGTCACCACTGCCGCGTTATGCGCCGGGCCACAAGCCGTACTTTCCCAAGCCTTTTGAGGACAATCCTCTCAGCCAAAGCGCAGGCCGCTACCAGTGGTTTCGCAATCTCTATACAGAAAAACCGGAACTGCAAGTCGGCGGACCAAGCACGCGCTGGGTATGGCAAGGGCTCATGGCAGCGAAACAGTGCTTTTTGTTAACTCGCCAAGTAAAAGTGCCTGTGCTACTGGTTCAAGCAGGCAATGATCGTATCGTCAGCAATCTCGCACAAAAACGCTTTATCGAGAAGCTGCGTAAAACCAATCCTCATGCGGCATTGCTTTCTATTGAAGGCGCACAGCATGAAATCTTGTTCGAAACAGACCAGTACCGCAATCAAGCGCTCGATGCGATCTTCCGCTTTATGGATGACCCTACTTCGTCGTCAGACGAAAAAATGCAATAAGAGTTGTAGGCGACCACTTCACCGCAATGATTAAAGAGGAAATGTCTCTCAAACGATTTACCCTCTTTTTCATCCTCATTTTGGCGTACACTGCTTGCGTCTGTTTCGCCCACCTCGCACG
>NZ_JAWOTW010000267.1:0-736 GCF_033339075.1 Vibrio sp. 970
GCGTATCACGATTTTTGGAAAAGGTTGGCAAGTGGGCAGTTTGTTACCGACCGATTCAAACGCGTAGACCAATATGGCTCAGTCGTGTGGTTGGAAGCTTCTTACAACCCGATCCATAACGACAGAGGCGAGCTGTACAAAGTGGTCAAGTTTGCGACCAACATTACTCAGCAAGTGCTTCAAGAGCAATCCATGGCACAAGCGGCGCAGTTGGCGAATGAAGTATCTCAGGCAACGGGCACTCAAACCGTCCAAGGCCGTCAAGTAATCGGTTCTACCCTTGAGAAAATGCAGACCCTTTCAGAGCAAATGCAGCAAGCCAACGCCGCCATTGAAGATTTGAAAGCACACTCATCGAAAATTAGTGAACTGGTGAATAGCATTAGCGGAATTGCTGACCAAACGAACTTGTTGGCGCTCAACGCGGCAATAGAAGCTGCTCGTGCCGGCGATCATGGACGCGGTTTCGCGGTGGTTGCCGATGAAGTACGCCAGCTTGCCATGCGCACTAATACCACGACAGATGAGATTGTCTCGATGGTGACGGAAAATCTAGAGCGCACCAATAATGCTGTTGCACTGATTTCTCAGTGTCAAAAAGAGGCGCTTGATACGCTAGAGTTGTCTGAAAAGGCGGGCAATGTTATGAACGATATCCAAGACGGAGCAAGCCGAGTGGTTGAAGCTGTCGCACAGTTCAACCGCACTTTGTAATTAATCGCTTCAAAAACTTCTG
>NZ_JAWOTW010000268.1:0-735 GCF_033339075.1 Vibrio sp. 970
CTCAGTTGGACGGATATTGTTGTGCTGTGCTGCGTATTTAAAGATCGTATTCCAATGCCGAAGTTTTTCCTCAAGCAACAACTGCTGTATGTGCCGTTTATTGGTATGGCATGTTGGGCGTTAGACATGCCTTTCATGCGTCGTTACTCTCGTGAGTATTTAATTCGTAACCCTCACAAACGTGGCCAAGATTTGGCAACCACACGTCGTTCGTGTGCCAAGTTCAAGCATACTCCAACAACGGTTGTGAACTACGTGGAAGGTACACGCTTTACTGAAGAGAAGCAGCGTAAAAGCAAAGCGGGCTACCAATACCTGTTGCAACCCAAGTCAGGCGGTATTGCTTACACATTGGCGGCAATGGGCGAGCAGTTTGAGAACATCATTGATGTGACCCTCGCGTATCCAGAGAATACGGACAAACCTTTTAAAGACATGCTGATGGGGCGCATGACTAAGATCGTGGTCCATGTGAAAGTGTTGCCAGTTGATGAGCAGGTGTTAGGGGATTACTTCAACGACAAGCCGTACAAGCGCCAATTCCAGCAATGGTTAGGGGATGTGTGGCAAGAGAAAGACCAACTGCTACAAGAGATTCACAAATAAAAAGGGGAGCCATGTGCTCCCCTGTTTTCTGTGCGTTGCGCTTATTTTAGCGTTAGCAAGTAGTTCACCAGTGCAAAGTACTCATCCATTGATTTAATGCTTTGTGCTTGAACTAGGTATTTGTTATTC
>NZ_JAWOTW010000269.1:0-734 GCF_033339075.1 Vibrio sp. 970
AGCGAAGTTGTCTTGCTTGATGAGCGTACCCAGGCTCCAAAGGTCGGGGTGATGATAGAAGTGCCATCGATGGTATATCTGCTTCCTGCCATCGCGCATCGAGTGGATTTTGTCTCTGTTGGTACTAACGACTTAACTCAGTATTTACTGGCGGTGGATCGGAACAATTCCCGCGTCGCTGATGTCTATGAATCCATGCATCCGGCAGTGCTGTTAGCACTCAAACAGATTCATGACGTGTGCGATAAATATCATGTGCCAGTGTGCATCTGCGGTGAATTAGCCGGTGATCCATTTGGTGCGCTCTTATTACTTGGGTTGGGATACACCAGCTTAAGTATGAACACATCTAACGTGGCTAAGGTGAAGTATTTGATTCGTCATAGCCAACAACAGGAACTAGAAAAACTAGCGGAACAGGCGATGACAAAATCGTACGGAGAGGAGATTCATCAAATGATGCATGATTTCTTTATCCAACAAGGTTTTGCAGGCTTCGTTCGTGCAGGGAAAAAGTAGGTAATCGTGACCGTCTCTTTATTTTTGTTATTGCTGGCGCTGGGCGCTTTTGTTGGTGTGATGGCGGGGCTACTCGGCATTGGGGGCGGATTAATCGTCGTACCTGCGTTGTTATTTTTGCTGCCTTGGGCGGGCATTTCTCCAGAAATGAGCATGCATATGGCGCTTGCGACAGCTCTGGCAAGCATCATCGTTACATCAGGTTCTTCTGCTCT
>NZ_JAWOTW010000270.1:0-734 GCF_033339075.1 Vibrio sp. 970
TTTCGCAGTGGAGTCTTTTGCTGAGCACTTTAGTAGCATTGCCGAGCTTGGCTGATACGGACGTATACCTCACCAATAACTCAGACCAACCATTAACCATTCAGGTCAAACACGATGGCAGTGATCTGCTGCAATACGGAGAAGAATGGCAGCAACACGTAGAAGTATTAGGCCCTTGGGAAACAAAGCCCGTACTGAGTTTTAATCGTTGGGAAGGGGTAAAATCGGGTCAGAACTATCGCTTTGAAACTGTCGTATCTAACCCGCAAGGTGAAAGCATTACTCTCCACCAAGTCATGGAAGGACATTGGTACAACTCGACCATTGAATACGGTTTGTCAGCCGCCGACGTGAACTTGGCATTAAAAGACGATCGCACGATTCATCGTTCAAATACCGAGGCGTTTGGCTCTCGCAGTGCAGAGCTAGCGTTTAAATCGGATAGCACCGCACGTTATGACGATTTGTACTACACCGTCACACCAAGCAAAGTGGATGAAGACGTCGATGACAACGAGCAAAACCTCAAACTGATGACTTACAACATTTGGGCCTTGCCTGCGATTGCGTCACATATTGGTGAGCGTTACGAGTTAATCCCCGATTACGTAAAAGGTTATGACGTACTGGCATTGCAAGAGGTTTTTGCTAGTGGTCGTGATGCATTTTTACGTGAGCTTGCAAAAGAGTACCCATATCAAACGAAAATGTTGGATAAAGATGGTTTCAACGTT
>NZ_JAWOTW010000271.1:0-733 GCF_033339075.1 Vibrio sp. 970
GCGTGGCGCGCAGGTTGTCGCGTTGCGAACATGGAATTCAACCAATTCCACCCGACCAGTCTGTTCCACCCAGAAGCGCGCAACTTCCTACTAACAGAAGCATTACGTGGTGAAGGCGCGTATTTACGTCGTCCAGATGGATCTCGCTTTACGCCAGACTTCGATGAACGTAAAGAGTTAGCCCCCCGCGATGTTGTCGCTCGTGCCATCGACTTCGAAATGAAACGCTTGGGTGCAGACTGCATGTATCTCGACATCAGTCATCAACCAGCGGACTTTATCACCAAGCACTTCCCGACCATTTACTCGCGCTTGATGGACTTGGGCATTGATATGACCAAAGAGCCTATTCCAATCGTACCAGCTGCGCACTATACCTGTGGCGGCGTGATGGTGGATCAAAACGGTCATACGGATTTGAAAAACCTATACGCGATTGGCGAAGTAAGCTATACCGGCTTGCATGGTGCTAACCGTATGGCATCGAACTCACTGTTGGAATGTGTGGTTTATGCGTGGTCTGCTGCAAAAGATATTCTGAAACATCACACCAGCGTTGAGCTGCCTTCACGTGTTCCATGTTGGGATGAAAGCCAAGTCACCAACAGTGATGAAGAAGTTATTATTCAACACAACTGGCACGAACTTCGCCTGTTTATGTGGGACTACATGGGCATTGTGCGTACCGATAAGCGCTTAGAACGTGCATTGCGCCGCATTCAACTGCTACAAC
>NZ_JAWOTW010000272.1:0-733 GCF_033339075.1 Vibrio sp. 970
ATGTCGTTGCTGCCGCTCCGTACGTCCGCTTTACAGGTTTAGCCGAAAAAGGCAGCAAACTTAAGGCGATTGAAGTGCGTGGTGTGGATCCTGCGTATGAGCAAGCGGTGTCGAGCATGTCTGACTTTATTGATCCAGAGGCGTGGCAAAACTTTTACTCAGGTCAACAGCAAGTGATTTTAGGTCGAGGAGTTGCAAATGAGTTGAAGGTGCAAGTCGGTGACTACGTCACGTTGATGATTCCTCAAACGGGGGGCACAAATAAAGTTCAAGCGCCGAAACGTGTGCGCGTCAAAGTGGCGGGCTTTTTGACGTTGAACGGCCAAATTGATCATTCATTGGCTTTAGTTCCGCTGGCGGATGCGCAGCAATACGCTCGTTTAGGAGACGGCGTAACTGGAATTTCTCTAAAAACCGATGATGTTCTTGATGCGCCTTCGATCGTTCGAGAAGTCGGCAACCTTGTGAATGTGTACGTATATTTGAAGAGTTGGCAGCAGCAGTTTGGCTTTCTCTACCGTGACATTCAGTTGGTACGCACGATCATGTATTTGGTCATGGTATTAGTGATTGGTGTGGCGTGTTTCAATATTGTCTCGACATTGATGATGGCGGTGAAGGACCGCGCAGCAGAGATCGCAATTTTGCGTACGATGGGGGCAAAAGATGGTCTGATTAAACGTATTTTCGTTTGGCAGGGCGTCTTCTCTGGAGTGTTTGGTAGCCTTGTCGG
>NZ_JAWOTW010000273.1:0-732 GCF_033339075.1 Vibrio sp. 970
AATCACTAAAATCGCCAGACGCAACAAATTCACCATGCGCACCCGTGCCACGAGCGTGTACAACTCGCTCAGGAATACGTTCTCTGGCAAAACGTTGCAATTTTTGGATCAGGTGAACGTCTTGCAGCAATACGCTGCCGTTTTCACCTGCTGTGATTGAATTTTGGTTGTCACCGACTGGTGCGCCGTTATCTCTTGTCAGGGTTTGCGCCTGTAGAGATGTGCTGGCTAAGCCAACTGTAATTAATAAAAAGCTTTTTGACATCTGCATGGTTGCTCTCCAATGCGTGCTAACCATTTAGTCCACGAGTGGTAAATGGATATTCAAAAGCTCTTTTCTGCCCACGAAGAATATATCTTCAAAGATTCCATTTGTTTAATGGGAATTGGCGATAGATTTGATAGGGATAAACGATGAAAGTTTTCGTTTTTCATCTATTTAGATTAAAAAACAAACCAAAAGCATGAGAATCTCGTGGCGAGAGTGATTACACTGAATAAACATCACCAAGCAGAAAGGATATCGCATGCATCAACATGAAAAATTGAACTACGTTGAATTTGGTACGCCCAATATCGGTGCCACTAAAGCGTTTTTTGAGCACGTTTTTGGTTGGCAATTTGTCGACTACGGCCCTGACTACGCGGCCTTTTCTGGCCAAGGTTTGGATGGCGGATTTTATTCGGCAGAACAAGTCAGTCAAACCTCAAACGGCGCAGCACTATTGGTGT
>NZ_JAWOTW010000274.1:0-732 GCF_033339075.1 Vibrio sp. 970
TGGGCGATGCCTATGCTCTAGAGGAAGGTGTATTGAACAAAGCTGGTGGTGATGCGTACGAATTTGTTGGCCCATCTCTGACTGATGCGAAATGGTTCGGTGAAGGTTTCGGTATCGCTGTACGTAAACAAGATAAAGATCTAACGAAGAAACTTGATGCGGCAATCTTGTCACTGCGTGATAAAGGTATTTACCAAGAAATTGCTGGCAAGTACTTTAACTACGATGTTTACGGCGAATAAGCGGTAGTTAAGCGGCCGTTGGCTTGTTCCTAGAAGTAGTCAACGGTCGATTTTTTGAGTTTAGGGATTAGGAACTCACCTATGCTGGATTTACAAGGATATGAAGCCTCCATTTTTAAAGGGGCTTTGGTAACCATCGAAGTAGCAGTTCTGTCACTACTGCTTGCGGTGATATTGGGAATGCTTGGCGCGCTTGCTAAGCTCGCACCCTACAAATGGGCAAGAGCAATTGCCACACTTTACACCACCATTATTCGCGGCATTCCAGACTTAGTTCTGATGATGTTGATTTTCTTTGGTGGGCAAATACTTTTAAACAATAGCCTCTATTCCATCAACGAAACGCTCAATGAATGGTTTGCATCTAGTGACCCAAATCATGAGTGGACTTCTTACTTACCTGACTACATTGATGTGAGCCCGTTTATTGCCGGTGTGCTGACAATTGGTTTTATCGTTGGAGCTTACGTGGCGGAAACTTTCCGGGGTG
>NZ_JAWOTW010000275.1:0-731 GCF_033339075.1 Vibrio sp. 970
ACATTATTCCAGTTTTAAAATACATATCTCTTTTATTAAATATAAACGAGATTCGTTCTTGCTTTTATTTGTGCATTAGATAATTATGTTTTTCTAATCTGTTAATGTCCATACAGCATAACCCGCCAAAAATTAACGCAATTTTTCTTCATTATTTTTCCTGTTTTATTTTGTTGAATATTCACTCTTTCTAAATTAATTAATTACATTAATTTAAACGTTTGCTTCGCGTTTTTTCGGGTAATTTTCTCGCCATTTATCAGAATTTGTTTTTACCCTTAATATAGTAGTAAATACTTAAGTAATAAAGTCATCAACAATAGGGATAGCGATTAATAAAACATCGTATTATTATCTCGCCCCTTGAGATGTAACAAATTATTACTAAAAATGAACAGAAATTATTATTTGATTTTTCTTGCTGCTTTACTTGCTGGTTGCGGTGGAGGAGGTGACTCCAAGCCGAGCAATACAAGCTCTCCAACTTCTATCACGAAGCAGAGTCGTCCACAGCTGATTGTTGAAGATGCCTCGTTGCAGTTTGAGGGTGTGGGAACCATCACTCAGACACTACTGAGCAACGTTCGCGGCTCAGTATCTTACCAAGTTATTGATTCAAATCCGCCGAATGTGGTGAGGGTGAATGATTCGGGTGTATTTCAAATCCTGCGTCCAGGCACCGCGATAATTCGTGCAACAGATACCAGTTCTGTGTATGAATCTTCTGAAAC
>NZ_JAWOTW010000276.1:0-730 GCF_033339075.1 Vibrio sp. 970
GTATCAGAAGAGAACTCTGCCGCACACGTATCCACACGCTTGTAGACAGGGTGGATGTCAAACTGGTCACGTAGACGACGGATTTCGCTTTCAGCCACACCTAACAGTTTAGATAAGCGCGCATCAGAGAAACCTTTACGTTTCATCTGGCGTAGAACTTCTTCTGTTAGACCAGCAAAGCCACCGGCTTTCACTTGCTCTTCTAGTTTAACTAGCTCTTCAATTTGAACTAGGAACCAGCGATCAATGTTCGTCAGGTTAAACACGCCATCCACTGACATGCCCGCACGGAATGCATCTGCGATATACCAGATACGCTCTGCGCCAGCTTCTTTTAGTTCGTGACGAATCTTAGTCAGTGCGTCAGGTGCATCTAGGTCAACCATCTCATCAAAGCCAGTCGCGCCAACTTCTAGGCCACGTAATGCTTTGTGAAGAGATTCTTGTTGGTTACGACCAATCGCCATTACCTCACCAACTGACTTCATCTGAGTCGTCAGGCGATCGTTAGCGCCAGCAAATTTCTCGAAGTTAAAACGAGGAATCTTGGTCACTACGTAGTCGATAGTAGGTTCGAATGATGCCGGAGTTGCACCACCTGTAATGTCGTTTTGCAGCTCGTCTAGAGTAAAGCCAACAGCCAGTTTCGCCGCAATCTCAGCGATTGGGAAACCTGTTGCTTTTGATGCCAGAGCAGAAGAGCGAGATACACGTGGGTTCATCTCGATGA
>NZ_JAWOTW010000277.1:0-730 GCF_033339075.1 Vibrio sp. 970
GAGGTAGAAGACGGCCATGCATGTCACCATCAAGTGCGCGAATCACCGCTGCGGATACCACCCCCTCTGGTGCACCGCCAATGCAGTACATGAGGTCCACTTCACTATCTGGCATACACGTTAGGATGGAAGCTGCAACGTCGCCATCTGGCACCGCGAAGACACGCACACCCATCGCCTGCATTTCAGCTATCACATCATCGTGGCGAGGTTTTGCTAGAGTGATGACAACCAGAGTGTCCAGCGTTTTATTTAGCGCACCAGCAACGTTTTCTAGGTTTTCTTTCAACGGCTTTTCTAGATCGATCACGCCTTTCGCACCTGGGCCAACAACCAATTTTTCCATGTACATGTCAGGTGCTTTTAAAAAGCTGCCTTTTTCACCCGCGGCAAGCACTGCCAATGCGTTTGATTGACCCATTGCGGTCATGCGAGTGCCTTCAATAGGGTCAACAGCGATATCCACTTCATCGCCACCTAGACCAACTTTCTCACCGATGTATAGCATTGGAGCATCATCGATTTCACCTTCACCAATGACAATTTCACCACTGATGTCTGTTTTGTTCAGTAGAGTGCGCATAACTTCAACAGCTGCGCCATCGGCTGCGTTTTTGTCACCACGGCCAAGCCATTTGTAACCAGCGAGTGCTGCACCTTCAGTTACACGAGAAAATGCCATTGCTAAATCGCGTTTCATGATGTCTCCAAGTAAGCAAGAGGGAAGAGG
>NZ_JAWOTW010000278.1:0-729 GCF_033339075.1 Vibrio sp. 970
GGGGATGAACATCCATACCGACGCTTACAGCGTGACGCGTGCGTGTGCGACGAGCTTCCAAGCGGCGGTAAACGTAGCAGAGAGCATCATGGCTGGCACCATTGAAATTGGTATCGCTGGCGGTGCGGATTCATCTTCTGTACTTCCTATCGGTGTGTCCAAAAAACTTGCTGCTAACCTGTTGGCTCTAAGCAAAACCAAAACATTGGGGCAAAAGCTCAATATTCTCAAGAGTCTGAGTTTTAAAGATCTCATGCCTGTTCCGCCAGCCGTCGCGGAATACTCGACGGGTTTGTCGATGGGACAAACGGCAGAGCAAATGGCGAAGACGCACGGTATCTCACGCGCAGAACAAGATGCGCTAGCTCATCGCTCTCATACATTGGCATCCCAAGCTTGGAAAGAAGGCAAAACCCAAGGTGAGGTGATGACCGCTTTCCCTGAACCTTACAAAAAGTGGATTTCTGAAGACAACAACGTTCGTCACGACTCGACATTAGAGGGCTATGCAAAGTTACGTCCTGCATTTGACCGCCAGTACGGCAGTGTTACCGCAGCAAACAGTACGCCGCTGACTGATGGCGGCGCGGCAGTGATGCTGATGCGCGAAGGTAAAGCGAAAGAGTTGGGCATGGAAATTCTTGGCTACATCCGTGGCTACGCATTCTCAGCGATTGGTGTGGAAAAAGACATGCTGATGGGACCGACTTACGCGACTGCGAAAGTGCT
>NZ_JAWOTW010000279.1:0-725 GCF_033339075.1 Vibrio sp. 970
CCTGCTGGGTTGTTAAATGAGAACAATCTCGGTTCCAGCTCTTGCATGCTGTAGCCACATTGCGGACAAGCGAAGTTCGCGGAAAAGATGATTTCTTCCCCATCGCCATCCATCGGAGCAATCACCGCAATACCACCAGAAAGCTCTAGCGTCGTCTCAAATGACTCTGCTAAACGTTGTTGCAGATCTGGGCGAACTTTGAATCGGTCGACCACGACTTCAATGGTGTGTTTTTTGTGTAGCTCCAGTGTTGGAGGATCTGAAAGATCGCAAGTTTCGCCGTCAATACGCGCTCGAATAAAACCTTGTGCGGCAAGGTTTTCTAGTGTTTTTACATGCTCACCTTTGCGCTCTTTTACGATTGGAGCAAGCAGCATCATTTTGCTGCCTTCTGGCAGTTCCAATACTTTATCCACCATCTGGCTGACAGTTTGTGCGGCTAATGGGGCGTGGTGAGTAGGACAGCGTGGTTCACCAACACGAGCGTAAAGCAGACGTAAGTAGTCGTAAACTTCGGTGATGGTACCGACGGTTGAGCGAGGGTTATGAGATGTCGATTTTTGTTCAATAGAAATCGCCGGTGATAAACCTTCGATATGGTCGACATCTGGTTTTTCCATAAGAGACAAAAACTGACGAGCATAAGCAGACAGTGATTCGACATAACGTCGTTGGCCTTCTGCATATAAGGTATCGAATGCGAGAGAGGACTTACCGGAGCCGCT
>NZ_JAWOTW010000280.1:0-723 GCF_033339075.1 Vibrio sp. 970
GATCGAGATTAGAATCGGCCTTTGTAGTCAAACTCGTATTGGCCTTGTGCGTTTGGCTGTCCAAGCCATTTCAACTGCTCCCCCATGCTTGATGGGAAATCTGCGCCAGGTTTAAACCACGCTTTCGTTGAATAGCGTTGATTCGGCATCAGTTCCGCTGAAAACGCCGAGGAAACTTGCGTACTGGTTTGCTCACCTGATGCAGTTAGCACGCTATCTTGGCATTTCAAATCAGCAATAACAGGGCCAAGCTCTAAGCTTCCCACTGGACTTTGAATGCCACTGGCACTCCAAACCAATGTGCCTTCACCAGTTTTACACCACGGAGCTGCGTAAGTCGCATGACGAATGTTCAACTCCAGCTGGCCATCAACACCAACAGGCACCGGCAGGCGCGCTTGTTCGACGGCTTTCGATGCCGGGATCGACGCCACCAAATTTTCCGCGTAAGGGCCATCGCTGAGACTGTATCCAACTAAACCTCGACCGCGAATGTTCATATCGCTGCCGCGCCCAAAACGTACCGAAAATTCGGCTTTGCCGGTAAACAAGCTAGACCATTGGAAATCCCAATTCACTTGCCCTAGGTTTTGACGCTGCCAACGCACGCTAGAAGCCTGACCTTGCCAAACGGAACCATGAGCACCTTGTATGTCGAGCCCTTTCACAGTGGGGGCTTGCTGGAGAACCCAAGAAACAGGTAACCCCATGATCAAGCTAACA
>NZ_JAWOTW010000281.1:0-723 GCF_033339075.1 Vibrio sp. 970
TATTTTTTAGGAAGTCGTGGGAGAAACGCAGTGAGCGCATTTAACGTAGCTAAATTCGGTGGAACCAGTGTTGCCAACTTTGAGGCAATGAGTCGTTGTGCCACCATCATCGAAAACAATCCAAATACTCGCCTTGTTGTTAGCAGCGCTTGCTCTGGGGTAACCAACATCTTGGTAGAACTGGCCAATGGCGTTCAAGATCAGGAACACCGTGCTGAGTTACTAAAGAACCTAGCTGAGATCCATGATTCCATTTTGGCTCAATTGGAAGATGCGACAGAAGCCTCTTCAGAGGTGTACGGAATTTTAGATACCGTGACCAGCCTTGCAGAAGCCGCCTCAATTCAAGCAAACACCAAACTGACCGACCACCTTGTGGCATGTGGTGAGTTAATGTCGACGCACATTTTGGCGCAACTCATGCGAGAGCGTGGTATCAATGCAGTGCGATTTGATATTCGTGAAGTGCTAAGAACCGACGACAACTTTGGTCGCGCAGAACCGAATATCGAAGCCATTGCTCAACTAGCCCAAGAGAAGCTTATCCCTTTATGTCTTGATTCTGTCGTCATCACACAGGGCTTCATTGGCTCTGACGAAGAAGGCAATACAACAACGTTAGGTCGTGGTGGTAGCGACTACAGTGCAGCCTTGATTGCTGAAGGTGTGAAAGCATCTGGACTTGAAATTTGGACAGATGTTCCTGGTATTTACACGACCGAT
>NZ_JAWOTW010000282.1:0-723 GCF_033339075.1 Vibrio sp. 970
TGGATTCCAAGCGTAACCAGAGCGAGCAGTTTTTTACTCAGCTCGAATCGCTCTATCGCACTAAGTTGAGCGATGAGCGTTTTGATGCCATTTTGGTGACGGACAACAATGCATTGGAATTGATGCAGCACTTGGCGCCGTTGATCAAAGACACGCCAGTGATTTTCTGTGGCATCAACAATTACCGTCCTTCCTTTCATCAATCACTTAACGCAACCGGCGTGATTGAGAACGTCGATTTAGAAGCGAACTTAGCGCTGATCGAGCGTTTGCATCCAGACAATAAGCAGATTTACATCATTAGTGATCATTCGGTGACTGGTGCGATACTTCGCGACGAGATTGACGATTTTATCCAACAACATGACCGTTATCGCAACAAGATCACTCAACTTGTCCCTGACAATGTTGAAGCATTGAAGAAAAAAATCGCTCAACTCAATAAAGAAAATGTGGTGCTGTTTTGGACTTACTACCGCGACAAAGATGGCGTGGTCGGCAGCGAACGTGACTGGATTCAGATCAACAAGGCCTCCAACGCGCCATTGTTTATGGTACACGACGTAGGTTTGGGTCATGGCGCGGTGGGCGGCGTGATTCAAAGCGGTTATCGCCAAGGTGTTGAAGCGGCTAGATTACTTGAACAGGTGCTCGACCACCCGCAAGAACCATTACCTCCGGTGGTGAATGGCGATTCTGAAATCAAGCTCGATTACCAAGCAG
>NZ_JAWOTW010000283.1:0-723 GCF_033339075.1 Vibrio sp. 970
CAACCAGAGTTTCTTTACGTGAACGGTCACCTTTATACATCGCACCAATCTGCGGTACAGTCACGTGGGACTCATCGATGATAAGCAAACCATCATGAGGCAAGTAATCGAACAAGGTTGGAGGCGGCTCGCCCTCAGAACGACCACTGAGATAACGTGAGTAGTTTTCGATACCAGAGCAGAAACCGAGCTCATTCATCATCTCGATATCAAACTGTGTACGCTGGCTAATGCGCTGCTCTTCTATTAGCTTGTTATTCTCTAGTAATTGTTTCTTGCGTACTTCGAGCTCAACTTTGATGCTTTCTATCGCTTCGAGAATACGGTCGCGGGGCGTCACGTAGTGCGTTTTCGGGTAAATCGTGTAACGTGGCAAATCTCTTTGTTTCACGACACCCGTCAATGGGTCGAACACACTGATGCAATCCACTTCATCATCAAACATTTCAACACGGACAGCATCTTGGTCAGACTCAGCTGGGAATATGTCGATCACTTCGCCGCGAACACGGAACTGACCGCGTTCAAAAGCGACATCATTACGCGAGTATTGGAGTTCCGCTAGGCGACGAAGCATGTCACGCTGATCGATCACGTCACCACGGCGTAAGTGCAGCATCATCTGTAAATACGACTCGGGATCACCCAAACCATAGATGGCCGAGACCGAAGCGACGATGATGGCATCTTTTCGTTCGAGTAAAGCTTTGGTGGCAGACAAAC
>NZ_JAWOTW010000284.1:0-723 GCF_033339075.1 Vibrio sp. 970
CATTGGGATTGAGCATTGTCTTAGTCCCTGTTAGCTTAAGACGCATGAACTTATTCTTCACACCTTCATCATCATACTTTTTCTGGTGGCGCTCTATGTAGAGCGGCGCGGAATTCTTACATTCTTACGCTGCTGGAAGGTAGCGAAGAGTGTCTTGTCTTTTTATCTCCAGTAGCGATCTATTTTGACTAGGAGATAACCATGAACATCAAAGAAACGCATCAACAACGCGAAATCATTCTCACGGGGGACCGAGCTACAGGGCCTTTACACCTTGGTCATTACGTCGGTTCGTTACAACAGCGTGTGGCATTACAATCGGAGCATGACCAAACCATTCTGGTCGCCGATATGCAAGGCCTGACCGACAACGCGCACAATCCTTCAAAGGTATCTTCGAACATTCTAAACGTAGTCGCAGATTACCTTGCAGTTGGTATCGACCCCATTCAAACCACTATCTGTTTGCAATCTCAGCTGCCAGCCCTCGCAGAATTGACGATGTATTACAGCAACTTAGTTTCAATTGCTCGCTTAGAGCGTAACCCAACCGTAAAAAATGAAATTCAAAGCAAAGGTTTTGAGCGTTCAATTCCTGCAGGGTTCCTGACTTACCCAATTTCTCAAGCCGCTGATATAACGGGTTTTCGCGCGACACTTGTTCCGGTTGGGGATGATCAATTACCAATGCTTGAGCAAACGAATGAAATCGTGAGAAAGATT
>NZ_JAWOTW010000285.1:0-720 GCF_033339075.1 Vibrio sp. 970
CTTGTTGCGCAAGACCCAAGCGAAAAGAACATCAACCGCTTAGCAAAAACTCAAGAACAATTGGATCATTCAAATGCGTGGCGTTTTGATGACCGAGTTAAAAACGTACTTAGTGCCCTAAAGTTAAGTCCAAACACATTACTTCGTGACTTATCTGGCGGCTGGCAACGCAAGGCGGCATTAGCTCGAGCTCTAGTTTGTGACCCTGATGTATTACTACTTGACGAACCAACCAACCATTTGGACGTCACAACCATCGAATGGCTAGAGAACTTCCTGAAAGATTTCAAAGGTTCGATTATCTTCATTTCCCACGACCGCGCATTCATTAAATCTATGGCGACACGTATTGTCGACTTAGACCGCGGGCAACTTTCCTCTTTCCCTGGTGATTACGACAATTACTTGCTTGAGAAAGAAGAGATGCTTCGTGTTGAAGAGATGCAAAACGCTGAGTTCGACAAGAAACTGGCTCAAGAAGAAGTGTGGATTCGCCAAGGTATTAAAGCGCGTCGTACTCGTAATGAAGGACGCGTACGAGCACTTAAGAAACTTCGTGAAGAGCGTCGCGACCGCAGAGAAGTGCAGGGTAAAGTTAATCTCAATATCGAAGATGCGTCACGCTCAGGCAAAATCGTCTTTGAAGCAGAGAATGTGTCTTTTGCTTACGACGGTAAGCAAATTGTTGATAACTTCAGCTTCAACATCATGAGCGGCGAG
>NZ_JAWOTW010000286.1:0-720 GCF_033339075.1 Vibrio sp. 970
TGACGCTCATCAGAAATGGATAAGTGCACGTGATTAACGCCCATCGTCTGCGCCATTTTTTGAGCCACGCCAGACAGCATTAAAATTGGCTTACCCAACTCATCATTCGAGACGGTAAAATCATGGAAAGTCACGCCTTGAGCAATCCCCGTACCTAGCGCTTTCGATGCTGCCTCTTTAGCGGCAAAACGCTTAGCAAGATAACGCCCTTGCTGCTTAAGTTGCGAAAACTTTGCCATTTCATCCTCAGAGAGAATACGTCGAGCAAAAGGTTCACCACTGCGGCCTAGCGCTTTCTCTATACGCTCGATTTCAGCAATGTCGGTTCCTAAACCTAAAATAGCCATTCGTAGAACCTAGTTATTTGCGTGCCGCGATCATCAGTGCTTTCATCTCTGCCACAGACTTTTCTAGGCCATCAAACACTGCACGGCCAATGATAGAGTGACCAATGTTCAACTCGTAAATTTCTGGTAGCGCAGCAATTGGTGCCACGTTGTGGTAAGTCAGACCGTGGCCAGCGTTCACAATAATACCAAGGTCATCAGCGTAACTTGCACCCGCAGCAATCTTCTTCAATTCTGCTTGTTGCTCTTCTTCTGTTTCTGCATCAGCGTAATGACCAGTATGAAGCTCGATAAATGGTGCACCACACTGCTTCGCCGCTTCAATTTGCTGACGATCCGCATCAATAAACAGAGAAACTTTAATGCCTGCTTC
>NZ_JAWOTW010000287.1:0-718 GCF_033339075.1 Vibrio sp. 970
CTATTTTTCCAGCTTTAGCTTGCTCAGTAAGATCCGTTGTGAACTGATTCAATGCTGAGTTCGAGCTACTCGTCGCCTTAGAAGTATTGTTTCCACCATCGCCCACATGCTCTTTCATTGCGACTAGGCGAGATGGTTCGACTTTGTCTAGCTCCGCGCTAATAGCGTTCATCATATTCACTAGCGTGTCATCAGAAAGATACGCAAACAGTAAGTGGATACAGTTCACTTGTTCTTCATGAAACTCTATCGTTGCGCACATCAAAGCATTCTGCATCATGGTTACAGTATAAGCAGAAAGGCCTGGGACGGTTTGGCATCCAGTTTTGTATTTTTCAAGCTGAGCTTGCAGTTGTTCTTCGACTTTTCTTTCATCAATATCAAAAGCTTCAAACACTTCTGAATAAATACCGGATGGATGTTGAACTATCGTCAACAACCAGTGGGTCAACTCTATACTATGATGTGTACGCGAACTTGCCATTGCCGCCGCTTGCTCTAGCGTTTCCTTCGCTTGCGGAGACAATCTTTCGACCAACGCTGAAAGTGATAATGAAGCCATTATGTTTCCTTTAAACCGTAATTGTTATGTTGCGATCTTCCGTACGTTCATGTTTTTTCAGTACAGAGCCGACACCTAACTGACCTTGTTGCTTAGATATTTGAACTTGAGGCAATAGACTATGTTTAGTCGTGAGTTGCCATTTAACGTGCTTGT
>NZ_JAWOTW010000288.1:0-718 GCF_033339075.1 Vibrio sp. 970
GGACATTTATTAGAAACTGCAACAATGGGCGCGACAATATCACTAATGTGATTGTCAGCATCACCCCAATCAGCAAGCCCAGAATCCACCATAGCAACTTCGTTTGCCACACTACGCTGTTGCTCTGCTTCTTCAGCTTGATTTCTGCATTGAGCATCTTCTGAGTTGCTTTCGATAGCTCGCCCTTGTTCTTCTGATGTTCCGATCTTATCGACTTCTCCAAGGCGTTCAGACTGTTCGTTACGCTGATCAGGTGACTGGGTAGCATGTTCAGCTTTTCCGTTACCTGCTGGATCTGGTCTAGATTCCTGTTGCTCTGTTGCTGCGTCTCTTTCACTGACTGCATTGAGCCTTTGCTTGATTGTTTGTGCTGCTGCGATAAGCTTCGCACTTTGTCTGTCTTGCTCATAAATCACCACTTCTTTTAAGTTCTTATAGGTGTACTTCGCCCCAAGATCGGAGCCTTTAAATTTAATGCCTTGATACTCAAAGGCGAAACCGTTTAATCGTCCAGTGCTGGCAACGTTCGGGATAACTGTTGCTCCTGCCGCTTCGCATCGTTCTATAAATGCAAAAACGTCCAGCTTATCTGTAAGTGCTTCATTTAAAATGTTTTGCAATGCTGCTCTTGCTGGCACTTCCCCTGTCCTCGCTGCCATTTGGATCTCATTTGATGTGAGAGATTTTTCTTGTTTACGCTCTTCAAAAGTTGGAGTTA
>NZ_JAWOTW010000289.1:0-717 GCF_033339075.1 Vibrio sp. 970
TCAAGATTTAGAAGCGTCGACTGTATTGCCGATGGTGGGCAAATCCTTTGCGGGCCAACCTTTTGAAGGTGAATGGCCAACAGGCACTTGTGTTCGAATCATGACTGGCGCGAAAATTCCGGAAGGTTGCGACGCCGTTATCATGCAAGAAAACACGACCGTGACCGAAGCGGGTATCCAGTTCAACCAAACGGATGTGAAACCTCAAAATAACATCCGCCCAACTGGTGACGACATCAAGCAAGGCGATATCGTATTAGCAAAAGGCGCGCGCCTAACACCACGCGATATTCCAATGATTGCTTCTCTTGGCGTAAGCCATGTCACTGTTGTACGTAAACCGAAGGTGGCGTTTTTCTCGACAGGTGATGAACTTAAACCATTAGGTGAGCCACTCGAAGCAGGTCAAATCTACGACAGCAACCGTTACGGCATTAAACCACTTATCGAAAACTTTGGTTGTGAAGCGATTGATCTTGGCATTATCCCTGACTGCCCAGAAACATTAAAAGCGACGTTTGAAAAAGCACAAACGCTCGCGGATGTGGTTGTCACCTCTGGCGGCGTCAGTGTTGGCGAAGCAGACTACACCAAGGACATTCTTGAACAACTTGGGGAAATCGGTTTTTGGAAACTGGCAATCAAGCCGGGTAAACCTTTCGCATTTGGTAAGCTAAGTACAGCTTGGTTCTGCGGTCTACCAGGTAACCCTGTATC
>NZ_JAWOTW010000290.1:0-716 GCF_033339075.1 Vibrio sp. 970
ATGATTGCAGCCAATGCCTTGCCCATGTCGATGACGCTACCACCGCCGATTGCGATGACCACATCAGGTTGAAATTTTCGCCCGAGCACCGCCGTCTCTTCCACCATCGTAATGTTGGGCTCCCCATTGATGGCGACGTGCTGATAACGCATATTTTGAGCTTTGAGATAATTGATGATGGGCGTGGCGCGCTGAGTCTCTTTTCCCGTCACGAGCAAGACGCTATACCCAAATTGATTGATAACTGATAGTGAAGATTGGAGCGCTCCTTCACCGAAAATAATCCGTGTTGCAGTCATAAACTGAAACATACACTTCCTCCCCAAAACGACAACTTTTAATAGATTGCTATGGTTTGCGTTAAAAAAAGTTGACCCAATCCACCTTGCCATCAATAACCCTTCAAAAAGTATGTGTTTATGCGTCACTTCACATAGTTACCATGTCATTTTTAAGGTTTATTTTTGTCCTAGTAAGCTGTTATTTACGTCTTTTGGTTTAAAGCTCGTTTAGTTTTTATCCGATAGATTTCGCCTATAGATCCGAGAGGTAATTGCTGCTTTATTTCGGTATCTGGATAAGGCATAGTTACTTCAACAAAAGAGAGCGCACCAAGCCTCTATGTTTGTACGCTTTCAAAAAAGAATAGATTTAGGAGAAATAAGATTATGTTCGTTGTTATTTTTGGTCGTCCTGCATGTCCTTACTGTGTTCGC
>NZ_JAWOTW010000291.1:0-715 GCF_033339075.1 Vibrio sp. 970
AATCGGCTCGTAGCCCAATAACAGTTGCGCGAATCGGTTCACTTCTTGGATGCGGTTGTGACTGTCGAGCGTCACCATCATCACGGGCTGCTGCTCGTAGTAATTACGCAAGCTCGACTCACGCTGATAGAGCTTATCTTCCATCAACTTACGGCTGGTGATATCACGCGCCTCAAACAGATACTGCTTTTGTTTGCCCACCTGCTGGGAAAATGGCTTTAAGGAAATTTCGAGCACCATAGAGCCGTGCTCTTTGCTCCAGATTTCGGCTTCAAATGTCGAAACTTGTTGCTGCGGTGCGTCAAAATAATCGGAGATCGCGTGGCGTGCTTGCTCACTCCAGTTTTGATGTAACCAAAGTGGCTTATCTAAGCGTAATTCCTGATGATAGAGCAAAGATTGCAGACGATCGTTGCCAGATTTAAGCAAACCATGTTTATCCAAAATCCCCATGTACTGCATACTTTGGTCAAAAATGGACTCTAAAATCGCCTGGCTTTCACGAGCAGCCGTCTCGCTGCGACGAATGCGTTGCAAGTAGTAGCTCAGTAGCAAAATGGCCACCAGCATCAGCACGAACAAACTGCCAAACAAGCGAATTTCTTTGGCAAAACGCTCAGAAAACTTCATCGGTTTATTAAAAAATACCGCAGAGACCTCTTGCTCAGCACCCAGCCCCCAGCGCACTACAGCTTGATAATCGAGCTTGATTTCA
>NZ_JAWOTW010000292.1:0-715 GCF_033339075.1 Vibrio sp. 970
TGCGCTTAACCAACACAAAAGTTTGACCGCAGCCGCCAAAGCACTGAATCAGCCGAAATCCACCGTGAGCCGCCGCTTAGCGCAATTAGAAGCCGACTTTGGCCAAGCGCTAACGACTCGACAAGGCAACCGCTTGATTCTGACACGCGCAGGGGAGATTTTTGCCGACTACAGCCGCCAGATCCTAGAGCTCAGCGAGGAAAGTTATGAGGCGCTTCAAGGCTTAAATAATCAAGTATCAGGCTCTCTACATATCGTTTGCCACGCAGCGTTAGTTCGCAGTTGGTTAGGCGATGTGCTCAATGAATTTCTGGCGGAGAACCCTGACGTCAGAGTCCAGCTCACCAGTGATTTTTCCGATACACACCACGATCCAGATTTGTTTATCTGGCTAGGTGAACACAAAGGGCTGGATTGGCGCAAAGAAACGCTTGGCGTATTTCGTTACACTCCGTTCGCGTCGCCAAACTACATCGAAAAGCATGGCCCCATCCACCACCCGAGAGAACTAAACAAACATCCGTGGATAGATTTTGGGTCGATACAAGAGAATGGTTTGCTACTCTCGCACCCTGAACAAGGGGAGTTTTTTCTAGAACCATTTGTCAGCCGACTCTATAGCGACAACATTGCTATGCAGATCGATAGTATCGCCAACGGACACGGCATTGGTCTCTTGCCAACTTGGACTGCACAAGGGTATGAGAAACATCAC
>NZ_JAWOTW010000293.1:0-715 GCF_033339075.1 Vibrio sp. 970
TCCGATATTCGCTCCAACTATTAAAATCACCAGCAAATACGATTGGCCCGATGTGTTGTTTAAGTAGCGTCTCAAGCGCAGAAAGTTGCGAAGTATATTCTTCCGTTCCAACGGTAAAGTTGATCGCATGCACATTGATAACGGCCAAGCTCTCACCATTACTTAAACGATACTGGCTGTACAACGCCGATTTTGGCAAACGCAACCACGGTTCTTTTGACGTGTACGCGCATGCTTTAATTGGCTGCTTTTGAGCAATACTAATCACGCCAGCTCCGCTGCCTAACGCTTTAAACGCGCTGACTTGGTTGCTGACCCAGCTGCCATCTACCAACCATTGTTTAAAACTGTCTGTCATGCTGGCTTCTTGCAGCAATAACAATTGCTTATCTGCCGAGAACAACTCCAGCTCAGATTGCCAGTTAGCGCGATTTTGCTTGTAGATGTTCCAAACTAAAAGGTTGAGTTCACCGTTATCGTCCAGAGCTTTTGCTCCGCTAAACTCTATACATCGAATATCTTCGGTAATTTCAGAACCAGTTTGTGTGATGATCTGTGGGTGTTCTGGCACGGTAAAGATGAATTGAAAACTCACTACCGTAGCCATGATTAGAAAGGCTAAAGAGAGAACAAAACGCTTAAACATGAGAGCGTACCTGAATGCATGAAATAAAAAAGGAGCCTTATTGGGCTCCCTTTTAGCTTAATCAAAAAT
>NZ_JAWOTW010000294.1:0-714 GCF_033339075.1 Vibrio sp. 970
TAAGTTCGAGTAATCTTCCTTAATATCGTGGCTCTCTTCACGCAGCTGCTCAATCTTGCGACATGCATGCAAAACGGTCGTATGGTCTCGGCCACCAAACGCATCACCGATTTCTGGCAAGCTGTGGTTAGTTAGCTCTTTAGCCAGTGCCATCGCCAATTGACGAGGACGTGCAACGGAGCGAGAACGACGTTTAGACAGCAGATCCGCCACTTTGATTTTGTAGTACTCAGCAACCGTCTTTTGAATGTTGTCAATGGTCACCAACTTCTCTTGCAGCGCCAGCAGATCGCGCAGCGCTTCGCGAACGAAGTCGATGGTGATTGGGCGGCCAGTAAAGTTCGCGTTGGCAATTACTCGGTTCAACGCGCCTTCCAACTCACGAACGTTGGAACGCAGACGTTTTGCAATAAAGAACGCAACTTCGTCAGCCAAATGAATTTGATGGTCTTCAGCTTTCTTCATCAAAATCGCCACACGCGTCTCTAGCTCAGGCGGCTCGATCGCAACCGTTAGACCCCAACCAAAGCGCGATTTCAGACGATCCTCTACCCCGCTGATCTCTTTTGGATAACGGTCAGAAGTTAGGATGATCTGTTGGTTACCTTCCAACAATGCGTTGAAGGTATGGAAGAATTCTTCTTGTGAGCGCTCTTTGTTGGCAAAGAATTGGATGTCATCGATAAGGAGCGCATCCACGCTGCGGTAGTAGCG
>NZ_JAWOTW010000295.1:0-712 GCF_033339075.1 Vibrio sp. 970
TCATTGCTAAGTTGCAAATCAACGCACTGATCACCACTTTGGCGACTATGCAGATAGCACGAGGCTTGGGCTACATCATTTCAGATGGTAAAGCGGTGGGCATCACAGAAGAGAGCTTCTTTGCACTGGGTAACTCATCATTCATTGGTATCCCAACGCCGATTTGGTTGACGATCATTACCTTTGGAGTTTTTGCTTTCTTGCTGAATCGCACTGTTTATGGTCGTAACACGCTCGCGATTGGGGGCAACGAAGAAGCGGCTCGCTTAGCGGGTGTGAATGTCGTGAAAACTAAGATGATAATCTTCACCGTGTCTGGCTTTATCTCGGCATTGGCGGGGGTTATTTTGGCGGCGCGTATGACCAGTGGTCAGCCTATGACGTCTGTGGGCTTTGAATTGGTGGTTATCTCTGCCTGTGTCCTTGGTGGTGTGTCGCTAAAAGGTGGCATCGGTAAAGTCTCTTACGTGATTGCTGGCGTGCTGATTTTGGGTACAGTCGAAAATGCAATGAACCTTCTCAACATGTCACCATTCGCGCAATACGTCGTTCGCGGTGCAATATTACTTGCTGCTGTTATTTTTGACCGCTACAAACAAACCAGCCGCGCATAATGCTCTTTCAACTTGGTATCACTTCCAAGTGAACACAAGCCCAAAACAGCCATGATTTTATGGCTGTTTTGGGTTTAACTCTCGAATAAGACCCTACA
>NZ_JAWOTW010000296.1:0-711 GCF_033339075.1 Vibrio sp. 970
TCTAGTCGGTTTTGCTTCAGCCTGTTATCAGCGAGGTGTGGACTTTATCCAAATTCCAACGACGTTGTTGTCCCAAGTGGATTCTTCCGTTGGCGGCAAAACGGCAGTCAATCATCCGCTAGGTAAAAACATGATTGGCGCATTTTACCAACCGAAAGCGGTGATCATCGATACCAACTGTTTATCGACGCTACCTGAGCGTGAATTTGCTGCTGGTATAGCTGAAGTGATCAAATACGGCATTATTTATGATGGTGTATTCTTTGATTGGCTGGAAGAAAATTTAGACCGTTTATACGCGTTGGATGAAGACGCGCTTACCTATGCCATTGCACGTTGCTGCCAAATTAAAGCTGAAGTGGTTGCACAAGACGAAAAAGAGTCTGGAATTCGTGCGTTGCTCAATTTGGGTCACACTTTCGGTCATGCGATAGAAGCTGAATTAGGCTACGGCAATTGGTTACATGGTGAGGCGGTGTCTTCTGGTACGGTGATGGCGGCCAAAACGTCACTTCTGCGTGGACTGATTTCTGAAGAGCAGTTTGAGCGTATTGTGGCATTGTTGCGCAGAGCGAAATTGCCAGTCCACACACCCGACAGCATGAGTTTTGATGACTTTATCAAGCATATGATGCGTGATAAAAAAGTATTGTCCGGAAAACTACGTCTGGTTCTCCCTACTGGGATCGGCACCGCCGATGTGGTGGCCGA
>NZ_JAWOTW010000297.1:0-711 GCF_033339075.1 Vibrio sp. 970
CAATACAATAAAGCCACAACTTGCAGCATGCATCGCTGGTTATTCAAAAAAGAACATAAAAGCACCAAAGGTAATACACTGCGTAGGTCATAGTTTAGGTGGTGCTCTTGCTTCATTAGCAACAGATTGAGTGAGTAAAATAATCTCTTCAATTTTCTCCTTACTAAGAATTTCAGGTCTGGTTCATATAACACAACAAAAAATGCGAAACTATTTAAGCTTCGCATTTTTATTATGGATTAGAATTATTAGCAATATTAGAATCTATATTCCACACCTAAAGATGCTTGTTTAAAGTCTGTATTTGTATTCGCACCATCAAATACATTTTCTGCGTTCAGTTCCACATCGTACCAAGTGTATTCTGCGTTAACTAAAAAGTTATCCGTTACTTTGAAGCCCACACCGGCACCAGCAAATACACCTTCGTCATCTTTGTTTCCATGGAATCCAGCAACGTTATAATCTGTCGAATACCACATTTGGCCACCTTTCGCGTACACATCCACACTATCGGTGATTGGAGCCGTCACTTTCAATGCTGCGGTATAACCATCCGTCTCTGCATTAGCCAAGTTGTTACCATAGCTACCAAAATCAATGTAGCCACCTTCCAACGCTAAGTAACGGTTAAAGCGATACCCCACCAATGCTTGCATTGCATCGCTGTCGTCATCGAAATCATCTTGTCCATCAACTTTTAAATAACCG
>NZ_JAWOTW010000298.1:0-710 GCF_033339075.1 Vibrio sp. 970
TGCTTTGTTGCTCTTGGCCACTTTTCCCTCGTGGATGCAACAGCACGAACTAAGATTTTGAATTTCACTTCAAACATCGCTGCATTGTTGTTTTTCGTTCTAGCAGGGTTACCTGTATGGGAAATTGGTTTGACGATGGCGGTCGGTGGCTTTATTGGCGCTCAATTTGGTGCAAAAGTGGTGGTTACCAAAGGTCAAAAGTGGATTCGACCTCTAGTGATTACCATGTCTATGCTGATGGCAACAAAACTTCTTTGGCAACAACATCAGCAATGGCTTCTAACACTGTTTTAATTCGCTGATTGCGGTATGTGTTGTGGCGAAGACAGATGTGTATTGGGCGAATTAGAGGCTCTAGTTCTTCGAATTCAAAACAGAAATTTGATGCGATGTTGAGTGTTTTGATGATGGATTTAGGTATCAGTGCTGGTGCCATACCTTTTAAAGCTAATTGCGCTGCCGCAGTGTAGGAGTCCATTTCCATCAAAGGTTGGATCTCGTACTTGGACAAAATGGCTTGTTGATATGTGTTGGCTGGGTTATTCAAATCGTTAGTTAAAATCGCTTTTGGTAATTGAGTTAGCGGGTGCTTACTTATTATAGAGAAAGGCTCATCGGCGAGATGAACGCTCATCAAACCGTGATGAGAAGGTAAGTAACCAGCGCAGAATCCTAGGGTCGCTCGCCCCGATTTTACGTTTTCAACGATT
>NZ_JAWOTW010000299.1:0-709 GCF_033339075.1 Vibrio sp. 970
ATATTATTCGTTAATGGTTAGTTTCTTTACATCGCCGTTGCGAGTTGTAATGACATAACCATCAGACAATAGAGTCGGACCAACCGCAAAACCACTGTCATCAACGAATTGTTGAGCTACGAACTCACCCGTCGAACGATCTAACCAGTGCAGGTAACCTAGGGTATCACCTAACACTAAATAGTTACCGATGATAACTGGCGCAGTTAACTGACGGTGTTCTAATAGGCTATTTTCCCACAGTTCAGTACCGCTTCGAGCATCAACCGCGACCACGTGATCTTTTTCGGTGATCACAAAGATACGACTGCCGTCCGTTGCGATATCGTTCGCTGACGAATAATTACGCTTCCAGATTGGGTTAGCCGAACGCAAATCAATAGCGATCAACTGACCATTGTATCCAATGGTGAAAAGAGTTCCGCCCAGTACAATAGGAGAAGAGTCAACGTCAACCAGACGGTCAATTTCCGTAGCGCCTTTCGGTGTGCCTACTGGTTGTTGCCAAATAAGCTGACCACGCTCCACAATCGCTGCGGCTAGTCGACCATTTGCCGTACCCCAGAAAACACCACCACCAATCGCAGTTGGAGTGCTGTCGCCGCGTAGTGTCAGGTTTGGAACTTCAGTACTTAGTGCCCAGCGCTGCTCACCAGAGCTTTCATCCAAAGCAATCAACATGCCACGGCTGGTATTTACGATGATCAAG
>NZ_JAWOTW010000300.1:0-707 GCF_033339075.1 Vibrio sp. 970
ACGCTGTTTCTACTCGCTTCTAATGCTGACATCAACATGATATCCATCGCTTCTACTTGCAACCAACTGTCCGGAAAGAGCGTCTCTTGCAGTTGATACAGCGCATTCATTATCAGAAAGTTTCTTTTGAATAAGTCTTTATCTGGCGAGGGGTCAAGCTGGTTAATGTAACCGCGCTCACTGAGCTTGCTGGCCAAGGTGTGTACTTTCCAACCAGACGGTTGCTTTTTGAGAATCTCAAGCATTGGCCAAAGCAACGGGTTTTCTATTTCACTCTGACTGCTATCGCATACGCCATATTGATCTTCCATGCGCCCTCGTTTGATTTATAAGCGATTAAAATTGAGCACGTTTCAAAGCTCAACGTCGTTACTTTTGTACCATAAACGAAAAAAGGCCGATAGCGAAAAACCATCGGCCTTTGGAATCAGGATCGCGTTTGATTAAATAACGCCTAGCTCACGTAATCGTTCCATCAAGTAGCTGTGTGCTGTGTAACGCTCAGAAAGTACTGTATCTGGTTTTGGGTGCAAGAAAAGCGGTAGTGAAATGCGAGATTTTTCTTGGCGAGCACCTGTTGGGTTGATAACTCGGTGTGTCGTCGACGGGAAGTAACCACCTGATGCTTCTTGTAGCATGTCACCGATGTTAATGATCAAGTTACCAAAGTCACATGGAACATCGATCCACTCGCCATCTTTGCTCAT
>NZ_JAWOTW010000301.1:0-707 GCF_033339075.1 Vibrio sp. 970
AATACCGTCCACATCGCCAATACCCGCATCGTCGCGGCGACCAACCGCGATCCTAAAGTCGCGATCGAAGAACAATTTCTGCGTGAAGACCTATTTTTCAGGCTATCGCACTTTCCGTTAACCGTTCCACCATTGCGCGAACGTGGCGGAGACATCGTCGGATTAGCCAAACACTTTATTGCGCACCGCAACGCTAACGAATCCAAAACCAAGACGATTCTCGACTCGGCAATCCAAAAAATCGCCATGCACGATTGGCCTGGCAACGTTCGAGAACTCAAACACACCATCGAGCGTGCGTTCATTCTCGCCGACGATACCATTAAAGATGAGCATCTGATTTTCGATACGCCGCCACTAGAAACTGGCACCCGATTAGAAGATATGGTGCCTGCTGGCGTATCGTTAGAAGAGCTGGAAAAAGCCGCTATTCTCAATACGCTTGAAGAGAATCAAGGCAACAAAACGGAATCGGCTCAGGAGCTGGGTATCAGCGTTAAAACGCTGTACAACAAGCTCGACAAGTATCAAGATGAGTAAACACACCGCAAATAGCAAAAGAGCACTGAATTGAATTCAGTGCTCTTTTTCATCGTCTCTTTCTATCTTTGCGTGCAGCGCTGGATTACTGTGCAGTGACAATAAAGTTTGCCCGTAAGCAATAAACTTTGCCCGTAAGAGCATTTTGAGACAATAAAGTTTGCCCG
>NZ_JAWOTW010000302.1:0-707 GCF_033339075.1 Vibrio sp. 970
CCAGATCGAACGCAATCAGCTTAATATCTGGTTGAGTCATAATTTCCCTAGCTAAAAATAACAAAGGATGGTCTCCCATCCTATGTGTTTGATTCTTCAAGCCACTAAGCCTTTGGGCTCAGTGACATATGTTCTCATTCGCTTACTTCGCAGCCAAGCGCTGACGAACTGCTTCGAATAAACAGATGCCTGATGCAACCGACACATTCAAACTCGATACGCTACCTGCCATTGGGATTTTAATCAAATCATCGCAAGTTTCTCGCGTTAGGCGGCGCATGCCATCACCTTCTGCGCCCATGACAATTGCCAGAGGACCAGTCAGTTTTGCTTGATAAATGTCGTGTGTCGCTTCACCCGCCGTACCCACGAACCAGATGCCCTGCTCTTGCAGAGTACGCATTGTGCGCGCTAGGTTGGTTACACGAATCAAAGGCACCACTTCTGCAGCGCCACAGGCTACTTTGCTTACTGTCGCATTCATTGGTGCTGATCGATCTTTAGGAACGATAATCGCAGCAACACCAGCAGCATCGGCGTTACGTAAACAGGCACCAAGGTTGTGAGGGTCAGTCACGCCATCCAACACCAATAGCAACGGTGTCTCATGCTGCGCTAGGATGTCGTCGATGTCGTTTTCGTTCAGCTGTTTTGCTGGTTTTACGGGCGCGATGATGCGTTGGTGGTTTGGACCATGTGCTTTGTCA
>NZ_JAWOTW010000303.1:0-707 GCF_033339075.1 Vibrio sp. 970
AATTTGTTTGGGATAAATGTATATCCACTAATCATAATCGAGCCATTCAGAACGCATTGAATTGGATATTTGTAGGGCTTGCAGAATAAGAGAGATGTTTCATGAGACGTAGAACCACGCTATCGCTGCTGATTGCATCGAGCCTGTTTATGGCGGGATGTCAACCAAGCCAAGAAGGAACTGAGCAAGGTGGTGGCGCAGCTCCCGCAACCGAAGTGAATGTGTTGACGGTTGAACCTGTTCGACAAGCTTTGACGGTTGAGTTGCCGGGCCGCAGCCGTGCATTTAAAGAGGCGGAAGTCCGCCCACAGGTAACGGGTATTATTTCAGAACGTAACTTTGTTGAAGGTGGCGTTGTGGAAAAAGGTCAGTCGTTGTATCAAATTGATGACTCTTCATTTCAAGCGGATTTGCTTAGTGCAGAAGCGGAGCTGATTCGTGCGCAAGCTTCTGAAGAATCGACGTTTGCAACCGTTAAACGTTACCGCGCATTGATTACCAAGAAATCGATCAGTCAACAAGATCTGGATGAAGCAGAAGCGGCTTACAAAGAAGCGAAAGCGCAAGTGCTCGTAGCCAAAGCGAAGATCAATACTGCAAAGATCAATTTGACTTATACCCGTGTGAAAGCGCCGATCAGTGGCGTGATCAGCAAGTCAAATGTGACTGCGGGAGCGTTGGTTACCGCAAACCAAGCCGACAAGCTA
>NZ_JAWOTW010000304.1:0-707 GCF_033339075.1 Vibrio sp. 970
TAAAGCACGCACCGAGCAAAGTCGCGCAGTGGTTCGAACCGGTGAATGCACACCGTACGCGAACGTGATTTTCCAAGCGGGCGTGGTTTTTTAAGCCTGAGAATTGAGGACAGATTATGACTCAAGCCATTCTACAACTGAGCGAAATTGAAAAAGCGTTCCCAGGTGTAAAGGCGCTAGATAAAGCGAGCCTGAATGTATACCCAGGTCGTGTTATGGCGCTCATGGGCGAAAATGGGGCAGGCAAGTCAACTTTGATGAAAGTGCTGACCGGTATTTACCATATGGATGCAGGTAGCATTCAGTATCAGGGTCAACCTGCTGCATTTAAAGGTCCGCGAGATTCTCAAGAAGCGGGCATCAGCATTATTCACCAAGAGTTGAACTTAATTCCTGAACTGACAATCGCTGAGAACATTTTTCTCGGTCGTGAATTTACCGGTTCTATGGGGCGCATTCAGTGGAGCAAAATGTACGCGGAAGCGGACAGACTTCTACAACGTTTGAACGTGAAACACAGCTCGAAAACCTTGCTTGGTGATCTAAGTTTGGGTGAGCAACAAATGGTAGAAATTGCCAAAGCGCTCTCGTTTGAATCGAAAGTCATCATCATGGATGAACCAACCGATGCGCTTACTGATACAGAAACCGAATCTCTGTTCAAAGTGATTAATGAGCTTCGTGAGCAAGGCTGCGGCATTGTATAT
>NZ_JAWOTW010000305.1:0-707 GCF_033339075.1 Vibrio sp. 970
ACCAAGAGCAAGGACGGGACTGGGAACGTTACGCGATGATCAAAGCGCGCGTGATGGGATGCGAAATGTATCCGCAATATCAAGAGCTACGCAAAATGTTGCGTCCGTTTGTGTTCCGTCGTTACATCGACTTTAGTGCGATTCAGTCATTGCGCCGTATGAAATCAATGATCAGCAGTGAAGTGCGACGTCGCGGTTTAACCAACAACATCAAGCTGGGCGCTGGTGGTATTCGAGAAATTGAGTTTATCGCGCAAGTTTTCCAACTGATTCGTGGCGGGCGAGAGCCATCTTTGCGCAATCGTGGCTTGCTCGAAACCCTAAGTGGTATTGAAGAGCTTGCACTGTTAACCCCGCAAGAAGTCAGCAATCTGGAAGCGGCATATAAATATTTACGCCAGCTAGAAAATCTACTGCAAGCAATGGCAGACAAGCAGACTCAAACGCTGCCCGATTGCGACATTGAGCGTTTAAAACTGGCAACTGCGATGCAGCTAGAGTCGTGGGATCTGCTCATCGAACAAACTCAGCAGCACATGAACAAAGTGCATCAAGTATTTGAAACCTTGATTGGTGACGACGAAGAAGATGAGGGCAGCACGATTGCTCGTCATTTCCATGAATTATGGGATATGGCCAATAAACAAGATGTGCTAGAGCTGATTTTAGAGCAGGACATTCAAGTTGAAGAACCCGCCATATTCTCT
>NZ_JAWOTW010000306.1:0-706 GCF_033339075.1 Vibrio sp. 970
CATGAATGGTCGTTGGGCTAATAATCAAATCGATCTGTTTAAGTCGTAGATCGTTCAATAACGAAGGTAAATCCGTATCGGCGCAAATGCTGATCGTGTTGGTTGGTGTGATGCGGTGGATCAGCGCTTCGTTACAGCTCAGGCGGAAAGTGCTTTGATCGGAAATGGCATCATTGATCATCGCAAACGCCTGATGAAATTTAGGTAGTAACTGATGCGCTACAGAAGTGAGTTTGATTTGTCGCCCATCCTTCACAAATAACGATTTGTTGGTTTCTTTTTCCAAACGCTTCATGGATGCGCTAATCGCTGGCTGAGTTAGCCCTAGGTGCTCTGCGGCGCGAGAGTAAGATTGATATTCAGCAACAATTAAAAAGGTTTGGAATAGATTAAAATCCATACGATACCTAAATAAAAATAATCACTAGATTGAGTGGGTGGCTCTTTGATTTTTGGGCTAGATGTTCGCCATAGACACCCACCTTGAAATAAGCCCCCTTAACGCACTTACGAGCTAAGGAGGCGACAGAGCAGTGGTTCGTTAAAACGAATTATTTAACTACTTTGATTTCAGGCATTTGATACTCACCACTTTGGATTGCATCGTCTGCGCCGTAGAAACGCATGATGGCGTAGAACGGTTTTTCAGGTACTGGCAAGAAGTTTGGATCGTCTGCACGGCCTTTCTCGTTCGCACTCATGTAAA
>NZ_JAWOTW010000307.1:0-706 GCF_033339075.1 Vibrio sp. 970
CACGCCAAAACATGCTCAGAAGGCTCTTGAAATGGCTCGGGAGAAAAAATACATCGATGGGAACGTTGGGGATAAAAAGGAAGCTTTTTAATGAGGCGCTGTTGCCTGCCCTTCAACATGGAAGTAAAGGAAAACAATACAGCTTTGAGTGGCTGCCGTTTTTTAAACTTTACTAATCTATACAGTCGCTTAGATACCTTTTTCACGACATAACCAAGTTGAGGGAACACTCCCAAAATGTAATCCATTTCCGACAGGTTTTATAGAAATATCAGCTACAACAAATATTTATGTGACCAAGGTCACTTTTAGAGCAATCTCAACGTTCAATAACCCACCAAAAAAAGAAATAACCTTATTAAAATCAAGGCAATAAAAAGCCCCATCTATGAATCACAGATGGGGCTAATGAGATGTTTTTAATGGTTTTTTCTTAGTAATTTAAAAACCTTCGCCACGTACTAACTCAGCCAGCGTCGACAAGCGTTGTTCACTTTGCTTGACGTATGGGTTCTCGGTATCCCACGCGTAACCAGCCAATATTGCACTGATCATCTGTTTAATGCGTGGATTTGGAGCTTGGTAGAAAATCACGTCTTGAAGCGTGCCGTTGTACCAGCCTTCCACATAAGTGCGGAACGTGTTGACACCAACCATCAAGCGTTCTGAGTATTCTTCTTGCCAATCAACCACTTCGCCGTTGAAT
>NZ_JAWOTW010000308.1:0-706 GCF_033339075.1 Vibrio sp. 970
TAGCCAACCATTGGATAGAATCTTATCCATCGTACTTGGCTGCATGCGTTGCTGCTCAGCAACACGTTGGCGCTCTTCTGCCAACAGCTTTTCCACTTCCGAACGAATGCGCTCTTCGTCGTTAAGCTCGCTTTTGAGTGTTTCAACTTCGCTCTGAACTTGAGACAGCATGAGGCGCAGACGATGGTTTTTCTCTTCTAGTGATTCAAGCTCACTTTGCGAGCCCTGCAGCTTGTCTTTTAGATCACTAACCTGCTTTTCACCTTTCGGTGACGTCGAAACTGGTGGCACGTTTGCTGTCGTTTCAACAGGTTTAACTGGTTCAGGTTTTGGTGGAGTAACAACTGGCGGTGTTGGCGCAGTCGGTTCTTCAACAGGTTTAGGTTTAACCTCTATCTGTTTAACTGGAGCTGGCTTTTCTGGCTTGGGTTGTTTTAGTCGCAACTCATGCGCCTTCATAATGGCAACAGCTTGCTCAGTCGTCGCACTGCGAACTTGCTCTAATGAAGGAACACGAAGACGGCTGCCTGGGATCAGCTCGTGGATGTTTTGATTGTCAAACGCTTGAGGGTTGATTCGATAAATGGCGAGAAGCGTTTGTTGTACCGAGACATTACGTGACGGTCTTAACTCAGAAGCAATCGACCACAGTGTTTGGTTTTCACCTGTAGGGCCGAAAAAGCGCGAAGGCTGAGTATTCTCAGGT
>NZ_JAWOTW010000309.1:0-705 GCF_033339075.1 Vibrio sp. 970
CGTAAGTATATGTTGGATGTTTCAGCTGGTAAATTAAACCATGTAGAAAATTTTCCTCATTTGTGGTTTACATCATTAACGGAGCTGGCCCAGGTTTTAACTAACGAAAATATTAAGCTTTTGTATATGATTTCTCGTGATAGAGCAAATAATGTAAGGAAGTTATCTGAGATAACAGGTCGCAGTGTCGAAGAACTTTCGATTTCTATTGACGACCTTGCATCTAAAGGTTTTGTTCGTATTGATAGGTGTGGAAACGAAGAGTGTCTTACAGCAATTTATACATCTTTTGAGGTCCTCATGGGTAAAGAACTGGAAGATCTGCTTCTATAGCTCATCAATTTTTAATACATGGAGTTGGTGCGCAGACGTGAGACTGGCGTTATATCGATGAGGTGTATTCGATCCCTGAAACGTGTGCAGAGAGCAATCGTTTACGTTACTAAATTGTAAAAATATGGCGACTTGCTTGAAAAACAACGTAAACGCGATCGAAATCACCGAAATACGAATCTCCCGTTTCTAAAGGGGGAGCTAAAATTAGTTGTGCAAGAACATCAAATCTAGTTCAGGGTTACTTCTTCTTGTAATCGCAAACAGAACGGGTTCATCTCAGAAAGAATGAATTCTTCAAACCAAATATTTACATCATCAAGTAACTTCAACCCTTTCTTGGCCGTATATACCGAAAGTAAGTCAAGCTCT
>NZ_JAWOTW010000310.1:0-705 GCF_033339075.1 Vibrio sp. 970
GAAATCGGTGACATGCCGCTGGATATCCAGACACGTTTACTGCGCGTGTTGGCGGATGGTCAGTTCTACCGTGTTGGTGGTCACTCTCCGATTCGTGTCGATGTACGTATTGTCGCCGCCACGCACCAAAACCTCGAAAAGCTGGTACACCAAGGCGATTTTCGTGAAGACTTGTTCCACCGTTTGAACGTCATTCGCGTACAAATTCCTGCGCTTCGTGAACGCAAACAAGACATTGAAAAGCTCACACAACACTTTCTGGTACGCGCCGCAGATGAGCTTGGAGTGGAAACCAAAACCTTGCACCCGTCGACGGTCGAAATTCTCAATCGACTCAATTGGCCGGGCAACGTACGTCAGCTAGAAAACATTTGTCGCTGGTTAACCGTGATGGCGAGTGGCAGTGAAGTATTACCGAACGATTTGCCTTCAGAGCTTTTGGAAGAGAAGAAGACCGTTTCGGATTCAACCAAAGGTAGCTGGCAAGAACAATTGGCGGACTGGGCACGTCAATCGCTCGCTGCGGGGGATAAAGAACTACTTTCTTTCGCATTACCAGAATTTGAGCGCATTTTATTAGAAGCTGCATTGGAGCACACTAAAGGTCACAAGCAAGATGCCGCTAAAGTATTAGGCTGGGGACGCAATACGCTAACCAGAAAGTTAAAAGAGTTGTACTGACCGTCACTTAAGCAGTGAGTTAAC
>NZ_JAWOTW010000311.1:0-704 GCF_033339075.1 Vibrio sp. 970
CACAGCCTAAGTCGATAGCGATTTTAGGAATAATGGAATACGTTGCATTGCCACCAAAGGTTTCGTAGCTGTAACCCGCAGAATAACCACTAGGCAAGCCCATGGCAGGTTGCAAAACAAAGTAGTCACCAGCTTTGAATTGATCTTTTAGATTCTCACCGACTTCAACAATCACACCTGCGTATTCATGACCTGTCATCACTGGCACTTCGTCAATGTTTTCAGGAACGCGTTTGTGTTTGCTACCTAACAATGCTGCTTTGTAAGTGGATAGACAAATGCTGTTTGAAATGTTTTTAACCAGAAGTTCGTCGGCTGAAATGTTTGGTAAATCAAAGGTTCTTAATTGAACGTTTTTCTCACCACAGATAACCGCTGCCGTTGTTTGTACCATGATTTCTCTCCTAATTGGGGCGATACCTGCCGCCCCAAACTGCATTGTTAGGCTGGTTGCTCAGTCGCGACGGTTTGTTGCTTAATCTTAAACATCAGCTCGTCAAGCGCTGGGTCGTTGAGGAAGTTCTTGATCGTTACGACTGGTAAACCTGTCGCGTTGACTGCGCGGCTTTCTAAGCTCTCGTGTGTCACGACGATATCGGCTTCACTCGGGACTTTCTCGATGGCAAAGTTCTTCACTTCAATATCTATCCCAGCTTGTACCAGCTTGCGTTTGAAGGTCGATGCGCCCATTGCACTAGAGCCCA
>NZ_JAWOTW010000312.1:0-703 GCF_033339075.1 Vibrio sp. 970
GTCGCGCTACACGAACTGTGGGGAATGATGTCTGTCGCAGAACAGGCCTTGATGGCGGTTTCTGGTTTTGTGGTTATCGCGGGTTTACTCGGCATGTTAAGCAGCCTACTGACCAGCTTACAAGAACGACGTCGAGAAATGGCCATTTTACGCGCTATGGGAGCACGCCCGCGCCACGTTTTGTCTCTGCTCATTAGTGAAGCGAGTTTACTCACAGCAGCAGGTATCGTCACTGGCGTTTTGGGACTGTATGCGATACTCGCCCTACTTCAGCCCCTAATTCAACAACACTACGGTATAAATCTCACGTTAAGCACGCTTTCTGCGTACGAATGGATGCTGCTTAGCTTTGTACAATGCGCCGGTATTGTGATTGGTTTTATTCCAGCATTCCGCGCCTACAGACAGTCACTCAGTGACGGAATGACCATAAGGATCTAACGATGTGGAAAAAAGTTTTAGCCAGTTGCTTACTCGCGATTGCATTTACGACGCCGGTCATGGCGAGTGATGAGCCATTAACGCTCGACTGGATCGATCTGGTTCCTGAAGCGGAACGTAAGCTGTTCGACAGCGTGGGGATGCCCGCATCTGATCACAGTGGTGGCGCGGCGCAGCAATCAAAAATCGGTAACGTCAGACCAGAACTCAATGGCAGTCAGGTCAAAATCCCTGGCTTCGTGATTCCTCTTGAGGGAGATGC
>NZ_JAWOTW010000313.1:0-702 GCF_033339075.1 Vibrio sp. 970
GTTGCTTTCATGGATCGTCGCGATGACGTTTACGGTATTAATGGCGTGGATGTTCATCAAGCCAAAAGCTAACAGCGAAGAGACCAAACCGAGCCGTTATAAACAGTTGGTATTCTGGACGGTGGACAACCCGCGTAAAGCATTAGCCGCTTTGGTTCCGTTGATTTTAGTCACCGCCGTGGCAATCCCGTATGTGGCCGTGAACTTTATTCCTCAGTCGGATCGCTCAATTGTGTTTCTCGATTACTGGCTACCCAATGGTGCCAAGATTGAACAAACCTCGGCAGACATGCGCAAAGTTGAAGAATGGTTGGTCGCACAACCAGAAGTGGAAAGTATCTCTAGCTATGTCGGCACCAGTGCACCTCGCTTCTCGGTAACGGTAGAGCCTGAGCCGCTCGACCCTGCCTACGGGCAGATTCTGATCAACACCAAAGACTACGAGAGCATCAGTCACTTGGTAACGCGTGGCGATGATTGGCTGAAAGAGGCGTTTCCGGATGCCGAACCTCGCTTCCGAGCGCTGAAGCTAGCAACCAAAGATAAGTTCGCGGTTGAGGTGCGTTTTTCTGGTCCGGATGAAACCGTATTACATCAACTAGCGGCGGAAGCGAAAACGATTTTTGCTTCAAACCCTGATGCAAAATACATTCGCGATGATTGGCGCCAAGAAAGCAAAGTGCTCAAGCCGATTCTAAACCA
>NZ_JAWOTW010000314.1:0-701 GCF_033339075.1 Vibrio sp. 970
CATTTCATGATGCAGAGCGAGGTTTACTGCTTCAACTAATGTAAGTTCAGCCATGTTTGCCTCCTTGCATTCGCATTGCTTTATTGATCAATTCATCGCGTTGAGCGTGAAGCTCTTGAGGAAGCGATTCGTAGAGGTAATCGAATCCAGTTTCAGGCGCTTGTTGAGGCAAGTTTAGGTAGCGTTCAACCGCGAGTTCGACTTGTTCCTTGCAGTCGCTTTGCCATTGTTGCTCTTGTTCATCGCTCCAAGCACCTTGATTGATCAAAAAGGTTTTTAGTCGGCTCACGGGCTCGAATTGCCATGCGGTTTGAACGTCATCTGCATTACGATAACGCGTCGCATCGTCGGCGGTGGTGTGGTCACTTAGGCGATAACTTACCGCTTCGATCAGTGCCGCCCCTTTGCCTTTTCGTGCTCGCTCTAATGCGGTCATGGTAGCGTCATACATAGCAACAACGTCGTTGCCATCGACGGTAATCCCTGGAATGCCAGCGCCTTTTGCTTTTTCAGAAAGAAACTCCGCCGCGCATTGCAAACTGCGTGGTACAGAAATCGCCCACTGGTTGTTATTCACCACAAAAACCAACGGAATGTTCCATGTCCCTGCGCAGTTGATGGATTCGAGAAAATCTCCTTTGGATGTCCCACCGTCGCCACACATGACCAGAGCCGCTTCGTGATTGCCTTGAATTTTCAAC
>NZ_JAWOTW010000315.1:0-701 GCF_033339075.1 Vibrio sp. 970
ACAGGTTGAAGCGATCATCAACTTGATCGTAGGCAGTGTGACGGCGATGAAGCCTGAGTTTGTTTCTGTCATCGATCAATATGGCCGACTGTTGAGTGCTGATGTTGCGTCAGCAGAAGCGGGCAAAGTAAACGCGAAGTATCTGGAATACCAAAAGAACGTTGAGAAGCAAATCATCCAACGTGCGGCAGACATGCTAACGCCGATTGTTGGCCCTAGTAATTTCCGCGTTCAGGTTGCAGCCGATATGGATTTCAGCCAAGTGGAAGAAACGCGAGAAATCCTTGATAACGCGCCAGTGGTTCGTAACGAACACACCATTCAAAACAATTCGATTGACCAAATCGCGCTTGGTGTACCAGGTTCTCTCAGCAACCAGCCTCCAGTGACTGGTGAGGCGGCGACAAACGACAGCCAAAACACCAATGCGCGCTCTGAAGTGAATCGTCAATATGCGGTTGGCAGCAGCGTGCGCCGTACTCAGTACCAACAAGGTCAGATTGAGAAATTGAGCGTATCGGTTCTATTGAACTCAAAAGCATCGCCAGACGGCGTGGCTTGGAGCGATGCAGACAAAGCGCAAATCTCTACCATGATCACCGATGCCGTTGGCATTTCAGCCGCGCGAGGTGACAGCTTGAGCTTGATGAGCTTCAACTTCACACCGATTGATATCGATGCGCCAACAGCTCTGCCTTGGT
>NZ_JAWOTW010000316.1:0-700 GCF_033339075.1 Vibrio sp. 970
CAGTGAGTTTAAAAGCGAGGGAGTAATCGCGCTGAGTTCTTTTAGTTGTTGATTTCATAACACTCTCCAATTTTTTTTGGGGGGAAAGTGTCAACCTTATTTAGGACGGCACAAAGCTACTCAAATCACAGATAGAAAAAAAGCGAGCCATGAGCTCGCTTTTTTAATTCGGCAAATCTAATGATTTCCCGAGTCCAGAACCAAAAAAAGAAAAAACCCAGCAAAGTCATGCTGGGTTTTCCGATAATGGTGCGGAAGGAGAGACTTGAACTCTCACACCTTGCGGCGCCAGAACCTAAATCTGGTGCGTCTACCAATTCCGCCACTTCCGCAACTTATTCTGTAGATATCAAGATAATTGGTAAAATCTCAACATCATTGTATGTGGCAGGGCTACCTGGATTCGAACCAGGGAATGGCGGCATCAAAAGCCGCTGCCTTACCGCTTGGCGATAGCCCTACAGCGTAAATAGTCAAAGACTACTTAACCTCTCTTATCGAGAGAAAGAATGGTGCGGAAGGAGAGACTTGAACTCTCACACCTTACGGCGCCAGAACCTAAATCTGGTGCGTCTACCAATTCCGCCACTTCCGCGTATTCTGATAGTGTAGATTAATTTAAGATGGTGCGGAAGGAGAGACTTGAACTCTCACACCTTGCGGCGCCAGAACCTAAATCTGGTGCGTCTACCAATTCCGC
>NZ_JAWOTW010000317.1:0-700 GCF_033339075.1 Vibrio sp. 970
AATGACGCTCTCAGTTTGGGGCGGTCCGTACTACGTGCATGTGCTGGTGAGCTTTGGTTTTGGCTACTCTGCGCTGTTCTTCTCGTGGTTGATCGACAAGTTGTTTCCGACCATCCCACGCATGCTAGAAATTGCGCTATCACTGACCGCGTGTTTGTTGTTTGGTGTAATTAATGCGCAGTTTTGGCTCGGTGAATACTTCGGTATTTCGGGCATGTTGCCTGTCTTGCTGATGGGCCTGCTGTTTAGCGGTATGTGTTATTTTTATTTTCATTCACGCGAAAAAGAAGCCATTGCACAGCGTGAGCTAGAGAGCATCAAACGTGAAAACGCCGAACAAGAACGAGCCCTTTTACTCAGCCAGCTCAAGCAGATGCAAAGCCAAATTGAGCCGCATTTTCTGTTTAATACGCTTGCCAATATCAGCGCGTTGATGTCGCAAGACGTCGATAAAGCCAAACAAATGTTGGATCAACTCACGGCGTTATTGCGTGCAACGCTAAAAAGCTCGCGTGAAGAGCGCACCACGGTTGAGAATGAAATCGCCTTGATTGACGCTTATCTGGGTATTCAAAAAATTCGTTTAGGCGAGCGCTTAAGTTACACAATCGAGGTGCAGGAAGGGTTAGGAAAGACAGAGTTGCGTGCGATGATGCTGCAACCTGTGGTAGAGATCGCCATTATTCACGGCATCGAGTCT
>NZ_JAWOTW010000318.1:0-700 GCF_033339075.1 Vibrio sp. 970
TGTGAAAGGGGCGTAACCATGATTAAACGTTGGTTTAAGCGGTGGGAAACGCCGCTCTCTCCTGAGCAAAAACGCCAAGCCATTCACGTTATTGACGATTGGCCAATGGTGCTGAAAGACTATCTTCAACAGCCTTTGGTGGATGACTCAACGACCTTGAAGGATTTGAGTTTTGTTGCGTTGGACTTTGAAACCACAGGCGTGGACGCACAAGGCGATAAAATCTTATCGATTGGCGTAGTTGACCTAACGCTGGACGGCATTGATATCGCCAGCTCCAAAGAGTGGTACATTTGTCATGGACAATTCATCAAACCAGAAACAGCGAAAATTAATGGCTTAACTCCGCAAGATCTCGCCAAAGGACTGCCATTGGATGAAGGGATGAATCGGTTGTTGGAACGCATCACAGGAAAAGTAGTGCTCGCCCACGGATGCTGCATTGAAAAAGCCTTCATTCACGCTTATTTTTCCTCTCGCTACCAAGTAGAGGATTTCCCCGCGTATTTTATCGACACTCTGCAAATCGAAAAGCAGTTTAGCTACGCAGGGAAAAGCGGTGCGCACAGCAGTTATCAGTTGGACGATTTGCGCCGCTATTATCACCTGCCGGGGTACTTATCGCACTCAGCCGCCAGTGATGCCTTGGCGTGCGCGGAATTGTTCTTGGTGCAAAGTAAAAAACTGACCGCGCTTCCGG
>NZ_JAWOTW010000319.1:0-700 GCF_033339075.1 Vibrio sp. 970
AGACTAAAACGGTAACGGCGAGATGGTTTGCTGATGACATCCCAACAGGGCCGAATTTGACCATTCAACTGCGCTGACTACCCAGCAAGGAGCTTTTATGGACTTTGAACTTAATGAAGATCAACGTGCATTTGCCGATACGGCTCAGCAGTTTTCGTTAGAGCGTTTAGCACCAATGGCCGCCGAGTGGGATGAAAAACAGATCTTCCCCAAAGACGTGTTGCGCGAAGCGGGTGAACTGGGGTTTCTTAGTCTCTACACGCCAGAAGCACATGGTGGTTTGGGGTTAAGCCGTTTGGATGCGTCGATTGTTTTTGAGCAGCTCTCAATGGGGTGCACGTCGACGACTGCTTTCATGACCATCCACAATATGGTGAGTTGGATGGTGGCGAGTTTCGCGACCGAAGACGTGAGAGCCAAATATTGTCCTAAACTCGTCACCGGAGAATGGTTGGGTTCGTATTGCTTGACAGAGCCCAATGCGGGGTCGGATGCCGCTTCGTTGACCACAACCGCGAGCAAAAAAGGCGATACATACGTGTTTAATGGCGGTAAAGCATTTATCTCCGGCGCAGGAGAGACGGATGTTTTGGTCGTGATGGCGCGAACGGGCGAAGCGGGTGCCAAAGGTGTGTCTGCGTTTGTTGTTCCTGCTCAAGCTGACGGCATCAGTTATGGGCGAAAAGAGCCCAAAATGGGC
>NZ_JAWOTW010000320.1:0-698 GCF_033339075.1 Vibrio sp. 970
TTTTGCAGTGATACCCATTGCTTTGTGGTCGTAACCGTTTGAACCACCAGAAGCAAACGCATCGCCAAGCCAGAAGTTGTATTCTGCTGAGACTGAGTTCGCCAAGTCAGAGAATGTCGCCGTGCCTTTGTCGGCAGCAACCACTAGGTATGGGTCATCTTCATCGTGACGAATTACGTTTTGTGGTGGAATCACCTCGCCTTCAATGATGTTGTCAGAAACATCAAGCAATGCGCGAATGAACTGTTTATAGCAGCGTTGACCTTCTGCAAAGATTTCATCACGAGTGGTCAGAGACGGCTGACGCTTACAAACGAAACCACCTTTTGCCCCAACTGGAACAATAACGGTGTTCTTAACTTGCTGAGCTTTTACAAGACCAAGAATTTCTGTACGGAAATCTTCTTGGCGATCTGACCAACGTAAGCCACCACGTGCAACTTTACCGCCACGAAGGTGAACACCCTCAATGTCTGGCGCGTAGACGAAAATCTCAAAAGCAGGAACTGGCTGAGGAATCTCTGGGATTTCGCTTGGTTTCATCTTCAAAGATAGCCAAGGCTTCGACTGCTTGTTTTCGTCCAACTGGTAGTAGTTAGTACGCAGCGTTGCCATGATCATATCCATGTAACGACGAATAATACGATCATCATCTAGGCTTTCTACGTGATCCAGTTGTTCAGTCAGCTTCTTAATCA
>NZ_JAWOTW010000321.1:0-698 GCF_033339075.1 Vibrio sp. 970
GCTATTAACTGGGAAATAGGAATAACAGAGAAGTAAGAGTGCGCCCGGTTTGGTGGCACTCTTGATTTCAGATTACTTCAAATGCTTATCCAAGAAGGGCGCGACTTTCTCCATTGCCATGCCAACTGCTTGTGGATGGTCATACAACTCATAGTGAGACCAGTTCTCTAGATCAACTAGCTGGCGATCCTTTGATGCGACAGCTCGACCATAAACCTCCTGCCCATCGCGATAAGCGCCAAACGCTCCCACTTTTTGACCAATCACGGTCATCACTGGTTGAGTTAATAAAGTTTCAGTGAAGGCAAAAGCATCCCAACTTAGGGTTTTCTGAGCATGAGAAAACAACATGCGCGTGGCTCCGCCTTCAGTCTGTCCGCGAGGCGTTTTATAGTAGTCAGTCGCCTCAAACACATCGCGCTCCGTTAAGCCATTTGCTTTGGCAAACTCTAGGCTTGGTGGAAGAAGTTCGTTGACTTGTAATTCTCCGCCGCGAGCTTCAGCGGTACGCTGTGCCGCCATTGCTTCCAGCGTGCCGTTTGGGTTGTATAAGCTGAATCCTTCACGGAATAAGCGTCCCACATTGACTGGCGTAA
Source organism: Vibrio sp. 970 (assembly GCF_033339075.1). Classification (NCBI taxonomy): domain Bacteria; kingdom Pseudomonadati; phylum Pseudomonadota; class Gammaproteobacteria; order Vibrionales; family Vibrionaceae; genus Vibrio; species Vibrio sp. 970. The sequence continues at coordinate 597 of NZ_JAWOTW010000321.1, forward strand.
TGCCAACTACCGCTTTCAAACGTTTTTCTGTTAAAGCGGCACTGATGACATAAGCCCCGCCACCGCAAATTCCCAAGCCACCAATTCGAGTTTCATCGACAT
>NZ_JAWOTW010000322.1:0-698 GCF_033339075.1 Vibrio sp. 970
AACATCCCAACCTTCATGCTCTTGGATCTTGAAGTGAAGCTTGAAGCGCTTGTCACGCATTGCCAGCAAGTCGCCATCGTCTGACCAGTAGAAGAACTCATCACGAGCAGACTCTTTGTCTTTACCCATCAAGTAATTCATTTGGTTGTAACCATCTAAATGGTTTTTGTATGTGCGATCAGCAGACGATGATTTGTAGCCTTTCAGCAAGTCTTGCTTGATGGTGTTGTTACCCGCCGCAGAAAGCAGTGTTGGGAACCAGTCTTCACCCGCAAAGATGTCGTTTAACTTCGTATTTGGTGCAATGTGTCCAGGCCAACGAACCATTGCTGGTACGCGGAAGCCGCCTTCCCAACCTGTGTTTTTCTCACCACGGAAAGGACCAAATGCTGCATCAGGCCAGGTCGCGTTCATCGGGCCGTTATCGGTGGTGTAAATCACGATGGTGTTGTCGGCCACTTTCAGATCATCCAGTTTATCTAGCAACTCACCAACCATGTTGTCGTGCTCTACCATACCATCAGCATAAGTACTGATGCCGGTTTTGCCTTGGTTATCTGGCTTCACGTGAGTACGGAAGTGCATGCGGGTTGCGTTCCACCATACGAAGAATGGTTTTTTCGCTTTCACGGCACGGTCCATGAAGTCGAGTGCCGCATCTAACGTCTCTTCGTCCACCGTTTCCATACGCTTACGAG
>NZ_JAWOTW010000323.1:0-697 GCF_033339075.1 Vibrio sp. 970
CGCACTGAAAAACCTAGAAGCAGACACTAACGGCTGGGACTTCGACAACGTCGTACAACAAAACCGCGTGGCTTGGGAAAACATCCTTGGCGAGTTTGAACTGGAAGGTGGCAACAAAGCCGACAAAACCATGTTCTACACCTCGCTCTACCGTACGTTTGTTGCTCCATTCCTATACCAAGATGTGGATGGCAAATACCGTGGCATGGATGGCAAAGTGCACCAAGCAGAAGACGGCTTAGTGAACTACTCAGTGTACTCAATGTGGGATACCTTCCGCGCCGCACACCCACTGAAAACCATCATCGATAAAGACCGCGCAATTGAACACGCACGCGATCTATTGAACAAATACCAAACGGGCGGCGTGCTGCCAAAATGGGAACTGCACTCGGATTACACCGGTGAAATGGTCGGTCATCCTGCGGTCTCGGTTATCGCCGATATCATGGTCAAACACCCAGAAGCCTTTACCGCAGCTGAGTTTGATTTGGCACTGAAAGCCGCTGACGAAACAGTCAACTTCAACCTTGATAAAACCGAAAGCTGGGTGCCTTACCAAGATGCTTGGAACGGTGACAAACGCTTCACGGTCATGACTCGTCACAACGACTACCAAGAAGACGTCGGCTTTATTCCAGCTAACACCAAATGGGCGCCGGATTCTGGTGACAAACCGGGTTACGTAGAAGGCTTG
>NZ_JAWOTW010000324.1:0-697 GCF_033339075.1 Vibrio sp. 970
ATGCGTTGAAGAACATCAATGTTGATGCGACGTACACTGATCCAAACAACACTATTGAATCGGCAAAAATTGGCTTAGATACATTTGAATTCGATAAAGTAAACAATCTTAACTACGCGCTTAAAGGCAGTGCTGCTGGTATGACGCTGGACATGCAAGGCGGTGGGCAGCTTACGGTTGACCAAGCGATTAGCAAAGTGTTGTTGAATAAGCTTACGCTGAAATCAAGCTTTGAAGGTGATGCTTTGCCACAATCACCAATGAAAGTTGATATGGTCTCTGACCTCTCATTTGCCCTAAACAAAAGCCACCTTAGCTTTATTCTAGAGAAGTTAACCGCAAACGCGATTGCATTGGATGGTAAAGCCGATGTGACATTGGGAGACATTCCAAAAATACGTTTTGCCCTTCATAGCCCTAATATCGATTTAGATGAATTCTTAGGCTTGGATAAACAAGCATCAGCAAGCGACGAAAAGCCAGCATCTGGTGGTAAGAGTGCATCCGCGGGGCCTGAAGTTGAGCCGGATCTTTCAGCACTGAAAACGCTGGATGTCAAAGGTGATATCACCATCGATAAGTTCAAAGCGGCTAACGCGAAAATGGAAGCGGTAAAAGCGAGCTTCACTGTCAATCGTGGTGTGTTTGACCTCACATCATTTAGCTCGAAGTTGTACCAAGGCACAATTTCAGCAAC
>NZ_JAWOTW010000325.1:0-696 GCF_033339075.1 Vibrio sp. 970
AAGAGGTGGTGCGTTTTCGCCTGTTGGAAAAATTAGAACAGCAAAACATCATACTTACCCCGCGCATGGCACTGTTCGTGGAATCGCAAGTTCGTTTGACACCAACGTATCAAATGCTGGAGCGAGGCGATGGCTATGAATTCAGTGTACCCGCATTCAATTACCCAGCGATTGCGAGTCGTTTAATTAAGCGTTGGAAACAAGACCAAAGCACGTTAGATTTTGTGCTGCAAGCTGAACGAAAAGAGCTAAACCTACAGCAGTGGTTAACGGGGACGTCTCAACAAATTCAGACAAGAGAATCCTTGCTCATTCGTGAGCTAGATAGCTTATCGCCAAGTGCGTTAAAAGCCTTAACGACGCAGTTAACTCAAGCGAATGTCACCAGTTGGCTACCGTCCACAGCAGTGGTCGTTCGTATGGCGCAAGTCAGCCAAGACAAAGCCATGTACGATTTACTATGGCGAATGCGCGCCGATTACAATAGCCAACAGGAACTCAAGCGCTTAGCTGATACAGGAGATGCTTTCTCTTTGCAGCAGTTGATGAATGCCACTATCAACCCAAGCCTCAAACCTCACGCGATTCGCTTACTCACCAAATCCAATCCATTATCGCCGGAAGTGAAACAGTTTCTTATTGCGAAAATGGCATTATCTGAAGAAGCGACACTGGTCGCTCGTCAACTGGCTCAAC
>NZ_JAWOTW010000326.1:0-695 GCF_033339075.1 Vibrio sp. 970
AATTCTGACTTACAGCGTTATGGCTTGGCTATTCATCACGGTACTTCCACCATTCTTTGGCTATGAAGGTTTTGTGGTTGATATTTCCATGGGAGACATTGCAGAAAGCGTATTGATTTACTTAGGTATTCCGTTCCTCGCTGGTTTTCTCAGTCGTAAATGGTTAGTCGCTGCAAAGGGTGAGAAGTGGTACAACGATGTGTTTATTCCTCGAATTTCACCCATTACTTTGATCGCTTTGCTCGCCACCATCGTGCTGATGTTCAGCCTCAAAGGAGAGATGATTTTACAACTGCCAATGGATGTGTTCCGCGTGGCAGTCCCACTAGCGATCTACTTCGTATTGATGTTTTTTGCCAGCTTCTTTATCGGGAAGAGAATGGGCATCCCCTACGATAAAAATGCCTCCATCGCATTTACGGCAACGGGTAACAACTTTGAGTTGGCCATTGCGGTTTCCATTGCTGTATTTGGCCTGAATTCCGACCAGGCATTCGCTGGCGTAATTGGCCCGTTGATCGAAGTTCCGGTTCTGATTGCTTTGGTTAACGTCGCACTGCGGATGAAAACCAAATACAAAAGCTAAAATGTGAAACATTGAGACCGAGCCAAATAGCAATGTTAGGTACTAACTGGCAACGGTTTTGATGTACTCGCTGGGCGTTAAACCAAACTTGCCTTTAAAGCGTTGGCTA
>NZ_JAWOTW010000327.1:0-694 GCF_033339075.1 Vibrio sp. 970
CCTTCCTAACCTCGATTAAAGAGAATTCTTTTGACAGTAGAAAGATGGATACTCAGGAGGGGAATTTCAAGGGAGTGAATGAATAAAGATAGCTTTGCAAAAATAGAACTATGCATCTCAGCTCTTTTGAGCTTTATGAGGCTTACTCTTCAATCCAGATAAACGTAGCTTGTCTCCCTGTCACACCATCTCGGCGGTAAGAATAAAAGGACTCTTTATCTTGGTAAGTACACAAACCGGAATCGAAAACTTGCGAGACGCCAGCCCTGTTGAGACGCTGCGTCGCTAATTGCGACATGTTGGCAAGCCATTTACCTTCTACATTACGAGGGGTAAATGCGCGCTGAGCTTTTGAGTCAAAATCGACAAACGCTTGTAGAACATCTTCGCCCACTTCAAACGCCTGTGGACCAATAGCAGGCCCTAACCATGCCATCACATCACCCGAAAATAATGCGAGAGCATTTTCAACGATACCATTTGCCAAACCACGCCAACCAGCATGAACTGCTGCAACTTGAGTACCTTGAGTATTCGTCAGCAGTACAGGCAAACAATCAGCGGTCATTGCTGAACACACGACATTACTCGCCGATGTGAAGATGCCATCAGCATCAAGCACTATTGGCGTAGGAGCATTCGCATGGGCAACGACAGTAGAATGAGTTTGGTTTAACCAAATTGGCGCACTTGG
>NZ_JAWOTW010000328.1:0-694 GCF_033339075.1 Vibrio sp. 970
CATGGCTTACGAAAACGGTGGCGGCGCATTTTTTATTCCTTACCTTTTTGCCATGATCACCGCCGGTATCCCATTCATGATCCTTGAGTTCAGTATGGGACAGAAATACCGTGGTTCAGCACCGAAAACACTAGCAAAAATCCATTCGAAGTTTGAATGGCTTGGCTGGTTCCAAGTTGGCGTTGCTGCTGTTATTGCCGTTTACTATGTTGCGGTAATTGGTTGGTCTATCTCTTACTTTGGTATGTCGTTTACTCAAAGTTGGGGAACCGACACTAACGCGTTTTTCTTTAGCGAATACCTAAAGTTAGGTGATAACTCACCAACAAACTTAGGCGGTATTCAATGGAAAATTGCTATAGCGATGACCATTGCTTGGGCTGTTACTTACATTGCCATTGCAAGTGGCGTTAAGTCCGGCATCGAACGCGCATCAAAAATCATGATGCCAATCCTATTCTTGATGGTTCTATTTCTGATCGGTCGCATGGTATTCCTACCAGGTGCACTCGATGGTGTGAACTATATGTTCGAACCCGATTTCAGCAAGATTTGGGACGTAAAAGTGTGGGCTGCCGCGTATGGTCAAATCTTCTTTACCCTAAGTATCGGCTTTGCAATCATGTTGGCCTACTCAAGCTACTTGCCTGAAAAGTCTGACATCACAAACAACGCCTTTATGACCGTACTGATC
>NZ_JAWOTW010000329.1:0-693 GCF_033339075.1 Vibrio sp. 970
TTTCGGATGGTATTAGCCCTGTGCGTGAAGGGGTTCGACTGTAATGTCACAACCGTGTCCCCATTGCGGTTTTCTGTTCAACTGTATTTGCTCGCTGGTGCCTAAACTCACCAGCAAGCACGACATACTGCTATTGATGCACCCAAATGAGCTAACTCGTGACACCAATACGGGCCAGCTATTACAGCATTGCCAACTCAACGTCGAGCAAGCAATCTGGGATCGCAAACAACCACCAGCAGAGTTGCTCACTCGCTTGGCTGATCCATCACTGTACCCGGTGATTCTATTCCCAAGCGAAGAAAGCATCACACTCGAACATGTGGAAATGCAAAGCCAGCAACAAGCCAAAATGCCGCTGTACATTATTTTGGATGCCACCTGGCAAGAAGCACGCAAGATGATCAATAAGAGTCGCTGGTTAGAAGGTATCCCTACCATGGGACTTTCCGCACTCGCCGATTCTCAATATCAACTGCGACGTAATCAGCAACAAGGCAACTTGTGCACCTTTGAGGTTGCTGCCCACTTATTAGGTCAACTTGGTGAACAAGATAACCAACAGCAAATGCATACGTTTTTTGCTCACTACCTTGCGCTGTTCCAAGCCGAGAAAAGTGGCCATGCTCTCAAAGCGTCACCACACTCTCTCGAGTAAACCCAATCGACGAAACAAAAAACGCAGCCTTGGCT
>NZ_JAWOTW010000330.1:0-693 GCF_033339075.1 Vibrio sp. 970
TGATCTGACCGTCTTTATCTTGGAACAAACCAGAAATATCGAGCGTTTGTTCAAACAGTTCGCCCTGTTGTAGGTACCAGCCATCAACAATGGATTGCAGGCGAGCTTGCTCTGCTTCAACAACCATTGGTGGTAAGTTTGCAGATTCGATTTCGATTTCGAATACTGTGCTCACAGTTGATAGCACATCACTGTTAGAGTTTTTGTCCTGCGCCGTTAGAACAATCTCAAAATCACCGGATTTTTCTACGATCGTGGTCGGGTGTAGAACAATTAGGTTGCCAACTTTCTCAACTTCAATGCCTGTGCCCGCTAAATTATGCGTCAGTTTTGTGCTCACAAGGCTTTGGTCTTTGTCTTTGAAAAGACCTTCGATGTTTAGCTCAACGCCATCAAATGCGGCACCTTTTACGATTTTTGGTAGCTTATCCAATTTATCTTCAGCTGCGTCTTCTACGGTTTCGTTGACGGTTAGCTTGTTGTTGACTACCGTTTCAGGCGCTAAGTTGTCGCTATTCGGCGTGCTATCAGTGATGACTGGACGTAGGCTTGGGTCATTGATGTTTTCGCCAGACGCGACAAGACGATCCACTTCTTGGTTTGCCGCTTGAGCAAACTCAGTCGCTTTCTTCTCGTAATTTGTTGGGTTTTGCGCTTTAGATTCTGTCAGAATCTGAGCGGTTTTATGTAGTT
>NZ_JAWOTW010000331.1:0-691 GCF_033339075.1 Vibrio sp. 970
GTTTTGATAATCAAAAGGCGAAGCGAGTGCCAAAAACTGAGTCCCAGATTCTGGCTTGCCATCAATGCCTACTTGATGGCAAAAATAGTGGAAAGAGTTCAACGCTCGCATTGTTGCTGAAACTAATACGGCACCAATACAACGACTCCAAATCTGTTGGTCTAGCTGCCATCAAATCTCAAGAGGGGAGACGCTCACAATAAAATCGCCTTCACGATCTGGGTGAGTTTCTAGCCATCTCGCTAAAGGCGCTCCTTTTTCTCGTGTTGGCTCTGCCATCAAATGCCAAACTTGAGCGAGGTTCTCTAGTCGTTGAATATAGAAACCTAGTTCAGCGAGCGCAGGCTCGGCCAATCTTGCCGCGAGTTCGCCATCTTTGACTCTTTCTGCGATAAGATCGGCGATTTTCGCGACGCTTTGGTTTGCTTTCTTGCTGAACTGCTTTAGCTCTTTAGATTGGTTTTCTAGCCAAGTAGGCAGTTCGCCATGTTCAAAGCGGTAGATGCCTTCTTCAAACTGAGCTGGGTCGAACTGTTTAGTCAATTGAGTGAGCGCAGGTATTAAGTTTTGCACCGAGTCTTGCAAGTCATTGCGGAATCGAGCGACACGTTTCTCATCAGCCAGTGATAAAAATTTACTGATTGACTGATTCAGCTTCTCTAGCCACGCTGCTGCGCCTTTTAAACTCGCG
>NZ_JAWOTW010000332.1:0-691 GCF_033339075.1 Vibrio sp. 970
ATCAAACTGGCAACATGGAGAGTCATCATGCATTGGACGTTCAACCGACTCGTGTCTACGGGTCTTTTTCTTAGCGCCTCTATCACCCACACCGCGTTTGCAAACCAAGCCACCGATGCGATTGCCCCAGAGCAAAGTACTGGGCTTGAGCACAAACAACTGGTCAAAGCCAAAGACTATATGGTGACAGCAGCGAACCCAATCGCCACCCAAGCTGGTGCTGATGTACTGGAGCAAGGCGGCAATGCCATCGATGCTATGGTGGCGGTACAACTGATGCTTGGCTTAGTCGAACCACAGTCTTCTGGTATTGGTGGCGGCGCATTTTTGGTGTATTGGGATGGCGAACAACAAAAGCTCACCACTTATGATGGTCGAGAAACTGCGCCCCTCGCCGCAACCCCAACACTGTTTTTGGACGACCAAGGCCAGCCGCTGCAATTTTATGATGCCGTTGTAGGTGGACGATCTGTCGCGACGCCGGGCACCGTCAAACTGTTGTGGGATACCCACCAAAAATACGGCAAGCTGGAATGGAAAAAGATCATTCAGCCAGTGATCAACTTGGCTGAGGAAGGTTTTGCCGTCAGTCCTCGTCTCGCCAGTTTGATTGCCAACGACGCCGAGCGTTTATCACGTTTTCCGACCACAAAAGCGTATTTCTTTAACGCCGATGGCTCACCAAAAGCCG
>NZ_JAWOTW010000333.1:0-691 GCF_033339075.1 Vibrio sp. 970
TTGCCGATTCTGCACTTTGGGTTTCCAAGCTTGTGCCGGAAGTGAATGATGACGCTCGAATGCGGTTTGTGTTGATGCGTGTGTTGTTTACTAGAAAATGACTACTAAAACGTCACGTTTAACAGTGAGGAAGCTTGTACAAGCTCGTAGTTGCATCACTTTTTACAAGCGCTCATGTAAAACGTGAGAGGCAACTAATATGAAGAGTTTAGAAAACACAACCATTGAACATTTCAAAAGTCACTTTCAAGGTGACGTCGTTTTACCTACCGATTCTAATTACGATGAAGTTCGCCAAATCTGGAATGGCATGATTGATCGCAAGCCGAGTTTGATTGCTCGCTGTAAGTCGACAGATGACGTTGTGATGGCGGTTAACTTTGCGCGAGACAATGGTCAGCTACTTTCTGTACGAGGTGGGGGACACAATATTGCGGGCAACGCTGTCTGTGATAATGGGGTCATGATCGACCTGTCGCTCCTTACCCAAGTCCGAGTTGATGAAAATGCCAAGAGAGCGTTTGTTGAGCCGGGCTGTACCTTAGGCGACTTAGACGAAGCCACTCAAAAACACGGGTTAGCGACCCCGGTAGGAATTAACTCTACCACTGGTATTGCTGGTCTTACTTTAGGTGGTGGTTTTGGTTGGTTGAGCCGTAAATACGGTATGACGATAGATAACTTAGTCTCT
>NZ_JAWOTW010000334.1:0-691 GCF_033339075.1 Vibrio sp. 970
ATCGCAGCCACACCAACTACGCCCAGCAGCACGCTTTTAATGGTCGCGGCGATAAGCGTTGTCCAGCTTTTCGCGTTTTCGCCAGCGGTACGGATCGCGATAGTTTGCAGGCCCGATGCCAACGACTCTGAATACGTCATAAAGCCAGCAGCGATAGCCAGTGACAAGATAGACAGCAACAAGCTACCTAACACGCCGCCAACCATGCCAAGCAAAGAGGTTAATGCTGACTTGATTTGTGGCATAAAGGTTTGTATTGCTTGCTCTAAGTTTGTCGCAAAGAGCGTCCATACTTCATAAAGTTTGTCACCCACAAGAGGCCAATCAGCAACAGACGCTTTAGGTCCAGGGATTTTCCCCTGACCATTTTGCAGTACGTCCAACGCGTGTGTTGCACCATCCACGATAGAGCCCGACACCATCACTAGTGGCGTTACCAGCAGGGCGATACCCAGCAGTGCGATTGTCGTGGCAGCCAAGCCGCGTCTACCGCCGTAAGCGCGTTGCAGTTTTTTGGTCAGTGGTAGTAGCGCTACCGCGATGATGGCACCCCAAATCACTGGAAGGATGAAAGGCCTGATGATGTCGTACGTAAACATCAGCAATACGAAGATCAAGCCAATACGTATCGCTGATTCCACCATGTTACTGATGAAAAGCTTACTTTCATTTCTTTCCGATTGTTTATCCA
>NZ_JAWOTW010000335.1:0-336 GCF_033339075.1 Vibrio sp. 970
GAAAGTGGAAGTGCCTTATTCGACGGGCAAGTTCCCAACAACGCGCTACTGTTTGATGGAAATGAAGCCCAAGACTGGTCGCAAGCACCAATTGCGTCGTCACATGGCCCACCTACGTCACCCAATTGTGGGGGACACGTCGCACGGTGATGGTAAACACAACAAATTGTTCCGTAACGAATTTGATTCACACCGCTTGCTGTTACATGCTTCGGAGCTGCGTTTTGTGCATCCGTTTACAAATGAAGAGCTGGTGATGAAAGCGAGTATCGACGATACGTGGCAGCAATTGTTTACTCGATTTGAGTGGGACGAAGAGCTCGTTAAGTAAAGAGG
>NZ_JAWOTW010000335.1:346-690 GCF_033339075.1 Vibrio sp. 970
CCTTTTTGTTGTTCACCGATTCTCAAAGCCTATTGGAGTTTTTCTAGATCCGCTTCGATTTCGGCGATCTTGCTCGAAACGACTTTTTCTAAATGGCGAAGATCAGAAAGAATCTTTTGTTTTACATCCAATTCAGACACTTTCGCTGGTTTTGTGATCTTGTTGAGTTCGTCGATAACCAAAGTAAGGTTACGGTTGATTTCCGTTACTTCCTTGTATTTATGACTACCGCTATCAACTAAGACATTTTTTACTTGGCGTGGGTATTTGAATTTGACGCTTTTGGCAAAGAACTCGCCTTTTTGCTTATGGAAGTAGATTTTGAGCACGTCTTTATGTGCTTC
>NZ_JAWOTW010000336.1:0-689 GCF_033339075.1 Vibrio sp. 970
GGCTTAAGGCTGTAACCGCCTGAATCAAACGTAATGCCTTTACCTACTAGACACGCGAATACTGGTGCGTTTTCATCGCCAGTCGGGTTGTAATCCAATTGCAGCATTGCTGATGTGCGATCCGAACCGCGACCAACCGCATAGATACCTTCCCAACCTTCCGCTAGTAGATCTTTATCTTTAACAATACGAGCCGTTACCGTGCCTTCTGGTGCGACAGCTTTGATGAACTCAGCCGCCATCGTAGCAAGTTGACGAGGTGCAACTTCTTCCGCCGTTTTGTTGATGATATCGCGCGTAAAATCGGTCGCTTTAATGCGAGCTTGAAGTTCAGTTTGGTCTTCTTCAGAAAGCGCAGTCCATTCTAGTAAACCGTGTTTTTTCGGGTTGCGGTAACCTTGATGGAAAGCCCAGATGCTTTCCAAATCCCAATGTTCACCAGAAAGTAGAACTGAATGAATTCCTTGGCCATCTAGCTGACGAGCTGCACGCTGAATTGCACCAAGATCATGACCTTCACCTAGATGAATCGTCGCACCGTTTTCAGAGAATGAAAGTAGTGCTTTCTCACCCCAGTGTGGAGCAGCAGAATCTTGACTTAAAAATACAGACATCTGTGTAGACATGGTTTCTCCTTGTCTTATATCGGCGTAGCCTACGCCGCTTCTTTTTAATAACTCACGGATGTT
>NZ_JAWOTW010000337.1:0-689 GCF_033339075.1 Vibrio sp. 970
GTTAGGTGTACATTCGCGCTGGTTTTGTCCGCTAATGGGTGATTGTTCAACTCACCTTTGTAGTTCGATTTCATTAGATAGCGCCCTGCCACGTCTGGCGTAAAAGTAATTTTTCCGTCTTTATCACTCACCACGTCAATTTGCTCTTGATGGTTGCGATACAACGTTCCTTCACGCGTGATCTCTGCCGTCACACCTTGTTGAGGTTTGCCATCGAAGAAGAACTGGAACGTCACCGCTTCACCTTCAATGATGTCAGATGGGTGAGTCAGCGGTTTTAGCTCTAGCAATTTGCCTTCAATTTCTAACGCTTTTTCTGTTGGTTTACCGACCGTGATGTAGCTTTCTGCGCGGGTGTAGCTTAGCTGAGTCACCACATCACGCGTTTTTTCTGGTAGCACATCAGCGCGCTCAGCTTTATTGGCTCTAACCCACTTCACAGTATCGCGGCGACCTGCTTTGTACTGGGTGTAGTAGCTCGGCTCATTGTTGATCGCAACCTTATGCGTGCCCTCTTCAACAAAGAAGAAATCGAACATCGAACGACGCTTACCGCGTATTACAAAGTTCGGACGCTCAGAGCGGCCATCCGGCATGATGACAAAAGCTTGTTCGCTACCTGCTGGCTTATCGAATACAAATGTGCCATGAGAAGCGGTCACATCGAACGTGAGCCAATCACCACCTTC
>NZ_JAWOTW010000338.1:0-689 GCF_033339075.1 Vibrio sp. 970
CATACAAAATCAATACAAAATCGCATCAAAAAAGGCAGTCGAGTGACTGCCTTTTTGTTATTTGGAAAACTTGATGTCTAGAAACGTCGTTATTCCAACGGTTCGGTTGGAGCTTGATTACCCGGTTTGGGCGCTGCAAATGGCACATCTTTCAAATCAGATGCATTGTTTTGGATCAGTTCACCAAGGTGAAACAAACCATATTCACCGGGCTTCATTCGATGCCAAGTCTCATTGCCGGTTAAAGGCTGAGTCGCAATGACAGAAACAACATCGTTTGGTGTTGTTTCTTCTTGGAAGTTGATCTCCACATCTTCATCTAGTAAAGCGGCCTTGCCAAACGGTGCGCGACGCGTAATCCAATACAAGTGATTAGTACAATACGTCATGACAAATTCGCCGTCGCTGAGCAACATATTGAACACGCCTTTTTCTTTGAGCTGATCGCAACATTTAGCGATGTAGAGAAAAACAGATTCCATGTCCTGAGGAGGCTCTGGATATCGATCTTCCATCTGCTTTAGCAGCCAACAAAACGCGAGCTCACTGTCTGTTTGACCAACAGGACGATGGCGCCCAGTGTACAGGTCTTGATAATCAGACAGCTGGCCATTGTGAGCAAAGGTCCAATACTGGCCCCACAACTCACGTGTGGATGGGTGCGTATTTTCTAAATTCACTCCGCCACG
>NZ_JAWOTW010000339.1:0-689 GCF_033339075.1 Vibrio sp. 970
TGCTTAACAAAAACACTGGCATCGCAAAAGACCCACGTTGGGCCGAATTTTTAAGCCAAACACTAAATAGTCATCAAATTTACGCGCACGTTCCCCAAGATAAAGTGATTGAACTGGGTGTACTGCAAGCATTTGGTTTAAAACCGGGGTGGATTGACTTAAGGCCGACATCAGTGGGTGAAGTCCCGCAACAAGGTAAATCGATTACCGTCGCTTATCAGAAAAAACATCCGATGTTTCCTGTCATTGCCAAAGCAATTAAACATTTGCTCAAACCGCACAGTGTCGATGTCGAGTTTATTCGCTACGATACGCAGCCGCCAAATCCAGAAGAAGTCGACGTTTGGGTAAAAGCAATGGGTATTGCGACCAATCGCAACGATGCCTTAGCGGGCTGGCTACTTGATTACAGCGACATCGAAAAATTCAGCGCGGGTTACGATTTTTCAGAATGGGCGACATTAGTCGATCAATGGCGTGCAGGCATTCACGCCGACTTTCCGGCGCGCGAATTAGGAAGGCAGTTAGTGAAAAGCTGCCAGGTTATTCCAATGTTCCATTGCTGGCTTGGTGTAAACAAAGACCACAGCGGAGCGCTTCAAAACGCAAAATGTAATGCGTTGGGGTGGTTCGATTTCAGCAATGTGTGGGTCAAGCCAGAGATAGAAGATAATGGCCAAGCCGAATAA
>NZ_JAWOTW010000340.1:0-689 GCF_033339075.1 Vibrio sp. 970
AGCTTGTTCCACGACGGCATCGTTTATCATGGCTAGCGCTCGCCTGAATAATGGGAGCCAATGGTGTGCGGTTGAGGTTAACTCTATATTTCGCCCCTTTTTTATAAAAAGAGTTTTGTTGGTGAGTTGTTCTAGCCGTTTCATCGCAGAACTTATCGCAGGTTGCTTTAATCCCAAGTGTTCTGCCGCTTTGGTATAAGACTTGTGTTCAACGACAACAAGAAAGGTATTGATTAAGTTCAAATCCATAGTGTTTTAACTTTTATGGGCAGCGGTTATTTTGTGTAAATGGTAAGGTAAGTAAACTGTTCTGCTCCAGTCAGACTGGACACTTCATTAAGCGACATTTTTCTGTTCAAAGTTAACTGGGCTTAGATGCCCAAGAGCACTGTGCCTTCTCGTCTGATTATAATCAACCTCTATGTATTCGAAGATCGCTTGGCGCATCTCGTCTCGCGTCATGATCGGCTCATATTGGATCGCTTCAACTTTCATTGAATGGAAGAAGCTCTCAACACAAGCGTTGTCCCAGCAGTTTCCTTTTCTACTCATACTTTGCTTTAGATTATAAGCGGTCATGAGGTCTCGATAGTCTTTTGAGCAATACTGGCTACCTCGATCACTGTGAACGATAACTTGCTCAGGGAATCCGCGACGGAACAAGGCCATTGATAGCGCATCGCAGACCA
>NZ_JAWOTW010000341.1:0-686 GCF_033339075.1 Vibrio sp. 970
AAGGTTGTCACCGGCTTGCTGTAACAGGTAGGTCTTATCCTGGGTATTGCGCCAGTTGTACAGGTTCACGTATTCAGCAGAGCCATCGTCATAGAGCCTGATGTTGTCAATGTCGACATGTGGCTGCTTATGCAGCCGCTGTAGCATAAGTTTTAGGTTGTCATATGACTTCAGCGTGTTGGTACTGATTGAAACCTTGAGTCTGTGATGATCTTCTGCAAAGGCAGAAATAGCTTCAAGCATTTCTGCCGATGTATGGTTTGACTCAAGTGGGAAGCGACTGATATTCAGTTGCGCCAGATGCTCTTGCGTCGGATTGATACGGCCCCAGGACACATAGCGCTCAGCTGTCGGGTGAGCCTCTGCAGAGGCGATGATGTCCAATACCTGATGTAAAGAGGGGAGAGATGCGTGATCAACATAAACTTCCAGTGATGGAGACACCACGGACACTTTTGCATCGGTTGAGTACTGATCACCATTCTTACTGGTTCCTTTAAACTGGAAGCAATACTCTTCATCGTTGTCCAGTTTTGGAGCGGTAAGTGTCAGATTGACGGTTTGGCTTGTGTCAGAAGGAATAATGGATATCGAACCACATGTTTGAGTCCAGCTGAAACTTTCTAAATCGGGATTGCTGTCGTTTTGAATCGGATTAAGGGTAAATTCTTGATTGTCTATGACAT
>NZ_JAWOTW010000342.1:0-686 GCF_033339075.1 Vibrio sp. 970
TCTTGAGCAATCATATCCAAGCGGAGGAATGGACGACGTTTACCTTGCGCTTTACAAACTTTGTCGAACACAGGCTCAGCTTGAAGAATCACAGACAGTGCCAACTCAATCTTACCGGCTGGGTTGTGCTCTGTTGGCTCTAGGTACTGGCCACGGCCAATGCGCGAGCGTGTTGCACTTGGGGTTTGTAGAATACGTGCCACTTTGCTGTCTAGCTTGTCACTTGGTGCTTTGCGTACACGACCGAATGGCATAATCAGAACGCGAAGTGTGCGGCCAATGACTTTGTTCGGGAAGTTTGCTAGGAACTCATCAACGGCGATTTCTGCTTGTTTTAAGCTATCTTGTAGACCCCAGTGAACCAAAGCCAAATCTTCAGCCGGACGACCATCTTGTTCAAAACGTTTTAGCGTCGCGGAGCTTAGGTATAGCTGACTGAGAATGTCACCTAAACGCGCAGATAAACGCTCTTTACGTTTCAACGAACCACCAAGCACAGCCATTGAGATATCAGACAGAAGCGCTAGGTTGGCACTGTAACGGTTTAGCTGTTGGTAGTAGCGTTTCGTTGCATCTTTAGTCGGTGCCGATGAACCGAGACCATCGCTCAAACCAAACCAAATACTGCGAACGAGGTTACTCATGGTAAAGCTCACGTGGCCAGCTAACGCTTTGTCGAATTTCTC
>NZ_JAWOTW010000343.1:0-685 GCF_033339075.1 Vibrio sp. 970
TGGCAATGCATTTGTCACGAACACGAAAGACCGCAATGTGAACCAAACTTTGCTCGATCTCCAGTTCAGCCATTCGCAAAAAGAAGGCTACAAGTTGGCGACCGAAATTTTGGGTGAAATGGGACGCGTCGCGCATCTACACAACACCAAGCCAATCAACACTAGCTTGGCAGTATTGCGTTCGCCACAAATTCCATCGGTCCTTGTAGAGACTGGATTTATCTCTAACCCAACAGAAGAGAAACTGCTGTTCCAACGCGCGCACCAAGATAAGTTAGCGCAGGCTATCTCTAAAGCGGTGGTTAAATATCTAAAAGATAACCCACCTGAAGGCACGGTGTTCTCACCTTCCTCTAAACCAATGGTGCACATTGTTAAGCGTGGTGAGTCGCTGTCTGTGATTGCGAATAAATACGGTACTAACTCGAAAGCGTTGATGGCTGAGAACAAGTTGAAATCGACCAGCTTAGCGGTTGGACAAAAACTGCGTATTCCGTCAGCTGGCAAGATCCAAGTGCCAAGCAAGCCTATTACAGTAGAGACTGAAACGATTACTCATACCGTTAAATCGGGTGAGTTCTTGGGTAAGATCGCAAGTCACTATAAAGTGAAGCTGTCGGATATTCGTCGTCAGAACAACTTAAAATCCGATACCTTATGGGTTGGTCAAAAACTTAAGATCACC
>NZ_JAWOTW010000344.1:0-685 GCF_033339075.1 Vibrio sp. 970
TGCAAGTAAACCGAATAAAACGGCCTTGATATGTGGTGATAAAAAATTCACATACGCAGAATTTGACGCGATTGCGGGTAAGATCGCGACTTCGATGATTAAAGCGGGCGTCAAACCGGGAGACCGAGTGGCGTTATCGTGCCCGAATTTGCCTTTCTTTCCTTTCGTTTATTTTGCGGTTCAGAAGGCGGGTGCTGTTACCGTTCCGCTGAACGTGTTGCTCAAATCTAGAGAAATCAAATACCACCTAGAAGATTCGAAAGCGAAGTTTTACTTCTGTTTTGAAGGAACGCCCGAACTGCCAATGGCGAAAGAAGGCATGAAAGCGTTTAAAGAGGTGGATGCGTGTGAAACGATGATCGTAATGACGCAAGATCAAACGCAAAAAGAGTACCAAGGTTTACCGACACTGACGTCTTTTATAGAAGATATCGAACCTTTGGCGGATTACGTTGCTCGCGATGCGGATGACACTTGTGTGATTTTGTATACATCAGGCACAACGGGACTGCCCAAAGGAGCAGAGCTCACGCAGCAAAACATCGTAATGAATGCGCTTGTGGCTCAGAACATCATGGCGAGTCAGGCTGATGATGTTCATCTAGTAACGTTGCCACTGTTTCATACATTCGGTCAAACCGTGCATCTCAATGCTAGCGTGCAAAGCGGTGCAACTTTGGGTTTA
>NZ_JAWOTW010000345.1:0-684 GCF_033339075.1 Vibrio sp. 970
GGCCAGAAAACGTTAAACAACTGCGCCAATTTGCGGAGCTGCGCGCTCTCAAACCTGAGACTTTTCGCATGGAAGATTGGGACAGTGAAAAGAGCATCGAAATTCAGAGCATGACTCAACGCACAGAACACTTTGAATATTGTCTGTTATTTGATGCATTGCAGCGACACAGAGGCAGACTTAAAGAGGTTCAACTAGAATTACAGGTGTCACGCAAGACCTTGTACGACAAACTAAAAAAACATCAGTTGGACAAATCGAAGTTTAAGGCTCAGTAACAATACCTCAAAATCTCTTCAGCCTTTCAGCAAGAACGGGCTGAAGCCAGACGGGTAACCTGAGCGAATGTCCTCAGTTACGTATTTTTATTAGCCGGAATGCTGACATGATCGGGTAATAATAATAAGATCAAAAAGATAATCCGTATTTATATAAGCAGAGAATGTGATGAGCCGAGACAACTACAACAAACTCAGCAATGATGAGCTGGATTTTGTCGATGACAAAACTGCCGCACTGCTTCTCAACACCCCAAATAGTGCCCGACTAATGTTGTGGGTTATGGTGTTGTTTTTTGTTGCAGCCATTGGTTGGGCATCGTGGGCACAGATCGACCAAGTCACCGTCGGCCAAGGTAAAGTAATTCCCTCTTCTCAAATCCAAGTAGTTCAAAACTTGGAAGGT
>NZ_JAWOTW010000346.1:0-684 GCF_033339075.1 Vibrio sp. 970
CGTCAAAACAAACGCTTAGTTATGTAGAACAAACCGCGCTTGTGCTACTGGGCATGGGCGAGGATGCAGCGGCCAAAGTGTTGCAGCATTTCACCCGCGATGAAACACAGCGTGTGACTCGCGCAATGGCGAAACTGAATGGCATAAAACGCGATTCAGCACGCGGTGTGATTCAAAACTTTTTTGAAGATTTTCGTGAGCACAGTGGCATTCGTGGTGCGTCGAAAGAGTACTTGTCGAACACCTTGCGTAAGGCGCTCGGTAACGATCTTGCTAAAGGTCTGTTGAACAACCTGTACGGTGACGAAATTCGCAACAACATGCAGCGTCTGCAATGGGTAGAGGCTGAAACGCTGGCGCGATTTATCGTCAACGAGCACCCGCAGATGCAAGCCATTTTCTTGGCTTATCTGCCAGCGGATAGCTCATCTGCCGTGCTGAAGCATCTGCCGCAAGACTACCATGATGAAATCATCTTCCGTATTGCGCAGCTGCAAGACATCGATCACCAAGTCGCGACTGATCTGCATGAACTGGTTGAACGTTGTATCGAAAAAGTGTCTGCAAGCCAAAGCGTACCGCTTTCTGGCGTTAAGCAAGCGGCAGACATCATCAACCGCTTTGAAGGCGACCGTGGTTCATTGATGGAAATGCTCAAACTGCATGATGAAGAAGTGGTTAACG
>NZ_JAWOTW010000347.1:0-683 GCF_033339075.1 Vibrio sp. 970
GCGGTCACGGTATCCGTGCCATCAGAAACATCGAAGGTAAAGTTCACATCACCATTGAAGTTCTCGTTTGGAGCAAAGCTGTAGGTCCCATCACCGTTATCGGTTAGGACACCATCAGCGCCAGTGTAAGTGACACCTTCTACCGATAGGTCATCACCATCGATATCCGTTGCGCCATCAAGCAGATCTTGGTCAGTGAAGGTCAACACACCATCTTCACCAATAGTGAACGCTTGATCTTCTGGCTGCGGTAAGTCATTAACTGGGTTAACCGTTAGGTCAGCCGTTGCAACGATAGTATCGCTGCCATCGTTGATATCGAACGTGATATCAATGTCGCCATTGAAGTTCGCGTCAGGCGTAATGGTAAAGCTACCATCGTCATTAGCCGCAACCGTCGCATCACCGTCAACCACTAGGTTAGAAGCGGTTAGTGCATCACCTTCTACATCCGTTGCTTGTGCCAACAATTGTTCTTGGCTTAGCGTGATTGAGTTGTCTTCGTCGACACTGTAAGCCAAGTCACCCGATACTGGAGCATCATTGATTGGCAGAACATCAATGTTTGCCGTCGTCGAAGCGGTCGCACCATCTTCGTCCACGACTACAACATCAAGGTTCACTTCACCATTGAAGTTTTGGTTTGGTGCAAAGCTGAACGTACCATCACCATTGTCGGTAAA
>NZ_JAWOTW010000348.1:0-683 GCF_033339075.1 Vibrio sp. 970
AAAGCCCATTTCATGGGTTACACACAGCATGGTCATGCCTTCTTCCGCCAATTCGACCATAACGTCCAACACTTCACGCACCATCTCAGGGTCGAGCGCGGAGGTTGGCTCATCAAACAGCATGACTTTAGGACTCATACACAATGAGCGGGCAATCGCTACACGCTGTTGCTGACCACCAGATAACTGACCTGGGTATTTATCGGCTTGGTCTGGGATTTTAACGCGTTTGAGATATTTCATCGCAACCGCTTCCGCTTCCTCTTTCGGCATCTTTTTCACCCAAATAGGCGCAAGTGTACAGTTTTCCAAGACCGTTAAGTGTGGAAAGAGGTTAAAGTGTTGGAAGCACATTCCGACTTCACGTCGCACGGCTTCGATGTTTTTCAAGTCTTCCGTAAGCTCTGTCCCAGAAACAAAAATGTTGCCTGCTTGATGTTCTTCAAGGCGATTGATACAGCGAATCATGGTCGATTTCCCTGAACCTGAAGGGCCACAGATAACGATTTTTTCGCCTTTCTTTACATTTAAGTTGATGTTTTTTAGTACGTGAAACTCACCATACCATTTGTTCATGTCCTTCAACTGGATCATATAGTCTTGTTGTTGCGTCATAATACGTCCTTGATCTTGATGAGTTATCGTTTGTGACCGGTATGAAGTTTGTTTTCGAGCCATATTGA
>NZ_JAWOTW010000349.1:0-683 GCF_033339075.1 Vibrio sp. 970
TTATTAGTTAATAATTTAGTTTTAAGGTGAGTAAGATGAAAAGATGGTCGGAAGAGAAAGCGTGGCAATGGCAAAAAGAGCATGGCTGGCTACGTGGCTTTAACTATTTACCGCGCACAGCGGTTAACTGGAATGAGATGTGGCAAGCGGACTCCTTTGCTCCTGAGGTGATGGAACAAGAGTTAGCTTGGGCGCATGATGTGGGTTACAACACTTTACGTACCAACTTACCATTTATAGTTTGGCAAGCGGATCGCGATGGTTTACATGCGCGAATTGAGCGCTTTCTGGATATTTGCGAACGCAATCAAATCAAAGTGATGCTTACGCCGATGGATGACTGCGGTTTTTCGGGCGACCACCCTTATCTTGGTGAACAAAAAGCGCCCGTACCTGATTTGCACAACAGCCAAGCAGCAGCAAGTCCTGGTCGCAATGTGGTGATGGACAAATCTATGTGGGGTGAGGTCGAAGCGTATATTCGCGACATCATCTCTACCTACAAAAATGACCCTCGAATCGTTATTTGGGATCTCTATAACGAGCCAACCAACCGCATGATTTTCACCACCACGGGTGAGATCGCTTACGACGAAGAAATGGAAACCTTTAGTCATGAGCTGATGGAACAAGCGTTTGAGTGGGCACGTGAAGAAAACCCAACTCAGCCTCTTACCGTCGGC
>NZ_JAWOTW010000350.1:0-683 GCF_033339075.1 Vibrio sp. 970
CGCGCCATCAGATTATTCTCAAGACTTAGCCAGTTGATAAGTCTTGTTTATTTAGTAAAAAGCTCAGCCACAGGTAAAACAGTCCTGTAGCCGAGCTTAATTTTACAACAGACAATCTCAGTTTTGAGGTGCCATGGTATAACTCAGGGAAACGTGTGTTTCCCTATATTGATACCAATGTTCTTATTTGACGAGTTCGATATCACCCATCGTCCAGCTCTTATCGAACA
This sequence comes from Vibrio sp. 970, assembly GCF_033339075.1. NCBI lineage: Bacteria > Pseudomonadati > Pseudomonadota > Gammaproteobacteria > Vibrionales > Vibrionaceae > Vibrio > Vibrio sp. 970. The sequence goes on from NZ_JAWOTW010000350.1 coordinate 231, forward strand.
TTTTCTCTGTTGGGCCGTAGAAGCGGAAATACGTAAACCAACCTTCTCCTGGGTTCGTTTGTACCCAGTTGTTCTCATAACCTTTCAGTGGCTTTGGACCGTAGTAAACGTCAATCGAACCGTCAGAGTTAACTTTTAAATTCTTACGAGAAGAAATGTCTGGAGAGCCAGCATCGTTGATGATCATCAGACGATTGTTTTCATCGTAAACCGTCGTCGACCAGAAGTTTTACGCAGGGATATTCGCTGGAACATGCAGTTTGTAGGTATGTTCACCTGAAAGCCAATTACCATCACTATCTTGATACGTTACTAAGTAACGCTGACCAAAGCCTGGAATCGTACTCTTCATACCGCGAGAAACCGTGATCGCTTCGTAGAACCAAGCCGCACGCTCATCAAGTTCATCGTAGTTTTCGCTTCGTTGATCAAGTGACACACTGATGGCATCTT
>NZ_JAWOTW010000351.1:0-682 GCF_033339075.1 Vibrio sp. 970
GAGTTTCCCGTGTTAGATACGCTACAAATCGAAGAGAACATACAAAAGAGAAGCGCTGGCGGCATTTGGAATCGCCTGAAAGGAAAGAGACCAGAGTCTCTACGTTTGGCGCAGTCTCGACGCCGCTATGGGTTACCAGACTACTCTCCGCATCATGCGTTAACTGATGCGATTGCTACGGCCGAGTTGCTTCAGGCGCAGATGGCACATCACTACAATGATGACCAACCAATCAGTGATTTTTGGTTGTAGATAGATTTTTTGTTGTAGCTATTTACCAACAATCATTCACCGAAAAACATGCATTAAAAAGGAGCCTATCGGCTCCTTTTGTTTTTTCGTCAAACTGAGGATTACAGTTTAAAACGTTTGATCTCTTGCTCAAGCTCGTGAGACAGCTCAGATAGGTGCGCTGCTTGCTCCGCTGCTGAGTGAGCTTCTACAGAAAGCTCGTTCGATACGTCGCGGATGCCTTCTGTGTTACGAGTGATTTCTGTTGTTACAGATGCTTGCTCTTCCGCCGCAGACGCAATTTGCGTTGCCATGTCGCTGATGCGCTCTACCGCACTGTGGATTTGCGTCAGGCTCGCTGCTGCAGAATTCGCGTCATCCACACTGGTATCAGCCAAACGACGACCATCTCCCATGATATCAACCGCTTTCTTGGTTGTACCTTGAAGCA
>NZ_JAWOTW010000352.1:0-682 GCF_033339075.1 Vibrio sp. 970
TGGCCCCAACCATTTTTCAGCTTCGATCCTATCCCAACCTTTACGATCAGCATAACTCTCTAACTGATCGTCTTGGATCTGGGCGATCGCAAAATAGCGAGAGTCTGGATGTGAGAAGTACCAACCGGACACTGATGCCCCCGGATACATTGCATAGCTCGTTGTTAGTGACATACCGATGTTCTCTTCAACATTCAGCAACTCCCAAAGCGGGCCTTTCTCTGTATGCTCAGGACAAGCTGGGTAACCCGGTGCAGGACGGATCCCTTGGTACTTTTCACGGATGAGCTCATCATTCGATAGATTTTCATCTGCTGCATAGCCCCAAATTTCTTTCCTGACACGCTCATGCAAGTATTCAGCAAAAGCTTCGGCTAAACGATCCGCCACCGCTTGAATCATGATTGCGTTGTAGTCATCGCCTTGCGCTTTGTACTCATCGGCCAACTCACGCTCACCGATACCGCCAGTTACTGCAAACGCACCAACCCAATCCTGTTTGCCAGATTCTTTTGGCGCGATGTAATCCGACAAGCAGTAGTTAAAGCCTTTAGGCTTTTCTGTTTGCTGACGAAGATTGCGCAATACTTTAGCAACCTCGGTACGCGACTCATCGGTGTACACTTCAATATCATCACCCACGCTTGCCGCTGGGAATAGACCACATATCCCGCGAGCCTTA
>NZ_JAWOTW010000353.1:0-680 GCF_033339075.1 Vibrio sp. 970
GATAAAAATGGAAATGCTCATTGAAGGTGGTTCAATAAGGCGTCTTCTAATTGTTGGTTTGCTTTGATTTCCCGTATTACCCCATTTACTTGAGCATCAATGTCTACGAGCGTGCTAAGTCCAATAATACTGTTATCTTTCGTGTTTTGAATAATATTGATAATACTTGAATTTATAAAGTCTGAACTTATTATATTAGGATTTTGAGACGAAGGCATTTTGGGTGAATCTATAGAATCATCTCCAATAATATTGCCTTCACCAAATTGTATGATGTTAACAATACCCTGGTTGAAAACATCTCCACTTTGATTTTCACTATTTGCGCTAATGTTTTTTAAATTACCATTTTCAATTACTAAGTTGGCAATATTTGTGTTCAAAATATCATCGCCATTTATAGTCGTAGTAATGCTTAATCCAATATTAATAATATACTCGTCCGTAATTTGGAAACCACCTCGATATTCTTCTAAAGATGAATTTGAAAGAGGAGTAAGTTCTTGCAGGCCAACATCTTTAGCATTCACATTAAAATGAGGTATTAGCATACAAAGCACTAACAAAAATTTATTGTAGTTCATAATGCAGGCCTTTCAGGTTGTTAAGTTCTTAAAGTTATTTAAAACAATGTTATATTAATTTTCACCGGAAACTGGGAGAGTAATGCTAAATACCCC
>NZ_JAWOTW010000354.1:0-680 GCF_033339075.1 Vibrio sp. 970
CACTCACTGATGATCGAGCCAAACCAGCGGTACCATTTGGCGGCAAATACAGAATCATCGATTTTACGCTAACCAATTGTCTTAATTCAGGTTTACGTAAAATTCTAGTGCTTACTCAATACAAATCTCACTCACTACAAAAGCACCTTCGTGACGGTTGGTCGATTTTTAATCCCGAACTTGGTGAGTACATTACGGCAGTTCCGCCTCAAATGCGCAAAGGTGGTGCATGGTATGAGGGTACCGCCGACGCCATCTACCACAACTTGTGGTTACTATCGCGGAACGACGCAAAATACGTTGTTGTGTTATCTGGTGACCATATTTATCGTATGGATTACGCAGCGATGCTTGAGGAGCATAAAGAGAAAGGGGCAAAGCTGACCGTCGCTTGTATGGATGTTCCAGTAAAGGACGCCTCTGCTTTCGGAGTAATGGGAATCGCTGAAAACGGACTGGTTAAGTCTTTTGTCGAGAAGCCTGAAAACCCACCTACTCTTCCAGACGATAAAACCAAGAGCCTTGCATCAATGGGGATCTACATCTTTGATATGGATGTGCTCAAAGAAGCGCTGACCGAAGATGCGAAACTGGAAACGTCTAGCCATGACTTTGGCAACGACATTATTCCAAAATTGATCGACACCGAATCGGTTTACGCTTACAAGTTTTGTGGCAGC
>NZ_JAWOTW010000355.1:0-680 GCF_033339075.1 Vibrio sp. 970
TTAACCAATTCATTGATAGTAGCTCAAGGTTCAAACCCGGAAAGGTTTGCATTTGCGCTTTGAGCTCCATGAGTTTCTTTGTTGATGCATACAACCCATCGTAATGATGGGGCTTAAATTTCTCGGCACCAGGCAGTATGCCTTCGTCTACAACACCAAACTGCGCCTTCTGAGCATCCGTCAATAACAACCATGCCCAATCCAGCGCTTGGTCTGGATTTTTTGCCATTAACGATGCACATTTGGAGACATCAGACGTCGGAGATAACAATGTTTCAACCAAACAACGTTCGAAAGCCGAATACTCCTCTAGCTCACCATTTTTCAACGATTCAAGCGTTTTTAATGGAGAACCCATATTCAGTTTCAGTGCGAAAGCCGGTACTTGAGACAAGCCTTGCTCCCCAATCCACTGCATAGCTTGATCGGTTGAAGGCGGCGTCACAACCCAATGCTGGCATCGGCTACGAATCGTCGGTAGCAATCTTTCTTGATTATGAGTGACCAGCAAAAACAAACATTTTTCGCCCGGTTCTTCCAGCGTTTTTAATAGCGCATTAGAAGCGGATTCATTCATCGCATCGGCTGGCTCAATCACAAACAAACGGTAACCATTCAGCTGAGAAGATTCATGAGCTAGACGATTGCAAGCGCGAATTTGGTCAACCGTAATCGCCTTG
>NZ_JAWOTW010000356.1:0-680 GCF_033339075.1 Vibrio sp. 970
TGGTGAGCAAAGCGGTGTCTTCTAAGAACTTGAAACTTTCCCACCTAATGCAGGACTTCTTTATCTCCATGTCCGGTAAAGTGGTGTGGGTGATTGGTATTATGGTTGGCCTGTCGCAGATTGGCTTGAACTTAGCGCCAATCCTGACTGGTTTCGGTATTGCCGGTGTGATCATTGGTTTCGCGTTGCAAGATACGTTGTCGAACTTCGCAGCGGGTATGATGCTTTTGATTTACCGTCCGTTTGATGTGGGTGATTTTGTCTACGCTGGTGGTGTGGATGGCAAGGTAAGTCACATGAGCTTAGTGAACACCACGATTCGCACCTTCGATAACCAGATCATCATTGTGCCGAACAGTAAGATTTGGGGAGATGTGATCAAGAACGTGACCCATGAGCGTATTCGCCGTGTGGATATGGTGTTTGGTATTGGCTACGCAGACGATTTATTGAAAGCGGAATCGGTACTAACGGATATCGTGACTTCACACCCTGCGGTACTTCGCGCGCCTGAGCCAATGATTAAAGTGCACACTTTGAATACTTCGTCGGTAGATTTCATCGTTCGCCCTTGGGTTAAAACAGATGACTACTGGGAGGTATATTGGGATGTAACGAAAGAAGTGAAGTTACGCTTTGATCGCGAAGGCATTTCGATTCCTTTCCCACAACAAGATGTG
>NZ_JAWOTW010000357.1:0-678 GCF_033339075.1 Vibrio sp. 970
TCGCCTCTGACTGCCAAGGCATCCACCGTGTACGCTTAGTCACTTAACCATACAACCCGAAGGAGTTTCGAGTTGATGTTCAAATCACCAAAGTTGTCTCTCATTATTTGAATGAGCGAGAGACATTTCGATTTTGCCGGACTCAATTTCGAATAATCACTGTAAAAGTGATATTCCCAAGAACACTTGAATGTGTTTTTTGGTGTTTATCTTTCGATAAACATTGAGAACTTTACAAACAACAATAAATTGTTGTTTTGTCAGCTTTCCAAATTGTTAAAGAGCTAGATTTTCTGATGAAAACCATTTTTAAAGATTCTTTTTCAAGAACACTTAAAGATGGTGGAGCTATGCGGGATCGAACCGCAGACCTCCTGCGTGCAAGGCAGGCGCTCTCCCAGCTGAGCTATAGCCCCATCAAGGTGTCGATACTGTCGCCAATTCCTTGGGAAAGAAATTGGTGGGTCTGAGTGGACTCGAACCACCGACCTCTCGCTTATCAGGCGAACGCTCTAACCACCTGAGCTACAGACCCAGTATCGTCTCTTTACTTTATAAACCGTATCAATCTGTGTGAACACTCATCGCAATAATCATCGTATAAGGAGGTGATCCAGCGCCAGGTTCCCCTAGCGCTACCTTGTTACGACTTCACCCCAGTCATGAACCACAAAGTGG
>NZ_JAWOTW010000358.1:0-678 GCF_033339075.1 Vibrio sp. 970
AGAGATCCTCTCACATTGGCGTACTGGTTGTAGTGAAAATCAGATAGCGGCAATATGGTATTAATCGCGTCGTTTCCGCCAGCTAAGTACACACAGATCAGCGCTCGGAAATCATTTGAAGGCGCGGCAAGTGAATAACCCGGCAATCCGAGTGAAGCGATCGCCCCAAACGATGCGGTGCTTTTTAGAAAGTTACGTCTCGAAATGTCCATAATTCACCCCTAATCCTGAATGTAAAACTCATCGCCAGAAATCGCAGTAAAGATAACGAGTGCGAGTTTTGTTGTTGGTACGTAATCGGTTCGATACTCATCCGACACTTCTAGCAAAAGCGCTTTGAGTTCAGGCGAAGCCGTGCCCGCAAAGAATCGTTCATCGACACGCTCAACGAGAGCTTCGTGATCATCGAGTAGGGAATACAGTTCGCTAAAGTCCAGCGTATAAGTATCACCACCACCCGAGCGAGTGCTACTAAGCATGAAATTGACCAGATCGGTATACACTGACCAATCGAGCAATTCGTATTCGGGTGACACCATGCCTGATTGCACAAACTCATTCGAAGGTTGATAGTCTGGCGAGTAGAAATTAAATACTGAAGGAGAACGCAGTGCGCCTTGTTCTGCGGTGTTCATCACTGTTGTTGCTCCGTCATAGCGCGCAGCGGTAAGTGTAAAG
>NZ_JAWOTW010000359.1:0-677 GCF_033339075.1 Vibrio sp. 970
GACTACAGTTACACCCGCGTTCCTTACTACGGAACCAACACTCCGATTGATGAGTGTTACGAATGTGGTTACACCGGTGAGTTTGAATGTACAAGCAAAGGCTTTACTTGCCCAAGTTGTGGCAATCACGATTCAACCAAAGTATCGGTGACACGTCGCGTATGTGGCTACTTGGGCAGCCCAGATGCACGTCCGTTTAACTTCGGCAAACAAGAAGAAGTTAAACGTCGAGTGAAACACCTATAAGGTTAATTACCACTCGATTCAACACTTTGAAAATCAACCTGCTTTAGGTTGATTTTCTTTTTCGCGATAACAAAGAGACGCATTATGAACTACCACCAATATTATCCAATTGACGTTGTTAACGGACCGGGTACGCGCTGCACATTGTTTGTGTCGGGCTGTGTGCATCAGTGCCGTGGGTGTTATAACCAGTCGACGCAACGCTTGGATTCGGGTGTGTTGTTCACGCAAGAAGCGGAAGACAAGATCATCAATGATTTGAATGACACGCGCATTAAACGTCGCGGCTTGTCGTTGTCTGGCGGAGATCCGCTTCATCCTGCTAATGTGCCTCATATTTTAAAGATCGTGAAAAGGGTGAGAGAAGAGTGTCCCGGTAAAGACATCTGGGTTTGGACAGGCTACACGCTGGCTGAACTGGATGACGCGCA
>NZ_JAWOTW010000360.1:0-677 GCF_033339075.1 Vibrio sp. 970
TCGCAAAAGGCGATATGCAAGCCGTTAATTACTTCATCGCGCAAGGCTACACAGAAGCTCTCAAGAGTATTGGTCAAGCTGAAAACGGAAAAATCATTATGCTACCTTTGGAAGCAACCGGACTCATGGGCTCTGTTGCGGGCATCGCAGAAATGTTTAAACAACAAAATAAAGATTAGGACCCAGTTATGGACTTGTTCAACCTGCTTGATGGCATAACATTTTGGCACTGGCTTGCATTCGGCTTTGTGCTGCTTGCCGTTGAGCTACTTGGTACAGCGGGTTACTTTCTGTGGTTGGGGTTATCGGCGTTATTAGTGGGAGCGTTATTGGCAGTGCTCCCTTTCGGCTGGCAACTTCAATGGTTATCTTTCGCGACTTTCAGTTTGCTGACAACTTGGTTATGGTGGCGACGCCAGTGGTCAAGAGACAAACAAGATGATCAAACAAGAGATCTCAACCAAAAGTACAAGCAGTTGATTGGCCGCAGCGTGATACTCGAGGAAAATTTTTCAATTGGGTTAAACAGAATTCGCATCGCCGATACCACCTGGTCAGCACAATGTGAGCAAAATATCCGAGCTGGTACTCGTGTAAAAATCGTCGCGATCGATGGAATAATCCTCATTGTGGAGCCTATTTCTGAGTAATTTATGTCAAAGTAATGAAGTAAAGAC
>NZ_JAWOTW010000361.1:0-677 GCF_033339075.1 Vibrio sp. 970
CGCCATTTTCTCTATCGCGTTGATTCTTCTCACTATTGGTTTCTTACTCAGGATTCGAGGAAAAGGCGTCACCACAGGTTTAGAGACCTACCCCGGTAAACATGCCATTGTGAGTGACGACTTCATCGACGGACAAGGCCGCGTGCAGTTTGAAGGTGCTTTTTGGCAAGCGAAAACCGAACAAGATCAAGAACTCAAACAAGGTGAATCGGTCACCATTGTTCATGTTAAAGGGCTAACCTTAACGGTGAAGCCCAATGACCGCCCTAAAGAATAGGAGGCGTTTATGATGCTCTACACTGTTGCTGTGATCGTGGTGCTGCTGTTCGCATTAGCGACACAAATGTTTAAGGTTCTGCGCGAGTACGAACGAGGCGTTGTGTTCTTTCTGGGGCGATTTCAAGAAGTAAAAGGCCCAGGCTTGATCATTTTGATTCCTTTCATCCAACAAATGGTGCGTGTTGATTTACGAACCATTGTGCTGGATGTACCAACACAAGATTTGATCACCAAAGATAACGTCTCTGTGCGCGTTAACGCGGTGGTGTATTTTCGCGTGGTTGACCCACAAATGGCAATCAACAATATTGAAAGTTACAGCGATGCCACCAGCCAGTTAGCACAAACAACGCTGCGATCAGTGCTGGGCCAACACGAGTTGGATGAACTGCTATCCG
>NZ_JAWOTW010000362.1:0-676 GCF_033339075.1 Vibrio sp. 970
CTTACGATGCAGACCGTGACGGTTTTGTTATCTCTGGCGGCGGCGGCATGCTGGTTATCGAAGAACTTGAGCACGCTCTAGCACGTGGCGCGAAAATCTACGGCGAAATCGTAGGCTACGGTGCGACTTCTGATGGCTACGACATGGTAGCACCTTCAGGTGAAGGCGCAGTGCGTTGTATGAAGATGGCAATGCAAGACGTTGACAGCATTGATTACGTTAACACTCACGGTACGTCTACTCCAGTTGGCGACGTGAAAGAGCTAGGCGCAATCCAAGAGCTATTTGGCGACAACAGCCCAGCAATCTCTGCAACAAAAGCGATGACAGGTCACGCTCTAGGTGCGGCTGGTGTTCACGAAGCGATTTACTCGACTCTAATGCTAGACAACAACTTCATCGCGCCAAGCATCAATATTGAAAACTTGGATGAAGCGGCAAAAGGTCTGGATATCGTGACAGAAGCTCGCGACGCAGAGCTAACGACAGTCATGTCAAACAGCTTTGGCTTCGGTGGTACCAACGCAACATTGGTTATCAAAAAATACCAAGCGTAATCAACACCAAAGCTAACTGAATTTGTTGGTGTTGTTTATTGTGATTTGAACGCCAATAAACCAGTTTCCAGAGCTTGATCAGTCAAACTGATCGAACAGACGCAGACTCTATCCCAAGG
>NZ_JAWOTW010000363.1:0-675 GCF_033339075.1 Vibrio sp. 970
GTGAAAGCGACATTTGCATGACAAGGCTGATTATCATACCCACGCCCGCTGCTACGAAACCTGCTTTCCAACCAAATGAGTTCGTTACAGATCCAGAAACCACGCAGGCTAGCAGAGCACCAAGGTTGATACCCATGTAGAAGATAGTGAAAGCGCCATCACGACGGTTATCACCTTCATTGTAAAGGTCACCAACCATGGTAGAGATATTTGGCTTGAATAGACCGTTACCACAAATAAGCAGAGCAAGACCTAAATAGAAAGTGTGAAGTGCTCCGAAGCCTAGTGCGTCAGCCGGAAGTGCCAGTGTGAACTGGCCGATAGCCATTAATGCACCACCAAGCAAAATTGAGCGGCGTTGGCCAAGGTAGTTATCGGCAAGGTAACCACCAATCAATGGGGTAATGTAACCAAGGCCGGTGTAAATGCCATAAAGGTCGAGCGCGTCTTTCGTTGACCAGCCCAAACCACCATTCATTGTGGTATCAGTTAAGTAGAGTACTAGAATGGCACGCATTGCGTAGTAGGAAAAGCGTTCCCAGAGTTCAGTGCCGAACAATAAGAACAAGCCACGAGGGTGACCGAAATATTGATGTTGGTTTGACATAAGCTCTTCTAATAATAGTTATTACATTTTTTAACGACACCTACGTATACATTGCAATTTAACTGCTT
>NZ_JAWOTW010000364.1:0-673 GCF_033339075.1 Vibrio sp. 970
TAAGTCTCGGCTTTTAAGCTTGATGTTCAAACCCTGTGAAACACGTAGGTCCGTTGGCGCCGAATCGAGAGCGTGGAATGTGGTCTCAAATTCTTGACCGTCCCCCGGTTGGATAGAGATGTAGTTACCAGAAACAAGCGCATCCAAGCCCGACACACCAGTTAAACTCGCGGTTGGTTTGACGAGCCAAAAACGCGTTTTGTCGTTTAGTAACTTCGTTGCTTCAGGGTAGATGTCTGCATCCACGTAAATGCTGCCGAGATCTTCGGACAAATTAATGTCACGCACCATACCGACTTCCAAACCTTGGTAACGGATAGTTGTACGTCCCGCCACCAAACCAGCAGCGTCGGAGAAGTAAATCTGTACTCGTTGCCCCGCATCATGGATGGACTTCACCACAAGCCAGCCGGCGAGCACCATCGTCAAAATTGGCAGTAGCCAAAGTGGAGATATGCCTTTGCTCCTCTTAACATCAGGCACATACGATGTTTGAGAATTGTTCTGATCACTCATTAATTGACTCTTTTTCTGATTGTTTTGGGGCTTCATCCCAGATTAGCCTTGGGTCAATACTCTCTGCGGCTAACATTGTCAGCACAACGACTAAACCAAACGCGACCGCGCCGTAACCTGGCGTAAAGTCGAGTATTTGACCGCGATCGACCAAGGT
>NZ_JAWOTW010000365.1:0-673 GCF_033339075.1 Vibrio sp. 970
ATGGTTAATAAAATGTCACCTGATACAAGTTTATAATCTTTAGCCTCCTCGGCTATTTGCTGAGGTATATATGCTGGGGATTCACTTAGCCTCAAGTTATCAGGACGAATGTTTCCCATTCTGATTACCTGGTAGATACTATTTGTAACGAAGTCTTTGCTCTTAAAAGCAAATCCACCTTTTAAGTTAGAAATTGAGCCTACACGACACCACTCCCACCCATTCGGCAGCTCAAACGGCTTTTCATCTTCAGAAATCGGCGGTAGCGCTTTTTGCTTCTTGATTTTCTTCTCTTTGACTAACTGCGCTTTTTCTTCCGCAACTCTTTTCAGTAACTTAGCAGCAGGCTCATCGCTTGGATCTTGTGGAACTAGCTTACCCATTACCGCCAGTTGCAGAATAGTTTGCTTAAGCTGGTCGATACTCTCTTCGGTGGTGAATAAGGTATCGAAATGCTCACTGATTCGCGCCCAGTTTTGCATTAACTCGTTAGCATCGGTAGAGTTGGTGAGTGTGTCCAACAGAGTCGTTACCAGCACTTGGTGTGCTTCGATACTGGCTTCGGTTTGTTGCTCAAGATGATCGCAGAGTGCCATTAACTCATCGACTTTGGCGACGATGCGATGTTGCTCTTCTAGGGAAGGAATTACGAACAAATTTTCATTAAGTATTT
>NZ_JAWOTW010000366.1:0-672 GCF_033339075.1 Vibrio sp. 970
AACCGCTCACCACATTAAATCCAGAACTGACGCGCGATAAAATGGCCAACTTGGCACAACACGCGAAGCTAGAAACAATCACGTGGCCAAAACAAGGCGACCAACTGATTTATGTTGCTCAAGTCCCTAACACCGATTGGTCTCTGGGCGTTGTGCAAGACAAACAAATGGCTTTTGCCTCCGTTTCGGAGCAAGTGACCTTTACTGCCATTGCTTCAATCGTGATGTATTTGATCATCGCTGCCATCAGCACTTACGTGATCACTCGCCTACTACGTCCACTGCAAACTTTGTCGGATGCACTCTCTGAACTGTCACAAGGTGAAGGTGATTTGACGCAGCGCATCGAGATTGAACGCATGGATGAAATTGGTGAACTGGCCACGCACGTCAACCAGTTCCTTGCTCAGATGCAATCAATGCTAAAAAACATCGTCGAAAACAGTCAGCAGTTGTCAGAACAAGCACAACAGGCGAATGAACTCTCAGCCATGGCGGCAGGACGCGTTGAGCACCAACAAAATGACGTAAACCAAATTGCTACGGCCATTCATGAAATGTCAGCAACCGCTGCAGAAGTAGCAAGTCATGCAGAATTGACCGCAAGTGCATCCCAAAACTCCGCATCTGCGTGTGTGGAAGGTCAAAGCGTTATTCAGAAAAACCGAGAAG
>NZ_JAWOTW010000367.1:0-672 GCF_033339075.1 Vibrio sp. 970
ACCGTTTTGAGTAACCGTTAGGATGTCGCCTTCGTTAGACGGAACGATTAGTGAAACCACTTGGTCGTCGTCAGCCAGCTTCATACCACGGACACCTGCCGCTGTACGACCCATTGCACGTACTTTGTCCTCGCTAAAGCGAACAACTTTACCTGCTTTAGAGAACAGCATGATGTCGCTTGAACCCGTTGTGATATCAACGCCGATTAGAGAATCGTCATCACGTAGGTTCACCGCAATTAGACCGTTTGAACGTACGTTCGCAAACTGGTCTAGAGAAGTCTTCTTAACGGTACCGTCGCCAGTTGCCATGAAGATGAACTTGTCTGCAGAGAACTCATCGACTGGAAGAATTGCAGTGATACGCTCACCATCTTCCAATGGAAGGATGTTCACGATCGGTTTACCACGTGCAGTACGGCTCGCCAATGGCAATTGGTAAACTTTCAGACGGTAAGTCTTACCGCGAGTAGAGAAACATAGAATGTTGTCGTGGGTATTCGCCACTAGAAGACGTTCAATGTAGTCTTCATCTTTCATTCGAGTTGCACTCTTACCTTTACCACCACGGCGCTGTGCTTCGTAGTCGCTTAGAATTTGGTACTTACCGTAACCTTCGTGAGATAGAGTTACGACTACGTCTTCACGAGCAATCAGCTCTTCCATGTCGAT
>NZ_JAWOTW010000368.1:0-671 GCF_033339075.1 Vibrio sp. 970
CTTTGCCTGCACCCATCAAAGCGATGGGCGGGGAAAGCGTCGTTCACCCAGGCGCGCACCGAGACAGAGAAGCAGGCACTTCCAATTACAATGCATGGAACCGTGCTTGGGTAGGGATTGTTGATATGTTTGGTGTGATCTGGTTACAAAAGCGCACGAAAAATCCGATGATCAAAGCTGTCAGCATTGCCAATGAAAATGCAAAACAATGAAATGGTTAAAGCTTGCACTTCTTATACTTGCTGGGGTTTTGTTAGCAAATCAGCTCGATACTCACGTTTTATCTCACCTCACAGATAGGAACTGGCTGGTTGGCTACATTCAAAAAAACGGGGCTTTAGGGCATGTGGTCATCTTCACATTCAGTGTGGTGTTTTTGTCGTTGAGTGGACCAAAGCAAGCCATCGCATTGGTATTCGGCTATTTGTACCACGTCCAATTAGGCGTGCTTATCACCTTATTTGCTTGTGTTTTTGGGGCGACATTTAACTACGCCTGCGCGCGCTTTCTCATCGGAAATTGGCTATATCGAAGGTTCCCGAAAAAAATGACGCGTTTTAATTCATTTGCGAGTCGTAAGCCGTTTTACAAAATCCTTTTGCTACGTTTGTTTCCGATTGGGAATAACGTCGTGACCAATGTTTTATCGGGTAGTGTCCGAGTGCCGTTCT
>NZ_JAWOTW010000369.1:0-671 GCF_033339075.1 Vibrio sp. 970
TACAGATAGGTCACGACGGTTACCCGTACGCTCAAATTGACCTTTACCAGGACCGATGAATGGACGCGCGATTACACGGCCGATGTTGTAATCTTCTAGTTCTTCACGAGCAATTTGGCAAAGCTCTAGTAGACGATCTAGACCGAATGTCTCTTCGTGACATGCGATTTGGAATACTGAGTCCGCAGAAGTGTAGAAGATTGGTTGGCCAGTCTTCATGTGTTCTTCACCAAGGTCATCAAGAACTTGAGTACCAGATGCGTGGCAGTTACCTAGGAAGCCATCTAGACCTGCACGCTCAAGAATGCGGTCAGTCAGCTCTTTAGGGAAGCTGTTTGCTTTATCTGTGAAGTAGCCCCAGTCAAACAGAACTGGTACGCCAGCAATTTCCCAGTGACCAGACGGAGTGTCTTTACCAGAAGAAAGCTCAGCAGCGTGACCGTAAGCACCGATGATTTCTGCATCAGCGTCTAGGCCAGGAGCAAAGCGACCTGTTGATTCTTTGTGTGCCATAGCCAAACCAAGTTTAGATAGGTTTGGAAGGCGAAGTGCGCCTTGACGTTTATCGTTATCTGCTAAGCCTTTTTCACACTGGTCAGCGATATGACCTAGAGTGTCTGAACCTACATCACCAAATTCTTTTGCATCAGCAGTTGCACCGATACCGAATG
>NZ_JAWOTW010000370.1:0-671 GCF_033339075.1 Vibrio sp. 970
GCATCGCGTTGGTTGAAACGAAAAATCCCGACAATGATCACACAGATAACATGCTGACTTACTCCGAAAATAAAGTGGACGAGCTTCAAAATGAGCAATTGTGTGGTTACATCGTTTGTGCCAAATCGCCAACATGCGGTATGGAACGCGTAAAAGTGTACAGCAAAAACAACGCTGCAAAAGAAGGGGTTGGTCTTTACACGAAAACGTTGATGGAAAAAATGCCGTGGTTACCTGTCGAAGAAGATGGACGCCTAAATGATCCCGTTCTTAAAGAGAACTTCATTACTCGCATTTACTGTCTCAACGATTTTTATGAATCGATGGCAGGTGAGCCGACACGAGGTAAGATCATCGATTTCCATTCTCGTTATAAGCTAACGCTTATGGCGCATCATCCAGAGTCGTATCGATCTTTGGGGCGCTTAGTCGCAGATGTTGCCAGCTATGAGATTGACGAGTTTTACCGAGAATACCGATTAGGTCTGATGACGGCGCTATCGAACCGTGCCAGTCGCAAAAACAACACGAATGTGTTGATGCATCTTCAAGGGTATTTCAAACGCTCTCTAAACAAAGATGAAAAAGAAGAACTCGCGACCGTGATTCAAGACTATCGTACTGGCACGCTGCCATTACTCGCGCCACTAACATTAATTAAACACTATCTA
>NZ_JAWOTW010000371.1:0-671 GCF_033339075.1 Vibrio sp. 970
ACAAGCAAGTTTCACCCGCGATGAAAAAGAAAATGCAGGCAATTTGTTCGGCAGAAAAGAGTCAACCCGGTGGATGGCAAGTTTCTCAAGTTACTCCAGAAGCGCAGCGCTCATTGAGTATGGTTTTGTACCAGATGAACGCAGAAGATAAATTAAAAAACATCAACGAAGTACGCACTCAAGTGGTAGCGGGTACTCACTATGCGTTTGAGTTCGAGCTTCAAGACGGTGAAGTGTGGAACGCAATGGTCTTACGCAGTGCAAGAGGCGATTACATGATCGAAAGACACGCCAAAAAAGGCGAACTTTGCCCGAAGTAGAATGCCACCAACAAAAACCTGATGAAATGAAAGAGCCAGTGTTCAAAACTGGCTCTTTATGTCTGACTAGACGACTTTAGCTACCACTTTCTCATCGACCTTATCGCAAATGTACTCTCCGATAGGCATGGCAGATGTGGCCGCTGGGGAAGGCGCATTACACACGTGAAGGCTTCTTGCGCTCTCTGCAAATAGGAAATCGTGCACTAGAGTGCCGTCCGACAACACCGCTTGCGCGCGAATCCCTGCAGGATAAGGCTGGAGATCCTCAACACGAATACTCGGACAATATTTATTGACCAGTTTTAAATACCCTGGCTTCCACCACGAGTTTTTAAACTCTTCCAAGCC
>NZ_JAWOTW010000372.1:0-670 GCF_033339075.1 Vibrio sp. 970
TCCAGGTTCTGGTTTCCGCAATGACGAAGGCAAATACGAAATCATCGCTGATAAGTGCATTGAAGCCGATTACCCACAAAAAGACGAAGTGGCTGCAGCGGCTTACATGAACAAGTACGTGGAAGAAGTGATTTTGCGAGCACCTGAGCAATGGATGTGGCTGCACAAACGCTACAAAACCATGCAAGATGAAAACGAGCCCAAAGGCATTCGCTACAAATAAATCGCAAAAGAAAAGGTATCCGATTGGATACCTTTTTTATTGAATTGAAAAAGTGGGAAATTAGATGCCGTATTCCGCGCGGTATGCTTTCACCGCTTCAAGATACTCGGTCGCGTTACCTTTTTCTTCAAGGTAAGTGATTAAGTCACCCAAACTCACGATAGAAATCACCGCACAACCGAAGTCGCGCTCAACTTCCTGAATCGCAGAAAGTTCGCCTTTGCCTTTCTCTTGGCGGTCGATAGCCACTAATACGCCAGCCAGATCTGCACCATTCGCCTTGATGATTTCCATCGATTCACGAATCGCGGTACCCGCTGTAATCACGTCATCCACCAGCATGATACGACCTTCTAAAGCAGAACCGACTAGATTACCGCCTTCGCCGTGATTTTTTGCTTCTTTACGGTTGAAGCAGTAAGGCGTGTCGATATCGTGGTGATCCGC
>NZ_JAWOTW010000373.1:0-669 GCF_033339075.1 Vibrio sp. 970
ACGTGGCGGTTACGCCATCCGCACCAATCACTGCTTGGGTGGTTTCGGTGATGTCATCACCGGATGCAGTAGTATAGCTGTAAGCTAAGGTCACGATACTACCGACTGGCGCCGGATCGCTCAGTGTCACGGTGTAGTCTGTGGTGGTGTCGCCTTCTACGACATTCGCTGGACCAGTCATGGTCACCGTAACGGTATCTTCTGGCCCTGGGTCCGTTTCATCGCTGATGGTGGTGTCAACAAAGGCATTTGAAACATCTAATGCCTCAAAAATCGGATTGCTGTCGCTATCGACGATGCCTGACACGCTGACACGGAATACTTCATCGCCTTCGGCGTAAACGTCATCCACCGTATCAATGGTAAACGTGGCGGTTACGCCATCGGCACCAATCACTGCTTGGGTGGTTTCGGTGATATCATCACCCGATGCAGTGGTGTAGCTGTAAGCGAGCGTGACGATGCTACCGACTGGCGCCGGATCGCTCAGTGTCACGGTGTAGTCTGTGGTGGTGTCACCCTCCACGACATTCGCTGGACCTGTCATGGTCACCGTAACCGTATCTTCCGGACCCGGATCGGTTTCATCGCTGATGGTGGTGTCGACGAACGCATTGTCTAAATTCAGTGCTTCAAAGATTGGATTACTGTCGCTATCTACAATGCCCG
>NZ_JAWOTW010000374.1:0-667 GCF_033339075.1 Vibrio sp. 970
CAAGCAGCGTATCCGTCTGATTACGGACGAGAAGATCATAGGCAATGTTGT
Organism: Vibrio sp. 970; assembly: GCF_033339075.1. Taxonomy (NCBI): domain Bacteria; kingdom Pseudomonadati; phylum Pseudomonadota; class Gammaproteobacteria; order Vibrionales; family Vibrionaceae; genus Vibrio; species Vibrio sp. 970. The sequence continues at coordinate 52 of NZ_JAWOTW010000374.1, forward strand.
AAGTGATGGGATGCAGCAAACGGTTAGTATAGATATCCATTGAGTCCTGATAGTCTTCTGCCAGTGCAGAGGCAAAAAACACCATCATCTCAGGGTGCTGCTGTAGTGCTTCGGTGAGTTTTTGAATGCAAATGACATCGACTTGCATGTGCTCATCAGCCACCACATTCCACTGGCAAGGGGTTTGAGTAAAGTACTCCATTTCGCCATAAATGTGGTAATCGCAGTTCGCCTCCCCTAGTTGGAAACGTCGCCCATTGGCGGCCAAAATGCTCATAGAAACACGTCCAACAGGCACGATATACAGGTACTGAAGTTGCTCGCCTTGGCGCAAAATGGCTTCGCCTGCATCAAAATAACGAGTGTTTACTTGGCACTGATAGATGAGATCACGAAACGCGGCACTTTTCTGTTCTAGATAGTTTTTGAAGCGACCAGTCGGATAAGGGCTGATTTTCATGCGTTTTTCTCTGCGCTAGGAAGGATGCGAATCCGGACAAATGAGCAACTCAAAGACTAAGCCAGTTTGCTTGTTCATCCAGACAATTACTATTGATAACAATCTCAGATGGATTGTACCCCTTCCATTAAGACGATGAAACCAAGTAAAAAAAGC
>NZ_JAWOTW010000375.1:0-666 GCF_033339075.1 Vibrio sp. 970
GCACCTTCTTTGATCGCTTCACCCAACATAGCATTGATCAATTTGATGATTGGCGCATCGTCTTCCGACTCTAACAAATCCTCGTCATGCGGTAGCTCTTCTGCCAACGAGAAGAAATCGTCACTGTCGGCACCGATATCTTCCATCAATTGACGAGCTTCTGATGAATCACGTTGATACGCTTCAGTCAGCTTTTTATCGAAGGATTCTTTGTCGATGGCTTGAGGCACGAAACTGCGCTTAAGCACGCGACGCACTTCAACCAGAGCCGCAGGATTTAGCGGCTCCACGTAGTAAAGAATTGGAGGACGCTCTGGATGCTCAGTCTCCAAAACCAGTTTAAAGCGATTGGCAAAACTGAATGGCAGACGACGCATACTTGGCGCAGTGTCTAACATATCTACCATTAGTTCTTTTCCATTTGATCGATAAACGCTTGAATTTCAGCAGGATGCTTACGATCTTGGCCAAATGCTGGGATCACAGGGATCTTCTCATCTGGCATCAATTTCAAGCCTTGGTCAGCTTTGTAAAGCTGCTCTGCACGAATAAAGTTGTATTTGCGCTGAGTGATACCATCTGCGGTCATACCATCACGGATGATGGTCGGCTTAATGAAGACCATCAAGTTACGTTTTTCGGTTTGCGTGCTGGTTGATTTGAACA
>NZ_JAWOTW010000376.1:0-665 GCF_033339075.1 Vibrio sp. 970
AAGAGGAAAAACAGGGTGCCGATGATGTCGATGACGGATTGCGCTTTATATGACAGTCGCTCATAAAAAATGTCGACTCGAACGTGACCGCCGGATTTGATGGCATAAGGCACGCCAAGCAAAAAGACAGCAGAGAATAAGTGCCACTCCATTTCTTGAAACGCGATAGACACATCGTTAAACACGTAACGCATCACAACGTCATACACCACGTTCAACAACAACAAAATGAAGAGGATGCTGGATAACCACCCCAGAAAATCACCAAAGCGGTTGAAGATTCGCTCAATATAGATAAGGCTTCTCATTCCGAACTCCATGGAACGTGTGGGTTGGCTCCGCAGTATCTACGGAGCGTTTTTATGATTTTTATTTGAAATTTTTCTTGGGCTTCCTCGTCGGCCAAATCATACGATTTGGCCAGACCGAGTTTTTATTGCGCTTGGCTATTCAAGTACGCTCGGTGCGAGATGTTCGACCATGGACGAACTTGCTTAATGTAGTTCGCTTGAGATTCTTGAATCTCTTTTGCCAACGCATCTTCCTCAGCATGCTGTTTAAGCAGCTTGTCATTGGCAGCACGCAGCGCATCCATCACCTCAGGTGGGAAATCTTTTACTTCAACATTTGGGTATTCAGACTTAATAGATGCCCAGTTTTTACCG
>NZ_JAWOTW010000377.1:0-665 GCF_033339075.1 Vibrio sp. 970
CTTACAGGCGTTTGGTCGCTCGCTCTTTATTGGCCTTTCAGCACTAGCACTGAGTGTTGTTCTCATACTGCCTGCGATTTTCGTGGTGTTTTACTACTTTCCGAAACTCGACAAGCTGATGAATATCCTGATTTTGCTGCCATTTGCAGTACCACCCGTGGTTTCGTCTGTGGGCCTTCTTCAACTCTATGCTGACAGCGAAATTTCCCTCATCGGTACACCCTGGATTTTAGTGGGTACTTACTTCACCATCGCATTGCCATTTATGTATCGCGCCATTTCCAACAGCTTTGAAGCCATCAATTTACATGATTTGATGGACGCCGCGCACTTGCTTGGCGCAAGTACGACCAAAGCTTTTTTGTTGATCATTTTGCCCAATTTAAAGAAAGGGTTAATGGCATCGTTGTTCCTCTCCTTCTCATTCTTACTAGGAGAGTTCGTGTTCGCCAATATTTTGGTCGGCACTCGCTACGAAACCCTACAAATCTACTTGTACAACATGCGTCAAACCAGCGGCCACTTCACATCTGCACTCGTAATGACCTATTTCCTGTTTATTTTCTTACTGACTTGGTTGGCAAGTCGTTTCAGCCGAGGAGTCAAATAATGAGTTACGTAACCGCAAAAAACCTCACCAAACGTTTTGGTGATAATACGGTATT
>NZ_JAWOTW010000378.1:0-665 GCF_033339075.1 Vibrio sp. 970
CGGCATCTCCGTAATTTCATCCAAAAACAGCGTGCCGCCTTCGGCTTGCTTAAATACCCCTTGGTGAGTTTTGTTCGCGCCAGTAAATGCGCCTTTTTCGTGACCGAACAACTCAGACTCAATCAAGTCTTTTGGAATCGCGGCCATATTGAGAGCGATAAAAGGTTTGTTGGCGCGAGGGCTATGGCGGTGAAGGGCATGAGCAACCAGCTCTTTACCCGTACCGGACTCCCCGTTGATCAGAACGGAAATCGACGAGCGAGAAAGGCGGCCAATAGCGCGGAACACTTCCTGCATTGCTGGCGCTTCACCGATGATCTCTGGCGTGTCGGCCGGGGCATCTTCTGAAGACAATTGCTCGCGTTTGTTTTCATGGCTGTGGGCAATCGCACGTTCGACCAGCGTTAAGGTTTCATCGATATCAAACGGTTTTGGCAGGTACTCGAACGCGCCTTTTTGATAGGCGTTAACGGCGGCATCTAAGTCGGAATGCGCGGTCATGATGATCACGGGCAAATCAGGGTAATCACGTTGCACTTGCTTGAGCAGTTCTAATCCGTCGATACCGGGCATGCGAATATCAGACACCAGTACGTCTGGCACTTCGCGCTCAAGCGCCATCAAAACGCTTTCCCCATCGGCATAGGTTTCGCATTTTATGTTGG
>NZ_JAWOTW010000379.1:0-664 GCF_033339075.1 Vibrio sp. 970
ACATGAGGTCATTCATCAAAATCTCATACTCTTCATTCGCTTCTTCAACTAAATGAGAAAGCTCTAACGCGTCGGTAACTGCAAGATTGAACTGCCACGGGGTTGCGTCTTCTTTGCCACAAATTCGAGTTTCACATCCACGACTTTCAAAAGATAAATCATCAAACTCGGTCGTATGACGCTCTTCAAGTTCGATAATTTCAACTTCCAATCTTCCAACAGGGTTTACTTTAACATGCGCGTGTAACTCTGAACTGCTAGACAAACAATAATCTCGATGAACTGCAATCATGGCCGCCTCCTTGTTCTGCCAACTAACAACTCATCAAAGAGTGTAGGAGAGGAAGTTTGAACGTGGGGTGAAATAATAATGAAGATTGATCTGTCTCATTGGAGGAGACAATTTTTGTCATCACAGTATGAGTCGGTATGAAACTCGCCTGAAATCACACAGAGTCAAACCAGAAAAGTTGGCATTCAAGGCGAGTTTCCCTATTATCGAAACACATTTAACGTTGGTCAGTTTAGAGGTCAGTATGGAGCTAGAAGCCGTCGCTAAAGCATTAAAAGAATTAGGGCACCCTACCCGTCTATGCATTTATAAAGAAGTCGTTAAAGCGGGCTATAAAGGCATTGCGGTAGGCGGTGTGCAAGAAAAACTCGG
>NZ_JAWOTW010000380.1:0-663 GCF_033339075.1 Vibrio sp. 970
CGTGGAACATAAGACAAACGATAAGAGCCAGAGCAAACTCAATAGAAAACAACCATGAATAGGCAGCTAAACTTGCTGACGCCAGCGCAACTTTAATCACTTTCGCGCTTTTTAAGGCTTTCATACCTAAGGAAAAAATACCGATGACACTCAAGCGCTTTTCTGATGGCGGCGCGACCTGTGGCACCTGCCTTTCAATATCTTTTTCGTTTCTTGAACCTTCCGTAATTAGCTCACCGTTAACGGTGGCGCGATAGGTCAGATCAAAAGGTTGCCAATCCAATGTGCAGTCTAATTTGCAAAGCAAAACCTCTTCTCCAGCACTCAACTTAAATAGATGCGTGTAAGTTTCTGTTTTCTTTTCGCTCACATCAATTTGAGAAACTAGAGTGTTATCCCAGTACAATTGCTGCCATCCCGCCATCGATCCTTCCAACCTTAACGGGCGACCCAAAAATTCAGTGTGTAGTAATTCCAACGCGATTCCTAATGCGATAACCACAAAGGTCGAATTATGCCTCTTATAACAAGTGACATCAAAGCATGTGAACTCAAGATTTGAAGGTTATTTAATCATAAGATTTGCAAAACAATTCTGGTCGTACCATTTCCACAAAAAATATAACGATAATACATGCCCTTACGCGCAGGCGTTTGACGTAT
>NZ_JAWOTW010000381.1:0-663 GCF_033339075.1 Vibrio sp. 970
TCCTAGGCCAAGGCGTGCGTGTTGATATCGCAACGTTATGCTGGTTGTTCATCCTCCCTGCTCTGCTTTCTTCTTTCATGCCACTAAAAGGCAAGGTCGGAGAATGCTGGAAATGGGTATTGCGCTTGTGGATGGTCACTGGGCTATGGATTCTTGTGTACATGGAGCTGGCAACGGCGCCATTCATTCAAGAATATGACCTGCGTCCAACCCGCCTGTTTGTTGAATACCTCATCTACCCGAAAGAAGTGATGAGCATGCTTTGGACTGGCTACAAACTAGAACTGTTTATTGGTGCAATCGGCACCGCTTTGACGCTAGTTTTAGGCTGGAAATGGAGCAAAAAACTGACCGATAGCGCGCAACAAATCAATTGGAAATGGCGCCCTCTTTTGGCGATTTTCGTTGTGCTTCTTTGTGTTGCAGGCGCTCGTTCGTCTTTGGGTCACCGTCCACTCAACCCTGCTATGGTGGCGTTTTCGAACGATCCACTGCTTAACGACTTAGCACTGAATTCGTCTTACTCATTGCTATTTGCTGTCAACAATATGAAGTCAGAAAAGAGCGCAGAGCAGTTCTACGGCAAGATGGACAATCAAAAAATGTTGGATCTCGTTCGCGCTTCATCAACGAAGGTCGACTGTGATCCTACATTGCTACCAA
>NZ_JAWOTW010000382.1:0-660 GCF_033339075.1 Vibrio sp. 970
CTAAGAATTAAAGCACAACATGGGTAACGCAAAGCTCTTGGCTAAGCGCAACAGAAAATGCTTGGCGCTGCCCATCTAACTCCACCGCAAGTTGGTAGAGATCTTTCGGATCGGGGTCATTCAAATCAGCGTATTTAGGCGCTTCGATCTGAAATAACGCACTGGCATGATCGGCGCGCACATCAATTGGAATATGGTAAGTCATACCATCAAACTTCACTGATGCCGAGACCAAACCCGGCACAAAAGTCTGATAGTAAAGATCCACTTTAAACTCACAACCACCACCGTGGTGCCAGATTTGTTCGGTCGCGACACGATCTAAACGTACGTTGCGAATAAACTGCAGGTAAGGCACTTGCCACACGCCTAAGCGGTCATCGCTTTTTCTATATTCATGATCGGACAGCGAACACAGCTCAGGTTTATCTTCATCAAACAGAAGATCTTCGTCTTCCTCTAAGAACAAGATTTCAAAGCGGTTACGCCCCATTTGCATGTAAGGGCGAATGTCTTTCTTGTAGACATTCTGAGAGCCATCGCAGTCAAACAATGCAACGCCATTCAAACGCACCTCAGCGTGGTAGTCCACCCCACCCAGCACCATTTCAACCGCCGGGAACGCCATCATGGATTCATCCACCTCAATGTCGTGCATCA
>NZ_JAWOTW010000383.1:0-659 GCF_033339075.1 Vibrio sp. 970
GTCACCCATTTCTGATGTCGTCAGTGCAGGCTTGTCGCTTGCTAGGTCTGCGGTAAGCTCGCCTGCCGAAAGTGCTTTAGATACTGCGGATTCGATATCTTGCGCCGCAGCTTCTTCGCCAAAACTGTAACGCAGCATCAGTGCAGCAGAAAGGATCTGCGCTACTGGGTTAGCAATGTTTTTGCCTGCGATATCTGGTGCGCTGCCACCGGCAGGCTCGTATAGGCCGAACTTGCTTTCGTTAAGACTTGCTGAAGGCAACATGCCCATAGAGCCCGTGATCATTGCACACTCATCAGAGATGATGTCGCCAAAGATGTTTGAACATAACATGACGTCAAACTGGGCTGGGTCTTTGATTAACTGCATGGTCGCGTTGTCGATGTACATGTGAGACAACTCGACATCTGGGTAGTCTTTGGCAATCTCTTCCACAACTTCACGCCATAAGATAGAACTCTGCAGAACGTTTGCTTTGTCAATTGAGCACACTTTCTTACGACGTAGACGAGCAGATTCAAACGCGATTTTTGCAATACGTTCGATCTCAAAGCGGTGGTACACCTCGGTATCAAACGCTTTTTCGTTAGCGCCTTCACCCTCACGGCCTTTCGGTTGGCCGAAGTAGATGCCACCAGTTAATTCGCGTACAGATCGGA
>NZ_JAWOTW010000384.1:0-659 GCF_033339075.1 Vibrio sp. 970
CTCTTAACTACATTTTTCTGGCCAGAAATCAATCCTGGTTTTGGCGTAACAATGTCTGCGGGTTTCATGGGTGGTCACGGTTCAGCCTCAGTTGTGGGAGATATTTTCACGGGTCTTGGTTGGGAAGATGGCTTCACGCTTGGTTTGACCTTTGCGACAGTCGGTATCTTCATCTCAATTTCCATCGGCATGCTGATGCTTCAATTTGCTCTAAAAATGGGTTGGATTCGAAGCTTTACAACTTTTGACAGCATGGATGAACATGAACGAAAAGGTCTTGTAAAACCAACAGAACAAGAACCAGTGATGAAAGACACAATGTCTTCACTCTCTGTGGATTCATTTGCTATTCACGCAGCCCTTGTCGTCGTCGTTACGGCTTTCTCTTATGTCGCAGCAAACTACTTATCGTCGTTCCACGACAAAGTACAAATTCCGACATTTGTAACGGGCTTTTTGGGCGGAATGCTCGTACGAATTGTCGCGAAACAAACCAAAGCGTCACGATACCTTTGTGATGGAGCATTTAAGCACGCAGCTGGTATCAGCACCGACTACCTGATCATATTTGGTATTTCGGCAATCAAAATTACTGTTCTTGCTCAGTACCTTGCGCCAATGATCGTACTCGCCATTGGTGGCATCGCATTTACGTTGTG